>NZ_JBXWPF010000001.1:0-403808 GCF_059611265.1 Ruegeria sp. CDSA241
GCGTCCGGCCGTCTCTCCAGCCCGTCCCACCGTCTCTCCAGTGTGTCACAAGCGCCTCAGCAGCGCCGGTGAAGGGGGTTCTAAGCATTACAAACATACACCGCAAGCAGAAAATCACGCCCTGAGCAACTTTTTTGCACTTTCTTATTTTACTCAATAAATTCTGATAATTAAGGTGATAAATTCGACCGATGCACCCAGGAAAGCCCATTATCACGCCTAAGGTATCCACACTGCTTTCCGTACGAGCTATGCCCGATATCAACATATTGTTGAGCTCCCCACGTCTACTACAAGACTCGTATGAGTCGCCCGGTATGAAACACACCCGCACCGAGTCGGAATTTGCCTGCACGCGGTCTGAAACGGGGATGCACCGGCAAATACTTTGCACCCTCTCTTGCGAAACGCTCTGGATTGCGTTCAGGTCACCTGACTAGTTACATACTGGCACGCAGCGAGATGACACGAACACACGCCGCCATCTTCCCACGCATATGCACCGTCGGCTTTGACGGCCTGCTGGTCTCTTTCGCCGAAACCATGGCCGAGCCATCGAACCGGGCAGCATTGGCGTTTCGAGCTGCGGTGGATTCTGAACGGTGGGAAGGTGTCATTGAAACCTCTGCGACGCTGGCGTCGACTTATATCCGATTTGAACCATCCCAGTTTGCCCACGCAAACCTTCGCGACCGGGTCGAGCAGCTGTTGCGGCGGCAGGATTGGTACAAAGCGCCCCTCCCCCAGGGGCGCAGGTTATGGAGTGTCCCCACGGTTTATGGCGGCGCGCTTGCCCCTCAATTAGATGAGGCTGCGGCTGCGGCCAGGCTGTCCCCCGATGAAGCCGTTCATCGATTGAGCGCCACAACCGTCCGCGTCCTGACGATCGGATTTGCTCCCGGTCAGCCATATCTTGGCCCGCTCGGCCCTGAGTTCAACATACCGCGCCTCAAGAAGTTGACCCCGATGGTGCCCGAGGGCGCTTTGGTATTGGCGATTTCGCAATTTGTCCTTTTCTCGGGACCCACACCAACCGGGTGGCGACATATTGGCCAAACCGCTTTTCGCTGTTTTCGTCCTGAAGCACAGAACAGCTTTGCCCTGAAACCCGGCGACGAAATGCAGTTCGTGTCAGTCACGCGTGAGGAATTAGAGGCGATACGCGCCAATGACGTTGATGGATCAGGCGGCGCGACCTGTCAGGAGATCGCGGTTTGAGCCTGTCTGTCCTGCGCATAGGGCCTGCTTGTACAATACAGGACCAAGGCCGCCACGGATATCTGGATCAAGGGCTTTCCCGATCTGGCGCAGCAGATTTACTGGCCCTGCACGAAGGCGCCGCATTGTTGAGGCAAAGTCCTAAACTTGCCGCGCTTGAAATGGCCGGAATGGGCGGTGAGTTTGAGGCCACTCATCCCATACAGATTGCACTGACGGGCGCACCGATGCAGGCCAGTATTGATGGCGCTGCCATTTCGTGGAATGCCTCTTACCGCCTTGAGACCGGACAGCGGGTGATAGTCGGGGCCGCCACACGGGGAACCTATGGATATTTGCACCTGGGCGGCGGTATTGAGGTGCAGGAGTTTCTGGGATCCCGCTCAACTCACCTTACTGCCAAAATCGGGCGCGCCCTACAGGCCGGAGACAGCTTATCCGCCGGGGCAGCGTCACAGCAGGCAGGACAGAAGTTGCGCGCTGAAGATCGGTTCTCGGGCGGTTCGCTGCGGGTTGTGGCCAGTTTTCAGACCGAACTGTTCGACCGGCAAACGCTGGACCGCTTTTTGCGCACGACATTCACTCGCGGGTCCCGCGCAAATCGCATGGGAATGCAGCTGGAAGGCGACGGAGAGGGTTTCGCCGCAAAGGGGCAGCTGAACATATTGTCCGAGGTCATCGCCCCCGGCGACATTCAGATGACCGGCACTGGCAATCCCTTTATTCTGCTGCCCGAGTGTCAGACAACCGGCGGGTATCCCAGAATTGCGACCGTCCTTCCCTGTGACCTGCCGCGGGCTGCGCAAACCCCGGCGGGCGTACAGCTTCAGTTCAGGCTGGTCGAAATGGACGAGGCCATTTCCCTGCAGGCGGCTTTTCAAAAAGAACTGGCCAACTTGCCATCCAAGGTCGAACCGCTGATCCGTGATCCTCATGACATTGCTGACCTGCTATCTTATCAACTGGTCAGCGGAATGATCTCTGCCACAGACTAAGGAGTTTGCCGATGCCCAGCGTAGATCTTAATGCCGATATGGGGGAAAGCTTTGGCCCCTGGAGCATGGGCGATGACAAAAGCCTGTTGCGGATTATCACTTCGGCCAACATTGCCTGTGGCGTTCACGCGGGCGATCCGGACGTCATGGCGCAAACGATGACCCTGGCTGCGGAAAACGGTGTCGGCATTGGCGCGCATCCCGGCTTTCCTGACCTACAGGGATTTGGCCGCCGCAATATGAAAATACCCCACGATAGCCTGCGAAATCTTGTTCGGTATCAGTTGGGATCGGCGATCGGTATGGCAAACGCCGTTGGAACGCAGGTCCGGCATCTGAAGCTGCACGGTGCATTGTCCAACATGTGTTCGGTCGATATCGACATGGCGCGGGCCTGTTATCAGGGCGCGCTGGACGTGAACCCAGATATCATCATCATGGTGCTGGCCGTCACCAAGCAGGAAGAAGCCGTTCGGGAATTGGGCTGCAAGTGGGTCGGCGAGATCTTTGCCGACCGCGCCTATAACGACGATGGCACTCTGGTCGACCGAAGCTTGCCCGGCGCCGTCATCCACGACCCCGAAATTGCAGGGCCTCGAATTCTGGAAATGGTCAGCGAAGGGGCCATCATTACCGAAACCGGCAAAAGGCTTAATACCGCGATCGACACGATCTGCCTGCACGGGGATGGACCAACCGCCGTTCAGATTGCGCATTCGGTCCGCGAAAACCTGATCGCGGGCGGTGTCGAGGTGACAAAGTTCCTGCGGTAATCCCGCGGGTGCAATGCGTCCGCCCGTACTCAGACTGTTGCCGAGGCTGAATTCCCTCCCTAGCATGTCAGCAAGCATATGTTCTGAATACCACAATCCCGGCAACGAACCGCACCTGGTTTGCCTAGTCTGGGCAAGGAGTAACTTTATGTCTTTTGATTTAGCGTCTTACGAACCACGCGGCGACAAGAAGAATTCGGACTTCTTCAACGAGTATTTGCCAAAAATTTACGAACGCCGTGCCAGCTCTGGTGTCGCCCAGCAGGTTGGGCCCATGCGCGCTGTCGTGCTTCAGGTCGAAACTGACGTTCTTTTCGACACTCTGGTCGAGCTATATGTGATGTCGCCATACCGTCACACGGCCAGCTATCTTGGACGGACGCATAAATACTCGGTCCTGCATTCACACCTGAACTACCCGGCGCTCATCGTGATGGCTCCGCTTAGCCCGACATTCGAAGACTTCATCCCGCGCATCAACCGCATGTACCCGTTGGCACGAAACACGCCGCAAACGCGCTATGTTGGCGAAGTGTTTGGCGCCACTGACCTGAACACGCTGACCAAAACGCTGGAGGATCAGAATATCCGGTTCGAATATTCCGGCGACACCGAGAACCCGTTTTACACGCTAAAGGGCCTTCGGTTCACCACCCCTTCTGATTTCACCTGCAACCGGGTCGGTTATTCAACGCTGGATTTCAACGATACCGACAGTTTGGGTCTGGGCGACAGGGTATTGCTCAGCAGCGCAGAACAAGCGCGACTGGATGAGGCTGCTGCCTTTGGTGCCGATAGCAATATCTCTTCACTGATGTTGGGCATCGACCATCTGGCGACACGCGTTCTGGCTGGTGAGCGCGAGGATGCGATCCTCGAATTTCTGACGATGGTGCCCTACTATTTCTGGGGGGCGTATAACATTTTCGACATGAATTCGTCGACCAATGTGAACCGCAATGCCAGTGTGAATGATGACAAGAAATCCCCGGCTAAGGTATTTACAGCCAATAATACGCCTTCGTTTGTAAACTCTTTTGCCAAACGGCCCATGCCAACCGAGGATTTCGTCCGCAATTTCGGACGTCGGCTGCATCACATGGCGATCGAGATTCTGGACGGCGATCACGGTGCGGGCGAAAAGAATGTGGATTTCGTTGTGAACACTCTGAAAGACCAGGGGGTGCCATTCCTGGCCCATGTGGTTGGAGAGTGCAAAGACGATCCGAACCTCAAGCAGATTTTCTCAAAACATTCGAAGAACACTCTGCTGATCACCGAGTATATAGAGCGCTGTCATAAGTATGATGGGTTCTTTACCAAAGATAACGTCGCGGCCCTGACTGCGGCCGCCGGTCAGGATGAGCAATATCAGCACGGCCACGTATTCGACTGACCTGACCCCTGCCACCTACTACGGCACGCTCGCTCAGAAAAAAAGGGCCACGGAATTCCGTGGCCAGACCCATCCAGGAGAGTATATGTCGGGTCTTATGACGGCCCGATCATGAAACAGGTGACATTGCGGGCCTGAAGTCTGCGGCAGGCCAGATCGGCTTGCTCTCGGGTCATGCCCTGGAACGTCGCGTCGAACCCGCGTGAGTTTTGATTGACCTTGCGCAGCGTGCCTTCCAATGTAGTCATTTCCGACAGGGCCGTTTTCAGTAGAACCTTTTCAGCCTCGTACCGGGTCGTATAGCGCCCCACATTCACGCCCCACAAATGACCGCCAGAGGTCGACAAGCGTGTGACGATTTCCTGCTCTGGCTCGGGCTGTTCTGCCGAGGCCAGCACTAGATCATCCGTGCGGACCGTCGGGCGCGTCGTTCCTTCGGTCGGCGTCTCTACACCGGCCGAGGCGATGGCTGCGGCGATACCGTCCTGAATCCGCGCGTCGTTCTTGGCTGCGGTTGCGGCGACATTGTTCGCCACTAGAACGGTACTCCCCCGCTGGGGTCGAAGAACCGGTCGCAGGCTTCTGGTGGGCGCGCCGCTTACGCTGGCGACTTTCGCATTCAAACCTGCATTACCGGCATAGGCCGGCCGGGCTGGTTTGCGGATCGGCGCGCGCGACGGGGCGCGGCGGAAACCCATGTCCAACAGCTCGGCTACTTTGGCATTGCGCGATGCGCCGGATTTGCCACCAAAGACAGTCGCGATGATCCGTTCGTCCTTGCGCTTGGCCGAGGCAACCAGATTGAACCCAGCTGCACGGGTATAGCCCGTCTTGATCCCATCCGCACCGCGATAGGCCGCTAGCAGGCGACGGTTCGTATTGGGAACGGTTTTGATCCCCGCATTCGTGGATTGGCGCGAAAACAGGTTGTAATATTGCGGGTAATCATACAGCAGATGCCGTCCCAGCGTGGTCATGTCCCGTGCGGTCGACAGATGTCCGGCCTCGGTCAGACCATGTGCGTTCTTAAAGGTTGTACGGCTCATTCCCATCGCCTTGGCGGTACGTGTCATGCGGCGCGCAAAGGCAGCCTCGGACCCGCTGAGGGCGACACCAATGGCAGTGGCAGCGTCATTGGCCGACTTCACCGCCGCAGCACGGATCAAATAGCGGAAAGCAATTTTCTGCCCCGAACGTAAACCCAGCTTTGAAGGCGGTTCAGAGGAAGCCTTTTTGGTGATGGTCACCTGCGTATCGAGAGTGATTTCGCCGTTCCGAACCGCTTCAAATGCGATGTACAGTGTCATCATTTTGGTTAACGAGGCCGGATGGAGGCGTGTATCGGCGTTTCGGGAATGCAGCACTTCGCCCGTTCGCGCGTCGATCACCATCGCCGCATATGGGGCAGCAATGCCCTGCGCCGGAGCGAAGGAAAACAACAACAGGAATGCTGCAAGGAATACGCCCATAGGGGCCGGAACTGTCCGCCGTACCTGCACGATTTTTGCCTCTGTCTACCTCAGGCCGCCGGGTTTTCCCGGTCAGCTACTATTTATTTTATTACCCATCAGCGTAGCACAGCACCCCCGCGAAAGAAACCGAAAGCTCATAACTTTAGCGCTTTCAGCGTATGTCAAAGACCCACTAGATGTGGCGGTGCGAACGGCGGCGCACCGCTAAACCTGCCATTTCGTCAAGACTGTGTCGTCGGCCGGCCCCTATTTTCGGAAACTGCGACCAAATGGCAACATCAACTCAAAGAGCGAACAAGCGCCGTCAATCCACCAAGATCGGGCAATTCGTGGTATCTGGAACTGTCGGCCGGCACGTCGGCCTGCTCGATCTCCCAGACCAGCCCATGCGGCACGTATACGCCCCAGCATCCGGCCTGAATCGGAGCAACCACATCGGACCGCATCGAATTTCCGACCATCATAGCCGCAGCGGGCCCCTCGCCATGCTGCGCGAAGATTTGGCGATAGATTTCCGGGGTCTTTTCAGACACGATCTCGACCCCGTCGAACAGATCGCCCAAACCGGACTGCGCAAGTTTGCGTTCCTGGTCTATCAGATCGCCCTTGGTGATAAGAATTACGCGGTGGGTGTCGGCAGCGCTTTCGATGGCCTGCCGGGCATAGGGCAACAGCTCGATCGGATGGGCCAACATCTCTTGCCCCGCTTCGATCAGTTGGCGAATGACCCCTGCAGGAACACGGTCTTCGGTCACTTCGATCGCCGTTTCGATCATGGAGAGGGTGAAGCCTTTGATTCCATACCCATAATGCCGGATATTGCGTTTTTCGGCAGCCAGCAATCGGTCCTTCAGGTGATCCGATTCGGCATGATCTGATAGCAGGTCGACAAAATGTGCCTGCGTCAGCTGAAAGAACCGTTCGTTGTGCCACAGCGTGTCATCGGCATCGAACCCGATTGTGGTTAGTTTTTCGCCCATTTGGATAACGTCCTGCTGGCTCTTTTATCTGACGCATTGGACGTTATATAAGCGCACAGATAAACCGAAGCCTGAATCGGACGTTTGCGCCTAATGTTTGAGAACCAATGGATGATGTCTGACAAACCGGACGACGATGCAGATTCGTCGATCCTGGTACAGACGCGCCCCAAGACCAAACGCCCGCCGCTGTACAAAGTGCTGCTTTTGAATGACGACTACACCCCGATGGAGTTTGTCGTTCACGTATTGGAACGTTTTTTCGGCATGACCCACGCAGAGGCGTTCGAGATCATGCTAACCGTCCACAAGAAGGGCGTCGCCGTTGTTGGTGTCTTCAGTCATGAGATTGCCGAAACCAAGGTCGGGCAAGTCATGGATTTTGCTCGCCGCCATCAACACCCCCTGCAGTGCACTATGGAACGCGAAGAGTAAGGCGACGCCTGACCTCTTTTCGGAATTGCCAATGTCCCCTCGCCTAGACCTTGCCTTGCAAAGCGGCCTTGAAATCGCGCAACCCCTGTCCGTGATTGGGCCAACGCCCGAGGAAGACCTCTCTGGGCTGGCCTCAGAGACGCAAGTGGTTCAGCCCTTCAAGCCGTTTCACGACCATTTTGCAGACCATGGGTTCACGGCCACGCCCGAGGCTGATGACCCGTGCCAGGATGCAATCGTGTTCCTGCCCCGCGCCAAGGCCTTGGCCCGCAGCCTTGTGCATCAGGCCTGCCAGCGCGCGGACGGGTTGGTTGTGATTGATGGCGCCAAGACAAATGGCGTCGACAGCCTGTTGAAGGATATTCGCAAACGCGTAACCGTGCAGGGGCCCATCGCAAAAGCACATGGCAAGATCTTTTGGTTCCAGTCCGACGTAAACGCGTTCGAGGACTGGGCCGCACCCGCCACCCAATCCGCCGACGGATTTCAGACAGCGCCCGGAGTATTTTCTGCAGACGGGGTCGACCCGGCCTCAGTAATGCTGCTTGCCGCCCTGCCTGAAAAACTGGGCGGTCGGATCGCCGATCTGGGGGCTGGCTGGGGATACCTATCCACAGGGCTAATGGGTGCAAAGGGGCTGCAGGAATTGCATCTGGTCGAGGCCGATCACATCGCCCTGCAATGTGCTCGTGCAAATGTAAAAGACGACCGTGCACAGTTCCACTGGGCCGACGCGGTCACCTGGCGCGCGCCTGAGCCGCTGGATACGGTCATTATGAACCCGCCGTTTCACACATCGCGCAGTGCTGATCCCACGTTGGGTCAGGGATTCATCAAATCTGCTGCGCGCAGTCTGACACGGGGCGGTTCCCTTTGGATGGTCGCCAATCGACACCTACCCTATGAAATTACGCTGAACGAGGCCTTCGCGCAGATGAAGGAAGTGACCGGGGACAATCGTTTCAAAGTCTTCCACGCCTCTCGCCCTCGGCGGTGATACCCGCTAACCTGCACCGCACATCAGGAGAACACGCATGTCCTTTTCCATAGCCGGCAAGACCGCGATCGTCACAGGTGGTGCAAATGGTGTCGGATTGGCCATCGGACGTCACTTCGCGGATGCCGGGGCCAATGTCATGTTCGCCGACATGGATGAAAAACGACTGGCCAATGAACTGGGCGAGCAGGCAGATGACAGCAACATCCGTTTCTTCGCCGGGGATCTGCGTGAAAAGCTGACGATTGCGAACCTGCTTTCGGCCACGATTGACGCTTTCGAACAGGTCGACATCCTGATAAATGGCTCGCGCCAGGTTATTCCGTCTGATCCATTGGACATGGAAGACGACTCGGTCCGCACCTTGTTGAACCAGAACCTGATGCCGGCCTTGCGACTGAGCCAACTAGTTGCCAAACGGATGATCAAGCAATCCGGTGATGATGAAAACGAAAACCCTGCGGGATCCATCATCAACTTATCTTCGATTGCTGCCCGTCGCACCCATCCCGATCTGATGGCCTATTCGGTGTCTACAGCAGCGCTTGATCAGTTGACCCGATCCCTGGCCGTTGCCCTTGCCCCAAACCGCATCCGCGTGAACTCGATCGCGCTGGGATCGGTGATGAGCGCTTCGCTGCAATCCACGCTCAAGGAAAATCGCACATTTCGGGATGATATCGAAAAGCACACACCCCTTTCCCGGATTGCCGCGCCAAACGAACTGGCCGAAACCGCACAGTACCTTGCCTCGGACGCCGCAGGTTTCATCACTGGACAAATCCTAACCATTGACGGTGGACGCACTTTGCTGGACCCCGTCGCAGCCCCGGCCCATTAAACAGATGTTCGATACTGAAAAAGCCACCGCCGCAGCCTGGTTTCGTGACTTGCGCAATGAAATCGTAAACGCTTTTGAGCAGCTTGAGGATTCCCACGACACCGGACCTTTTTCCGATGCTCAACCCGGTCGCTTCGAAGTCAAAGAGACCAAACGGCATTCGGATGACGGGGCGGACGCCGGTGGCGGTTTGATGTCCGTGATGCGCGGCGGCCGCGTGTTCGAGAAAGTCGGCGTCAATGTCTCGACAGTATTCGGCCAGCTCGGGGAACGGGCGCAACAGGCAATGGCTGCCCGAAAAGGCATTCCCGGAATGACCGAGGACCCGCGGTTCTGGGCCTCGGGTATCAGCCTGGTTGCCCATATGCAGAACCCGCACGCTCCCGCTGTTCACATGAATACGCGCATGTTCTGGACACCTCACGCCTGGTGGTTCGGCGGCGGATCAGACCTGAACCCCTGTATCGAATATGACGAAGACACTGCCCATTTCCACGCAACCCAGAAGGCCCATCTGGATCCCCACGGACCGGGCCACTATCCGCGTTTGAAAGAGTGGGCCGACGAGTATTTCTTTATCCCGCACCGCAAGCGCGCCCGCGGTGTCGGCGGTATCTTTCTGGATGACTATTGCACCGGAGACTGGTCATCGGACTTTGCCCTGACACAGGATATCGGGCGGGCCTTCTTGCCAGCCTTTCTGCCTTTGGTTGAAAAGCGCAGGCAACAGAGCTTTGACGCCGCCGATAAGGATACCCAACTGATTCATCGCGGGCTCTATGCCGAATACAACCTTGTCTATGACCGCGGAACCAAATTCGGGCTAGAGACCGGGCACGACCCGGACGCAGTGCTTATGAGCCTGCCGCCCTTGGCCAAATGGGTCTAACGCCTGACCTGCCCCTGCGGTGCTTTTTACTTCCGGGGTTTCAGAACCCGAAATCCATGAAATTGTCAGAGCAATAGCGCTGCGCCGATGCCGCTGACATGTTCTCGCCAACGCGTTTGACAGTAACCGAATAGCCCGGCGTCGTATCAACCCCTTCGGGCGCAGTCAGCGAGAATTGCACCGTCCGTGTCTGTTTGTCATAGGCACGGGTTATGTAAATACGCTGGTTCGATTTGGTTCTAAGCGTGCGTATCGCAAAATCCCCGATCCCGCACCAATAGGCCACAGGCGCAGAGCTGCCGCTGGTTGCGACCTCGTAAACGCCATTGTCACGTGGTGTCACTGTCGTTCGGAATGCGGGGTTTATACCGACCCCGAACCCAACAGCCTGGGCCATGGCAGGCACCATCATCAGCGTTAGAGCACATGTTGATATTAAGTATTTCATGATGCTTGACCCCGGGCAAAAAAGATTTCCTTGGGAAATCATAGAACAGATACTCTTTCCGTAAAGCGCAGTTTCAATTCTCAAAGTGCAGCCGCCCACCGACATCCTGCGGCGCAAGCGCCACGGTTTTTATCACCGCAAAGCAAGGTTTACCCGCAGCAAGCCCAAGGGCTTCAACCGAACGTCGGGTGATCCGAGCCAGAATAGTCCCTGCAGGTGTAATGACAGAGACGATCGCACCGGGGCCTTCCCCGGCTCGGATCGTATCAACCCTGCCCTCCAGTACATTCAGCGCTGACAGGCCCTCGGGCCGCTTACTGGCAAGGATCACCTCTTGTGCGGGGATGCGAATACGCAGGCTTTCACCGACCCTATGGGGAATACGCGGCAGAAATAGGCGCGCCTCTTCGGCTGCCAACTCGGTCAACCCATCTGCATGGTGAGCTGATACCTGCACCTGAAGCACCGCACCAACGGCTCTGACACCGAGCGGGGCCACAGAAGGATCAGCCATCACTTCGGAAGCCGGGCCTTGCCGAACCACCTTGCCGTCCTGCAGGGCAACGACAGAAGTTGCCAGCCGGGCAACTTCGGCTGCCGAGTGGGTCACATAAAGGATCGGCACCGAAATCTCATCCCGAAGCCGTTCGAAATAGGGCAGTATCTCGGCCTTCCGTGCATCATCCAATGCGGCCAGAGGCTCATCCGCGAGGATCAGACGCGGGCTGGCCAATAAGGCGCGGCCTATGGCAACACGCTGCTTCTCGCC
Source organism: Ruegeria sp. CDSA241 (assembly GCF_059611265.1). Lineage (NCBI taxonomy): Bacteria > Pseudomonadati > Pseudomonadota > Alphaproteobacteria > Rhodobacterales > Roseobacteraceae > Ruegeria > Ruegeria sp. CDSA241. The sequence continues at coordinate 11,214 of NZ_JBXWPF010000001.1, forward strand.
ACCTGACAAGCTCAGTGGACGACGGTCCAGAAGATGCCCGATCCCCAACATCTCAATTACCTTATCGAGGTCTTCGCGCGGCACGCTTTTGGGCGCAAACCAGCGTCCATAGGACAGGTTCTGGCGCACTGTCAGATGCGGGAACAGCCGTCCTTCCTGAAAAATATACCCCAAGCGGCGTTTATGCGGAGGCAGCCAAAGGCGCTTTTCCGTATCGAACAACGTCCACCCGTCCACGGATACGCGACCAGCTTTGGGCTCCAGCAATCCCGCAACAGCGTTAACGATTGTCGTCTTACCGGCGCCGGACCTTCCATACAGAACCGTCACCCCGGCAGGCGCATCAAATTTGGCATCCAACTGAATACCTGGCAGATCATGTTGCAGATTGACGGAAAGGCTCATGTCCCCGACACCCTTGCCGCGGCGCGACGACCGACAAACTCTGACAACAGCAGCGCCCCCATCGCGATGATGACCGATATCACCACTAGCCGCATCGCCGCCGCCTCACCACCCGGAACCTGCAGAAACGCATAAACGGCCGATGGCAACGTCTGTGTCTGTCCAGGTATGTTCGAAACAAAGGTGATCGTCGCGCCGAACTCACCCATGGCTTTTGCAAAGGCAAGGATGGTCCCGGCGATCACCCCCGGCAGAATCATCGGCAAGGTTACGGTGACAAAAACCCACAGACGCGAGGCACCCAGCGTGGCTCCGGCCTGTTCGAGCTTAGGGTCGACGGCTTCGATCGAAAGGCGAATAGCACGGACCATCAGCGGAAACGCCATGATCCCGGCGGCCAGCGCCGCGCCGGTCCAGCGAAACGCAAAGACAATTCCAAGCCCCGCCAGAGGTCCACCAATCGGGCCCTGAATACCAAAGGTCAATAGCAGCAGATATCCCGTAACAACCGGCGGCAGGATCAATGGCAAATGCACCAACCCATTCAACACTTGTCGTCCGGGAAAGCGCCAGCGCGCCAGTGCATAGGCAACGAATATACCAAAGGGCAAAGTAACCAGCGTTGCCCAGAAAGAGACACGCAGCGACAATTTCAGCGCCTCAAGTTCTTCCGGTCCCAGCCAACCCATCGGCTAGTCGCCCGGCAGGGCAAATCCCTGCTCTGCAAAGACTGCCATCGCTGCATCGGTCTGTAGGTAGCTTAGGAAAGCATATGCCTCGGCTGAGGCTTGCGTTGTTACAGCGGCCGGGTAGACAATTTCCGGGTGAAGATTTGCAGGGAAAGAGGCCACAACCCGCACCCGATCCTCGGCCTGGGCATCCGATCGGTAGACAACACCCAAGGGGGCAGCCCCCGCGGCAACCAAAGCCAGAGCCGCGCGTACATTGTCGGTCTGTGCCACCTGCTGCTGAACACTATCCCAAAGACCTAGGTTTTGCAGCGCCGCTTTGCCGTAAATTCCCGCAGGCACGGCATCGACCAGGGCCATCGCAAGATGCCCACCTGACAAAGCGGCTGAGATGTCCGTCTGCGGGGAAAGCCCCTCAATTTCAACGGCCGTCGGCCCACCGATCAGGACAAGCCCATTTCCCAAAAGGTTAACCCGCGATCCAGCATCAATCAGCCGATTCTCCTGAAGGACATCCATCCAGTCACTGTTGGCTGAAATATACACATCCGCCGGGGCGCCCTGTTGAATTTGACGTGCCAGTATAGAAGACGCCGCATACGATATGACAACCTCCTGACCGCTTTGCCGTTCAAAACCCGGTACAAGTGAATCCAGAGCATTTTTCAGACTGGCAGCAGCAAAAACCAAAACATCGTCGGCCTCTGCACGCTGCGGAGTCGATATCAAACTACCCAAAACAATAGCAGCAGCCAGAAAACGGCTTGCGGATGACAGGGTCATATTGTTCCCGTCTCGTAGGTTAAGGTTCCATCAGGGGATATCTGAGGCGGCGGGGGGCGCGCAAGCATCGATAGGACGCATCGTGAATAAGAACCTTTGAAACGGGCAATTCATAGCCGCTACAACACCCAAGATATTTTGGAGGTGCCTGATCCGAAACGACCGGTTCAGATTTCGTGATCCCTCAAAAAGTCTGATAAATCAGAGCCCGGTTGGCGGAGATATCACCCCAGATGCCCGCCTTGTCTAAATTCAGTGAAAGAAATTGTGCCAGACCCTCTTGCGCCCGCGCGCCGGCTTGGCTAAATGCAGCCTCACGGGTGATTAGCTCAGTTGGTAGAGCGCTTCGTTTACACCGAAGATGTCGGGAGTTCGAGTCTCTCATCACCCACCATTCTTTCCCTACAATGTATCAAGGTCTTACGCGGCTAGCACCTTTTGCTGTGCTGCGCATGAAACTGTGTCCGCTGCGCCTCCGCTGCACTTAAACGGAGATGATGTCTCCAACACAGGAGATAAGCCACATGGGTTTCGCACGTATTCAGAAGAGGTCAAACTTGAGCCTGGGACTTATGGCATCGAAGTCCGATATGTCGAGAACCACGGCCATGTGGGGCTGAAGCTGGAATGGGACGGTCCGGATACCCATGGCCGTGAGGTGATGCAGGCCGATCCCGGTTTGTCGGTTCCCAAGGACGACGCGATCCAAGTTGGCATCCAGGTGTCGCATGCGTCTGATCAGGCGAGTGTTACACTGGAGGGGTTACCGGCAAATACCCTGATAATCAGTGGTGAGCATTCGGTGATCACCAATGGTGATCCGGTGGATTTGTCGGGTTGTAACCTGAACCACCTGGAGCTTTCCCCGCCAGTAGGTTTCGAGGGCGTAATTCATGGTCAGATCGTTGTGTCAGACATAGACAGCGCCGGCACTCTCATCACTTCGGAAAACCCATTTGCCCTGACCGTCGGTGACGACCCTGTCAGCCCAGGGATTTCTTTGGACGAAGAACTGGCTTACGAAGCGCTGCACTCGAGTACTCCTGGAACCCTGCCTTGGGATGCTATCCATTCGACCGACAATGCCCCAGAGGTGGATGTTCTGGACGAGCCGATCTCAACCCTCGGAGATGCAAATATTACTTGTATTGAAACAGATACTTATGAGAGATTTGATTGGTAGTGAATGCAATGCTCAGTTGAGCCGACCTGCATTCTGTTCTGGGATGCGATCTTTGCCACAGGCTTCTTGCCGAGACGCTAGAATCTTGATTTTGCAGACGGTCCAACACCTATATTTTCTTTGGTTGTGCCCAAGGCACAGTCTGGCCAGAATTTCAGCAAATTTATGACAGAAATCACACCTAGCTGCGGCGTTCGAAACGAATCTGCTCTAGGTGAGATCAAATGAAAAAGTTGGCCATTCTTCTTATATCTATGCCCTTCACGGCGCTTGCAGAAGAGCGGGTGTTTGAATGTCAGTCGCCAGACGAACAGCATCCCGAAATGGCTGCGAAACTGATCAAATATGAAGATCAAAATAAAGGTCGTATCAAGATCGGTGACATCGACAAAGAGGTCGATGTTTTCCCGGGGCTCGATACCTTGACCTACCTGTATATCGGCGAGGATCACACGCTGAGTTATAACGTCCACCCCCAGAAAGGCACGTTCGATTTCTCTGCCTCTGGTAGTAGAACCGGTTGGGGCAAAGGAACTTGCACGGAAATCACAGGGCAATAACCCGCATCTCCTCCTAACAATGCACCGGCCTGTTCCATGGGCGTGTGCTTGCGGCAAACAGTGGCTGCACCCGCAGTAGCGCCACATATCTATCGGCGGACCAACCAGCACAGTCCCTTTTTCAAATATACGCATCGCGCCGTTTCCGTCCCGAAACGGCGCGATGACATTTCAGTTAATGCGCGCCACTGCGCTTGGCGTTGACGACCGTCTGCTCCAGAGGGTTATAGCCTTCTGGAACAGGCACAAGATTTACCCTTTTTGCATAGTCCTCAAAATAGGCCTGCATCGCTGCGACACGCTCGGGCATCTGGTCCGCCAGATTGTGTAATTCCGACGGATCAGCTTCGATATCAAACAGTTCCCATTCGCCTGTGCCTTTAGGGGCCAGATTCTGCATCAGTTTATATTTGCCCTGGAATACTGCCGAGGACCCTGCAAGCTCATATCCGACCGGGTTGTTATCGTCGCGCACGGTTTCCGTCTCACCCTTCAGGACCGGCATCATACTGATACCGTCTGGCGTATAGATTTCGCGACCGTCATAGACCGGTCCGGGAACGTCTACGCCGGCAACTTCAAGAAGTGTTGGAACGATATCGCGAACAAAGGCAAATTTATCGACTTGCGATCCGGGCTCGACAACACCCGGGAATTTCACGATCAAAGGGACACGCAAACCACCCTCGGTCGAGAATGTCTTAAAGTAGCTGCCCGGAACCGCTGCGGCTGCCGCCCAGCCAGGGCCGTAATCAGCATAGACACCCTGCTGCCCCATATCCGAATAATCGCCGTCAAAATCCTCGATATAGACCTTGTCGTAATGGGCTTTGTACCAATCACGATAGGCTTCAGACAGCGGCAACTGGTTCGGATCCGGGCCGTTATCCGCAAGGAAAATGACGATGGTGTTGTCCGCAATACCTTTTTCATCCAGATAGCTCAGGATCCTGCCGATATTGACATCCATATTGTCCAGCATTCCGGCATAGGTCTGCATCCGTCGCGCGTTAAATGCTTTTTCTTCGTCGTTAAGCTTTTCCCAATCCGGCATCTGCCACGGTTCATAAGAGGTTTTCGCAAACTCCGGGTCCAATTCCACATTCGGAGAGATCAGCCCAAGTTCCTTCTGCTTTTCCAGACGCGAAACCCGCAGGGCCTCGAACCCTTCGTCATAAACGCCGTCATATTTGTCGATGAATTCTTTTGGCGCCTGATGAGGGTAATGGACGGCCTGATACCCGACCCAGGCCAAAAATGGTTTACCGTCATCCAGGTTGCTGTCGATGTAATCGATCATCGTTTGGGTATAAAAATCCGACGAGAAGTAGTCGTCCGTTGGCAGGCTGACAAGCTTGTCGTCCTCGTAATAGTGCACCCGCGTATAGAACGGGGCATAGGGCTGCTCGACCCAGTTATCCGCACCGCTTTCGCCCAGCATAAAGGATTTCTCAAATCCGCGGTCATAAGCGATCGTGCCAGGCTCATGACCTAGGTGCCATTTGCCGGTCATATAGGTGTGGTATCCTGCGTCGCGCAACAGACGCGGCAACGCAACAACCTTGTCGTTCAAATGACCTTCATAGCCAGGCTTGCCGAATTGGTTATCGGCCTGAATCTCTAACATATTGCCGAGGCCTGCGAGATGGTTGTCGACACCGCTGATCAGCATAGTCCGAGTGGGCGAGCAAGACGCTCCGACGTGGAAATTGGTGAACAGCATACCGTCATCTGCCAGTTGGTCGATCGAGGGCGTTTCGATTTCACTGCCAAATGCGCCAACATCGGAAAACCCCATGTCATCTGCGATTAGAATAAGAACGTTTGGGCGTGTATCCTCAGAATCGGCAAGTGCTGCAGTCGTTGATAACGCCGAAGCGCCAAGCACAGCTAATATATTCCTTAAAGGAACCATTGAATCCTCCGTTATGTGGGAAGTCCGGGGCGTCGTGCCACGGTCGACAATAATGTCGCAGGAAACGACATTTCCGGCTACAGAAAGAGACGGTCATTCCATCATTTGGTATGAGCGTTCTGAATATTGGAACGAGGGTGCAAATGATTGATTCCAAAGCCATAGATGCGGTGCGCTCATTGGCCAGACACGGCAACTTTCGCGTGGCAGCGGATGCAATCGGAACCTCTCCGGCAAGTTTCTCACGCTATATCGGCCAGGCAGAAACTTATGCCGGTCAGGCGCTATTCGAACGGACAGGCCGCGGCGCAACCATCAGACCGGCGGGGAAACGCTTTCTGCAACTTCTGGACGCGCTGCACAATGCGACCAGCCAGTTTGAAGCAGGAGTCAAACGGCTGCGTTCGGTCGGCCCGGAGGTGCTGAATATCGGCTGCGGCCCCCTGACGACCCGGACGATCATCACGCCGCTTCTGGCAGAGCTGCTTGATAACTGGCCAGATCTTCGCGTCCGCGTTGATGTGCGGGCCACCATGGAACCCCTCGAAGCATTGCGGATAGGGCGCCTGGACGTGGCGGTTTGCGATCTGACGCACACGCCCAACCTAAGCGATCTGGACATTCAGGTCGTTCGAAAGGAACCCGTTTTCTTCTGCGCTCGCCCCGACCATCCCATTCATCAGGCAACTCCGGTCTCAATCGCTGAGGTGTTTCGGCATCCGTTTATAACCGCGCATATGCATCGCCACTGGCGCTCTGCCATTGCCGCCACTCTGGGGAATGACGAGAAAGCCTGGCATATTGTTGACCGATTGCCCCAGATCGAAAGTGACGATTTCTCTTTAGTTGCCGATATGGCCTGCAGAGCAGACCTGATTGCCGGAGGAATGAAGGAAGATTTTGATCAGCACCTGAAATTGGGGATGTTGAAAGAGATACGAACCACGCAACCTCTGACCTGGAACATATGCGCTGCCCGTCGCAAGGGCGTTAAATTTGCCGCGCTTGATATGTTCTGGAATCGATTGTGCCACCGGTACGGGGCGGAATAAGCCCGCCGCATGACCGGAATGCCCGGCGGTTAGTCTACATCGCGGACAACGCGAAATCCGACATGATTGCTGCCCAACGACATCTCAACCGGCTGCCGCGCTGCAGGTCGGTAACGCAGACAGAAATTCGGCGCGCAAAGCCATGAGCCCCCTTTGACCAACCGCATTGCACCCATCGATGCGCTACCGAACTGGGCGGCAAAGGCCTTTTCCGGGCCGGTAGGATCAATTTGGTCGCCAGGAATGTGCCCCGGCACCCACCAGTCGGCCACGTGCTCCCAGACATTGCCCGCCATGTCATACAGGCCGTAGCCATTGGCCACATATGAAGCTACGGGTGCGGTTCCGACATGGCCATCGTCAGCCAGGTTTTCGCTTGGGAACTGTCCTTGCCAGGTGTTTGCCTTCCACCCATTGCTGGGATCATAGCTGTCACCCCAGGTGTAGTCGGCGCCTTCGATCCCGCCGCGAGCTGCAAATTCCCATTCGGCCTCGGTCGGCAGACGACCTCCGATCCACTCTGCAAATTCTGCGGCATCCTCGGGTGACACATGCACCACCGGATGGTCGCCCAGTTCCGCAATCGAACTGCCCGGTCCTGCCGGGTGTTGCCAGCATGCACCTTTGACATAGCGCCACCATGCGTTGGGATTATTCAGCGACACCGCTTCCTTAGGCTGGGCGAAGACCATCGACCCAGGCTCAAGCAAATCTGCAGGCAGACCCGGGAAATCCTCCGCCGACAAGCCACGCTCTGCCGTTGTCTGATACCCGGTTTCTTCGACAAATTTCGCAAATTGGTCGTTTGTAATTTCTGTCCGCGTAATGTCAAAGGACCTGACATTCACTGGATGGACCGGAGTCTCTTCCGCTTGAAAGTTTTGCGAACCCATCAGGAATTCTCCACCATCCAGCCGGACAAACTCAGGACCTGGTTTGGAACCGATACTGGTATACCAAACGGCAAAGCATACAATCGCAACCACGGGAACCGAGCCATAGGCTAGCAATCTTTTTGAAAGGGGCATGTAGAATTAACCTGTTGGATCTATCAGGGGTGAATGTAGTGATTTGGTACGGTTTTCAATCCCCTACTGTGAATGGGCAGCATTTCCACCCTTCGACCTGAGCTTCAACGAAAGGAGCGCGCCTGCCTGCTGCGAGGCAAATTCACCTACACTTGTAAATTCATGTCAAATTGGGACCGCTGTTCAATTCAAACGATCCACAGCCGCCAAAGCACCCGACAGAGCGACCTTGATCTCTAAGGGCATGCCTCTGCCCTGTTTATATTGATTGGCCGCGATCCAACCTGCCTTGTGCCCCCGCGCACCGATCGCCTTCATCCGTGCATCAGCCGCAGAATCCGGCATTTTTTCAATCAGGTTTCTCGAATACTCGATCTCATCGCGGGACAAAATCATACCAACCGCACTGTATACATCCATGCCTACTTGCATCGTCAAATGATCCAGCCGATGCGTTGCCCCAGACAACATGCGCGTGCAAAAGGCCGCTAGAAAATACCAGCGAAAGATCGCAAGTATGCGCTTCTGAGTATCAGTGACTGTATCCACCTCAAATAATGCCGTGGCGGATATCTTTTCAAATGCTGCACTGGCCGCCTGTGAGGCCTGAATAATCTGATCCTCGCGCACGTCTACGGGTATGACTGGCGGGACAGGTGTCACGACCGGCTGGTAAGTTTCGAAATTCATGCATGGCCTCCGGCTTTGGTTGCTGAAGGGAACATGGGGGTTCGAAAATGCATCCCGATGTGAATCTCTGCCATAGTTTGTAAGTATACCCGGTATTTTGGCTAAACTTAAAAGTCATTTTTCATATGTAACGCAAACTCAAGGACAAACTTGGCTAATTGAGTTATTAATTGTGTGGGATTTGGGCCGCATTTTTTGCTGAAATCTGGGCCTTTATGTCGCCCTAAACTCCCTTACATCTGACACGATCTTGCAGAATTTGTGCCCTTTTTACCAAATACAAACAGTCAATCCTGCTGATCAGTTTACGAGTTTGAATTTAACGAGGGGGTACAAGCGGGACTAGGGGGTGAGCGCCTGCCGGGCCGGGCTCGCCCTAGGGCAGAGCAGCTCCCCCCGCCGCCTTCCGTCAGTCGATTTTGCTTTTTTGCGAATGCGGTGTGACACCAAAACTGGATCGATAAACCCGCGAGAAATGACCGGGATTTTCAAAGCCACAAGCCAAGGCGACCTCGGTGACGGATGCTTCGGTCTGAAGCAAAAGCTTTTGCGCGCGTTCCAGGCGCAATTCCATAAAGTATTTTTTGGGCGAAGTGTTGAGATACTTACCAAATAACCGCTCTAACTGGCGCGTGGATATGCCAAGATCATCCGCGATCTTTGACGGAGAAACCGGTGCTTCAAGGCATTCGCGCATGGTATGGATAGCCCGAGCCAGATGTGCGTTACGCATCCCGTTGCGCGATTGCAATGATACCCTTTGTTTGGCCGTTGCGTTGCGGGCAGCATTATACACCATCTGGTCTGCAACCGCGATCGCCAGCTCCTCGCCGTGGTCGCGTCCGATCAGATGCAGCATAAGATCGGCAGTTGCCGTCCCACCCGATGCTGTGATGTGTTTCGCGTCTGCCACGAAGACACTGCGCACAAGGTTCACCTCTGGGAACGCTTCCATAAACGCATCGTGATATTCCCAGTGGATCGCAGCCTGAGAGCCATCCAGAAATCCGGCCTCTGCTAGAAGCCAAGCACCAGAACACAATGCCCCGATCGGCGTGCCCCGCGCACGTTCGCGTCGCAACGTCGCCAGAAGGTCACGTGAGACATGGTTGCGCATGTGGATGCCCGACAAGACAAACAGCTGATCAGTCTTTGGAATATCGCCCAACCCGCCATGCACAAGTGTCACCACCTTATTGGAACACACTGCACGATCTGCGTCCTCCGATATCAGCGTCCAATCATATAGCGTTTTCTCACTGACCAGATTGGCGATCCGCAGTGGTTCGACGGCACAGGAAAAGGCGAGATGCGAGAACTCCTCGATCAGAACAATGGTGATGTGCCGCATCTGAGTCATAGGGTTTTCCACTTTGTTCGGCCGGATTGGCTGAGTCTTTGTCGTTGGATTATGCTGCACGAAATTTCTATGTATACAATATGTATTTTATTCGGATACAAAAAGGAGGCAATCGAACCCAATCGATTCTTGCTGACTGGGCTGGAGGATCCGGATGAAGGACGTCGCAAAAACCCGCAAAACGCAGCTGGCCGAGCACTTGAAGGTCTCGATCCTGACTTTGCGCCTGCAACCTGGCACCGATCTGGACGAGGTGCATCTGTCCGATGCGTTTGGCCTGTCGAGAACGCCTTTACGCGAAGTCTTCCGACAACTCGCCGGAGAAGGATATCTGGACCTGCGAACAAACCGCAGCGCGCGCGTGTCCGAAATGTCGTATACCACCTTGCGCGATTTCTTTCTGGCCGCTCCGATGATCTATGGTGCAATCCTGCGACTGGCAGCGGCGAATGCAAAGCCTGTGCAGATTGAAGCCCTGAAAACCGCACAGCAGGCATTCAAGGCCGCGCTGCGGGATGGGGCAGCCGAAGAGCGCGCCCTGGCCAATAACCGCTTTCACGAAGTGACCGGCGAAATGTCGGGCAATGTCTATCTATTGCCCTCTTTCAACCGTTTGCTGATTGACCATGCCCGTATCGGCATGACCTTCTACCGGCCACAGTCGGGCAGGATGGTCGAAAACCTGTCCGAGGCAAGCCAGCAACACGACGCCATCATCGACGCCATAGAGACACGCGATGAAACGGCTGCTGCGCAGCTGGCCGAAGATCACTGGAACCTGTCACGCGATCAGATCGAACTGTTCGTGATGCCCGATGCGCTGGATGTCCCAATGGGCCTCCCACCGCTTTCGAAACCTGCATGAGGACGGAATGAATCCAATTTTCCAATTTGAGGGGGTCTATACCCCGGTGGTCACGCCCTATCAGGCCGATGACAGCGTCAACTGGGACGCGCTGGCGCAGGTGATCGAGCTTCTGATCAAGAATGGCGTGCATGGTCTGATCTCGGGCGGGTCGACCGGTGAGAATTATGCGCAGACCGTGGAGGAACGGCTGGAATTGGCGCGGTTCACCCATGTGCGTCTGAAAGGCCGTTTGCCTCTGGTTGTTGGCACGGGCGCGATGTTGACGTCGGACTCGGTTGCGCTGGCGTCGGGTGCAAAGGAAATCGGGGCAGATGCGATCCTGTTGGCCAGCCCGCCCTATTCGGTGCCCACCGACCGCGAAAATGCGCTGAATGCGCTGGCCATCGACAAGGCCGCCGACCTGCCGGTAATGCTGTACAATTATCCTCACCGCACAGGCACGATGATGGGCGAGGAATTCCTGGACCGCGTCGGACGCAGCAGGAATTTCTGCGGCATCAAGGAAAGTTCGGGCGATATCAACCGGGTTCATCTTCTGGCGCGGGACTATCCGCATATCCAACTGGGATGCGGTATGGACGATCAGGCGCTGGAGTTCTTTGCCTGGGGCGCGCCGTTCTGGGTCTGTGGCGGCTCGAACTTTCTGCCTGCCGAGCATGTGGCGCTATACCAGGCCTGTGTAATCGAGGGCAATTATGCCAAGGGCCGCCGGATCATGTCGGCGCTGATGCCCTTGATGCGGGTATTGGAACAGGGTGGAAAATTCATCCAGACCATCAAGCATGGTGTCACAATGAATGGGATTGACGCGGGCACCGTTCGACCGCCGCTGAAATCTTTGAACAAAGATGACAAACGCGCGCTAGAGCAAGTGACGCGCGTGCTGAAACAGAAAATCGCTGACATCATGGCAGAGGGGTAAGGTATGACATTGCTGACGCAGGACGAATACGACTCCATCGCCGCGGGTCTGACCTTGCCAACCGGCGCCTTTATTGATGGCGCGTACCGCCCGGCGATTTCAGGGCAGTCCTTCACAACGGTTAACCCGGCGACCAACAAGAAATTGGCCAACATTGCCGCCTGTGGTGTAGCGGACGTGGATTTTGCCGTCGAGAAGGCGCGCGAAGCGTTCGAAGATGGCCGCTGGTCGAGGCTGCACCCATCCGAGCGCAAAAATGTGCTGATCCGGTTGACCAAACTAATCACACGCAATGCACGTGAACTGGCGGTGATGGAAAGTATCGACAGTGGCAAGACCATCTTTGACTGCGAGACCGTCGACCTGCCCGAGACCATTCATTGCCTGAAATGGCACGCTGAGGCGATCGACAAGATCTATGATCAGGTCTCGCCCGCCAGTGACGACCACATCGCTTTGGTCGTGCGCGAGCCGATTGGCGTTGTCGGGTTAGTCCTGCCCTGGAATTTCCCATTGCTGATGCTGGCATGGAAAATCGGGCCCGCTCTGGCTGCGGGCTGCTCGGTGGTGGTGAAACCGGCCGAGGAAACTTCACTGACGGCATTGCGGCTGGCCGAACTGGCGATGGAGGCCGGTCTGCCACGCGGCGTCCTGAACATCGTCCCCGGCGCAGGTGCCGAGGTGGGCGAACCTATTGGACGGCACATGGATATAGATATGGTGTCCTTCACCGGCTCAACCGTGACTGGCAAACGGTTCCTGAGCTATTCGGCGGAAAGCAACGCCAAAGAGGTGGTGCTTGAAATGGGCGGCAAGAATCCGGCCATTGTGATGGAAGATGCAGAAAATCTGGACCGCGTGGCGGCACATATCGTCAACGGTGCGTTCTGGAATATGGGTGAGAACTGCTCGGCCACGTCCCGCCTGATTGTCCACAAGGACATAAAGGCCGAGTTGCTCGACCGCATCGCCCATCATGTAAAGCAATGGAATATCGGCGAGCCTCTGAACCCGGAAACACGATTGGGCGCAATGGTCAGCGAAGCTCATTTCGATAAGGTCTGCGGATATCTGGATCAGGCCGAAAACGTAGTGATCGGAGGCAAAGCGGACAATGGCTTTGTCGAGGCCACCGTAGTCGAACTCCCTGGCAATGACGCCATCCTGGCACGTGACGAGATCTTTGGTCCCATTCTTTCGGTGATCACGGTTTCCAGCTTTGATGAGGCCATCAAGATCGCCAACGATACCGAGTATGGTTTGTGTGCGTCGATCTTCACAGCCAATGCGAAACGCGCCATTCGCGGGGCGCGGATGATCCGGGCGGGAACGGTGACTGTAAACAGTTTTGGAGAGGGCGATATCACCACGCCCTTTGGCGGTTATAAACAGTCTGGCTTTGGTGGGCGCGACAACTCGATCCATGCGCATGACCAGTATACCCAGCTAAAAACCATCTGGGTCGACCTGTCCGACGATGCGGATGAGGCCGTGGATTGAGCAGCTATGCCGCCCGAACCCTGCCAGTCCATCGCGGACCTGCGGCCTGGAGCGTCATATTAGGCGATCCACCCCCAGCCCAAGAACTGGATGGTGATCTGACGGCGGATGTCGTGATTGTTGGTGCCGGTTTCGCAGGCCTGTCAGCGGCACAGCGTTTGAGGCAGCTGCAAAGCGACGCAAAGATCATCGTGCTTGAGGCTGGCCGCGTGGCCGAAGGGGCTGCTGGGCGCAATACGGGTTTTATGATCGATCTGCCACATGACCTGGCCTCGGACAATTATTCCGGGCCGGGGGATGATCGCACCATGATCACACTAAACCGACTTGCAATTGATTTTGCCCGATCGGCGGTCGAGCAATATCAGATCGACCCGAATTTCTTTGATCCGGCTGGCAAGGTTAACGGAGCGGTGAGCGCGGCGGGACATGCACATAATATCAGCTATGCGCATCATCTCAGCACTTTGGGTGAGACCAGTGAAATGCTCGACCAACAGCAGATGCACGCCCTGACAGGGTCGCGCCACTATCGGTCGGGGCTATACACGCCCGGCACGGTTATGTTGCAACCAGCAGGCTATATTCGTGGTCTGGCTGCGGGACTGATCAAGGATGGCATTGCATTGTACGAGAGCTCTGGCGTGACCGGGTTTGAGAAGCAAGGCGGTGCGTGGCTGGTAAAAACCGCGCGCGGTACCGTCAGCACTGGTACAGTCATCCTCACGGTGAACGGGCATCTGGAAAGCTTTGGGATCGAGCGTGACCGCCTGATGCAGCTGTTCCTGTTTGCGGCAATGACCCCGGAGCTGGACGCCGAAGTACTGTCGCGGCTGGGGGGGCAACCCCGCTGGAGTGTCACACCATCTGATCCGTTGGGTACAACGTTGCGGCGCATTGATACGGCACAGGGCGGCAATCGGATCATAACTCGTACCTGCGCGGCCTTGCGCCCGGGCATGACCTCGACTGCTGGTGATCTGGCGCGCGCCTCGCGGGTGATGCAGCGCAAATTCGACCAGCGATTTCCGCAGTTGGCGGGGCTGGACATGCAATATCGCTGGGCCGGTCATCTCTGCCTCAGCCTGAACGGCGTCGCCGTCGCACGAGAGGTCGAACAGGGCGTAATTTCTGGCTGTGTCCAGAACGGGCTGGGCACGGCGCGCGGCACCCTGACCGGTATCGCGGCGGCAGAACGCGCCTGCGGCCACAGCTCGAATATCACCCGGTATTTCGACGCCCAGGGTCAACCCAAACGCCTACCCCCAAAGCCATTCCGCGAGATCGGTGCCAATGCGGTGCTGCGCTGGAAAGAATGGCGCGCGCGGGACGAGTGATCAGGGCAGGCTCAGCTTGGCCATGCGGCCTCCGTCTACTGTGTAGACCTGCCCGGTGATAAAGCTGGCATCACCCGACGCCAGGAAGGCGACGAGCGCCGCAACCTCTTGTGGGCTTCCGGTTCGGGCAACGGGGTGTATGCGCTTGATATCCTCGTGAAATGTCTCCGGGTCCGGCATTGAGGCGATGAAATCCACGTTCAACTCGGTGTCGATCCAGCCAGGGGCCACGGCGTTGCAACGAATGCCCTCTGCCCCATGATCCACGGCCACCGCTCGTGTCAGACCATGCAACCCGGCTTTGGATGCGCAATAGGCGGCATGGCCGGGATTGCTGCCCAGCCCCTCAATCGAGCCGATATTGACAATCGCCCCGCCGGCCCGTCGTAAATGGGGCAGCGCCGCCTTGATCAGCAGGAACGGGGCCGTGAGGTTGACTGTCAGCGTGCGCTGCCAGTCCGCAATGCTCATCTGCTCGACGCCGGCTTCCTGCATCATGCCTGCATTATTGACCAGAATGTCCAATCGCCCGGCCTGATCAACGACCTGATTGACCACCGTTTGCGGGCTGAGGGGATCTCTGAAATCGGCCTCGAACCCTTCGAATTCCGGATCGCTCCCACGTTGCGCGGTAAAGACCCGTGCACCTTCGTGTTGCAAACGTTCCGCGATGGCGCGTCCGATACCGCTGCGCCCGCCCGTGACCAGCGCGGTTTTGCCGGTAAATCGCGTCATGAAACCGGTTTTCCTCCGTTCACTTCCAGCAATGCCCCGCACACATAGCGCGCGGCGTCCGAGGCAAGAAACATCACCACATCAGCAATATCCTCGGGCTCGGCGATACGCCCCAAGGGCACCGTCCGGCCCAGCTCGGCCACGGCAGTATCCGGATCAAAGCCGCGTTTTTCAAACCCCGACCGCAGCATCGGCGTGTTTACTTCATTCGGGCATACGGCGTTAATGCGGATGCCCTGATGCGCGTGGTCCATACCCATGCATTGTGTCAACGACGCAATGGCTGCCTTGGTCATGCAATAGACCGCGTGGTTCGGCCCAGGGCGCAGGCCCCAGCATGACGCGGTGTTCACGATGGCGCCACCACCACGCGCCGCCATGATCGGGATTGCGGCGCGACAGATGCGAAAGGGCGCCTCGACATTCACGCCCAGCGACAATGCCCAGTCGGTATCCGAGGTCTCGGTCACCGCTCCGCGGGTGATTACCCCCGCATTGTTGACAACGATATTCAGCCCGCCCAGCGCATCCGCCGCATGTTGCGGCAATGCATCTGCATAAGCGCTCTCGCGCAAATCGCCGGGCAAATGGGCGTCGGCTTCGATACCCTCAACCGAAACGTCCGCAACCGCAACTCGTGCCCCTGCCTGCCGCATCCGCTGTGCAATAGCAGATCCGATGCCGCCCGCAGCCCCTGTGATGAGCGCTGTTTTGCCCGTCAGCTCCATTTTCCCTCCGAGTGCTAAATAGAAACCCACCCGACAATGCAGTCGGGATAGGTCCAAGGCGAAATCTTTAATAGGTTTGGTTCAGCTCGTCAGCGGCGGGAATTTCCCGTTCTCGCCGGGCAATATAGTCCAGCAGGGCCTCGTTTTTGGCCACGTCCAGTGTCGGTTCCTGGTATTCGGCCAGCAGCTTGCGCGCGTGCTTCAACACGCGCTCAGTGATCTCAAACCCGCCTTCTGCCACCCATTGCTCAATCGAGTTATTGTCGAACATCTCGGGCATGAAAAACGCCGTTTGAAAATTGTCCTGCGTGTGCGGATGACCCAGATAGTGCCCGCCTGGACCGACCTCTGGAATGGCGGCAAGAGCTTGGTCGAAATCATCCCATTGCGGGCCTTCTGCCATGCGATAAGCCATCGCACATTGTTCAGCATCGACAATGAACTTGGCGGTGGAACAATGCATCCCAGCCTCATTCCAGCCAGCCGAATGCCAAATATAGTTCGCACCGGAATGAAGAACCGCCTGCAGCGTCGTGGCGGATTCGTACCCGGCCTGCGCATCAAATGTCTTGGCCCCACCCAGCGTGTTCGAGGTGCGCCATGGAACGTCGTAGAACCGGGCCATCTGCCCGATCATAAAGTTCATCAGGCTGATCTCGGGCGTGCCGGCCATCGGGGCACCTGATTTCATCGACACCGTCGACAGGTAGTGCCCGTAAATCGCCGGAGCACCTTTGCGAATGACTTGGGTATAGGCCAGCGCGCTCAGTGCTTCGGCGTTCAATTGCGCCACGGTGGCGGGAACCGATGCGGGCGTATTGGCCCCGCCCAAAACAAAGGGCGAGCACAACACAGGCTGATTGCGGCGAGAAAAGGCCCGCATCGCGCCCAGCATCGTTTCGTCCCAGACCAGCGGAGAGTTTCCGTTGCAGTTGCCCGTGGTGACCGGATGATCTTCAATGAAATCTTCCCCGAACAGGATCGCACACATCTCAATGACGTCTTCGGCGTTTCTGGGCGAGGTGGTCATACCCATGAACGTCTTGTCCGAATGTTTCATCGACGAATAGGTAATCCGCAGATGTCGCTGACTGATCGGGTGGTCGTAAGGTTCGACAATGTGATGCGCCGAGGAATGCATCGCCGGCAGCATGTGGCTTAGTTTGTGGAACATTGCCAGATCATCGAGCGTCGGATTGCGCCTCACGTCATCGAGATCGCGCAGAAAGGGCGCGCCGGTCATCGGCACAAAGATCGAGTGCCGTCCGCCCAGTCGCACGTTCTTGTTCGGATCGCGAGCATGATAAGTGAAGGTGCTGGGAATGGTGGCGATCAGCTCTCGGACCAGGCCCCGGTCCAGATAGACCAGTTCGCCCTCGACCTTTGCGCCAGCTTTTTTCCAATCCTCCAGTGCGATTGCATCGCGAAACTGAACACCGACATTCTCGAGAATATCCATTGAGGCGCTGTCGATCCTGTCGATCTGGCTGCCGTCCATCACCTCGCATAGGGGGATGCCTCGGGTCAGGCCGGGCAACATCTCGAAATTCGGAGCAGAGCGCAGCGCGCGCCGGGCCGCACGGCCACCGGTTCGGGTCATGGTACGCATATTCACAGGGCGATCCTCCAATCCTCCCCAAAAGATTGCGGTATTTGGTCAAAGCAAGCCTCACTAATTGCGATACATGTTTGCAAGAAGCGACCCGCACCCGAAACCGCCGAAATGATCTACAGACCCATGATGACGACCAGACCTGCTATCAGTTCTGCCATGCTTAGCGCGGGATCATCTCCGCCCATATCCATGATCCACTCCATGTCGGTGATGGCATAAGAATCGTCAATGAACTGGCTGACACCAAACCCGGTCGTCACAGAAACATTGCCTGATCTTTACCGCACGTATCGGAAACACGGCACTCAACATCATCGTTTTGGAAAATTTCTTCTGGCGCACAATCTTAAAAAGTCCAATATTTGAGTGAGAAGAATTAACCTGAAGACCACCAACGGCTACACCTGTCATGTCCAGACGCCACTATAATCTGCCGCCACTCACCACGCTGTCGGCCTTCGAAGCCGCTGCGCGCCATCTAAGCTTTAAGAATGCGGCTGAAGAACTGTCGGTAACGCCGGGCGCGGTCAGTCATCAGATCAAAGCGTTGGAAGGTGATCTTGGCACCGCCTTGTTCCAGCGCAAACACCGAGGGGTCGAACTGACGGAAGACGGCAAAGCGCTGTATGACGCGCTGGCTTCTTCGTTTACCCGCATCTCAAAAACACTGGCAACAATCCGCGACCGTGCCACCGTCGAAAAGGTAACCGTAGGATCAACCACTGCAGTGGCTGCTCTTTGGTTGTCGCCATCGGTAATCCGGTTCTGGCGCGAAATGCCTGAAGTAAATGTTGACCAGCTTTCACAGGATCGACCATTTCGGGATCGGCCGGATATCGATTTCTTTATTCGCTACGGCCGGGACGGCAACGGTGACCTTTCGCACACTCCTCTGTTTCGGGATTGTCTGGTCCCCGTCGCCTGCCCAGAGGTGGCGGATCGGTTGGCCGGTGCAAGCCTTGAAGATCTCGCCGCTGAACGACTGATACATCTGGACTCTGAAGACCGCAGCTGGACCACTTGGCCCGAATGGTTTCAACAACTCGGGTACACGGGAACCATTCCGATCGATTCTCGTGTGAACAGCTATTCGGTAGCCCTCCAGCGGGCGCGTAAGGGGGCCGGGCTGGTTCTTGGATGGCAACGCTTGATCCAACCCATGCTGCAATCGGGAAAGCTGGTGGCAATCGGGCCCCACCTCCAGATCGCTCCAAACCAGTTTTATCTGGTTGGCCGCTTGGATGAAGACTTGTCCGAAAGTGCCCGGGCGCTGAAAGATTGGATCATTCAAGAGGTTCAGGACGGTTCGGTTTAGGTGAAATCACCCTGTGATGAGGTTTTCTGATATTGAGTGGATGCCAGCGTATCCGCCAATAGAGACCAAACAACACCTGCAGGAGAGCCCGATGAACAAGCATACTGCGTTGTCTTCCGTTCTGGTCGATGTGAATGTCGCAAACGGCCTGCCAAACGAACACTATATCGACCCGGCACTTTTCGCCGAAGAGCGTAGATCGGTTTTGTACGCCAACTGGTCCGGGATCGGCTTTGGCAAAGACGTGCCCGAGGAAGGCGATGCCATGCCGGTCGATTTCCTAGGCATGCCTTTACTAATCGTGCGGGATCGGGATGGTGAGGTTGGCGTATTTCAAAATACCTGCCGTCACCGCGGGATGATCCTTGTCGATACCCCTCGCAAGATAAGTGGCGCGATCCGTTGCCCCTATCACAGCTGGTGCTACAGCCTGAAGGGAGAGCTGCGTGCGACGCCACATGTTGGCGGCGCCGGTCACAACACCCATGAGGACGTGGATCGCAAATCTCTGGGCCTGATCCGTATTCGCTCTTATGTCTGGCGGGACGTGGTCTTTGTGAATGTGGACGGCAATGCACCCGAATTCGAAGAGGCGCACGCCGCCCTATTGGAACGCTGGAAAGAGTTTGATCAACCAGTACATCACGGCGGTGAGGCCTCTTCGTTCAAGTTGGAGGTCAAGACCAACTGGAAGCTGGCGGTTGAGAACTATTGCGAAAGCTATCACCTGCCCTGGGTGCATCCCGGCCTGAACAGCTATTCGCGACTTGAGGATCACTATAACATCGAAGTGCGCGGGCACTATTCCGGTCAAGGCACGCTTGTCTATCGACAACTCACTGACCATGACGGCACCACATTCGCCGATTTCGACGGGCTCAGCGATCGATGGAATGAGGGTGCAGAGTATGTGGCCGTGTATCCGAATGTTCTTTTGGGTGTGCAGCGTGACCATGCCTTTGCCATTGTCCTGGAACCGGTTGATCACGAAAATACCGTTGAGCATATCGAGCTTTATTATGCCAAAAGCATCGAAGACACACCTGAACATGATGGCCTGAGGGCGGCAAACGCCCAGCAATGGAAAACTGTGTTTGAAGAGGATGTGTTCGTTGTTGAAGGGATGCAAAAGGGTCGGCACGGAATGTTGTTCGACGGCGGTCGGTTCTCTCCGGTGATGGATGGTCCGACCCATAATTTCCATCACTGGGTTGCGACACAGATTGAAAGCGGTCGCGCCGACTGAACCAGCTGTCTGGCCACGCACGACTGGCCAGACGCGACGGAGACCCGATGGACAGAACAGAACTGGATCGCTTGCTACTTGAGGCGCATGATCATGATGATCCTGCCGCGTTGGTCCGCTATTACACTATTGCAGCAGATGAATGCGAAGCGGTGCAAGATATCGACGCGGCCTGTTTTTACCTGACCCACGCCTTTATATTCGCCCTGGAAGCCGGGGCCTCTGAAACAGATGAATTGAACCACAGACTGGTCGAGTATGGACGTGCATAGTGGTGGGCATCGGAGACTAACCTTGGTTTATATCTGTTCAATCCCACGTGAAATTTAAACCCGTTGTCTTGGGTTCAGTACTGGTAACACATGACGACAAGACCAAAATTTTGGATGACAGACTCATGAAGACAAATGCACAGGCAGTGGTAATCGGCGGTGGTGTGATTGGGTGCTCGATCCTGTATCACCTGACCAAATCGGGGTGGTCAGACGTGGTGCTGTTGGAACGGGATGAACTGACATCCGGCTCGACCTGGCACGCGGCGGCGAACATCCACGGACTGCATGACAGCACCAATATCAGCCGCATCCAACACTATACGATGACGCTGTACAAAGAGCTTGAGGCTGAAACCGGCCAAAGCTGCGGCGTGTTCCAGCCCGGCTCGTTATATCTGGCCCAAACCGAAGAGCGCGAGCACCAGCTGAGGCTGCAGGCCGCCAAGGCCAAGCTGTACGGGATGAATTTCTATGAGATCAGCATCGAAGAGGCGCAGCGTCTGAACCCGCTGGTCAATTACGATGGCATCCGATGTGTCATGTACGAACCTGATGGCGGTAATGTTGATCCCTCGGGGGTCACCAACGCCTACGCTGTCGGCGCGCGCCAGCGTGGGGCCGAAATCCACCGCTTTACGCCGGTCACTGCGACAGATCAGCAAGAAGACGGCACCTGGATCGTACGCACCCCTAAGGGGGACATCCAAACGCCGTGGGTTGTGAATGCCGCCGGTCTTTGGGGCCGCGAAGTTGCCATGTTGGCCGGGATCGAGCTACCCCTGCAACCGACCGAGCATCAGTATTTCGTCACCGAAACCATGGCTGACGTCGCGGCGCATGATACCCGCCTGCCCTCGGTCAGTGACCGCGATGGAGAGTACTATTTGCGGCAGGAAGGTCAGGGCCTTTTGGTGGGGGCTTATGAAAAGGATATGAAATTCTGGGCCGAAGACGGCACACCCTTGGATTTTGCCCATGATCTGTTTCCCGACGATCTGGAGCGGATCGAAGAGAATATGATGAACGCCATCGAACGCGTACCTGCCGTGGGCGACGCCGGGATCAAACGGGTCATCAACGGACCGATGATCTGGTCACCGGATGCCAACGTTCTGATGGGACCAGTGCCCGAGGTCGACGGCTATTTCTGCTGCAACGGCATCATCCCGGGATTCTCGCAATCGGGTGGCATGGGCCTGATGGCGGCGCAGTGGATCATCGAAGGCGAAACCCAATACGACATGTTCGCCTGGGACGTGGCGCGGTTCGACACATGGGCTACGAAAGATTTCACCAAGGCCCGCGTGCAGGATCAGTACTCACACCGCTTTGCCATCCACTTCCCAAATGAAGAACGCAGCGCAGGACGCCCTGCCCGGACCCGCCCGATTTATGACAGGCAAAAGGACATGGGTGCCGTCTTTGGCCTGAATGTCGGATGGGAACACCCGCTGTGGTTCGCAGAGGCGCCCGGCGCCACGGACACCAACGGATTCATACGCCAGAACTGGTGGGAACCGGTGGGCGCGGAATGCCGGATGCTGCGCGATCGGGCCGGGATCATCGACATCTCAAACTTTGCCAAATATGTTTGCAAAGGTCCGGGAGCCGAGGGTTGGCTTAATGCCGTATTCGCAAATTCCATGCCGAGATCGGTTGGTCGATCCTGCCTGACCCCGCTGATCTCAAAACGGGGAGGTATTGCCGGCGATTTCACCGTGACCCGCGTGGCCGACGACGAATTCTGGATCATCGGCTCGGGCATGGCCGAGCGCTATCACAAACGGTTCTTCAAACAGGTTCCTCTGCCCGATGGCACCCGTTTCGAAAGCCGCACCGAAGAGACTTGCGGCTTTAACGTGGCTGGCCCGAAATCGCGGGAAATCCTGCAACGGCTTACGAATACCTCGCTCAGCCCCGAGGATTTCCCCTTCATGCGCTCGCAACAGATCGAAATCGCCGGAATTGCGGTCCTGGCGCTGCGTGTCTCCTTCACCGGCGATCTGGGCTGGGAGGTGCATTGCGCCGCGAAAGATCAGCTCCGCCTGTATGAGGCGCTGATCGAGACCGGAAAAGAGTTCGGCGCAGGCCCAGTTGGCAGCCGCGCACTGATGTCGCTGAGGATCGAAAAGGGCTATGGGTCTTGGGGGCGCGAATACAGCCCCGAATACTGGCCACACGAGGTCGGTTTGGACCGGTTGTGCAAATTCGACAAATCGTTCCTAAACAAAGATGCCGCCAATTCTGCCATGACCTCTCCGGCCAGAGAGCAGCTTGTCCTGCTGCATCTGGACGAAGCCGACACCGCAGCTTCGAACGCTGACGCGACCGGAGGCGAACCCATTTTCATGGACGGGCGCGGAATCGGTCGGGTGACATCGGGCGCTTATGGCTATTCCGTGGGTATGTCGCTGGCCTTGGGCTATGTTTCGGGTGCCGAGGCCGGCGATAGGGTCGAGGTCATGGTATTAGGGCGCCCGCATAGGGCAACGATCCTGAAAGAACCGCCCTTTGATCCAACTGGGACGATCTTGCGCGGCTAACCCAGTCCGCATTAGATCCTTTAAGCGAGCTGTGGACATTGCCTTCGGGTTGTGGCGCTATCCGGTCAGTAATCTGATCTGCTCCATCCAGAGGATAGGCTGATGACAATCTTCCTGACTATTGCGCTGTTCATTGCGCTGTTTCTTGTTGCGATGAATCTTTGGACACGCAAGCTGACCCGTGACGGCCGGATGCGTGTCCCACAACCGGGGGTTATCATTCCCGTGCGCGGCGGCAATATCCACTATGTGGAAAAGGGCGACCCTTCCAATCAGACGGTTGTGCTCATTCATGGGCTGGCCGGGCAGTTGCAACATTTCACCTACGCCTTGATGGATAAACTGGCCGAGGATTTTCACGTCATTGCCGTGGATCGCCCCGGTTGCGGATACTCAACTCGTGAGACGGCAGAGCTTGGGCGGTTGCCCGAACAGGGCCGCATGATACATGAATTTCTAGAGGCAAAGGGGGTCAGCAACCCAATTCTGGTCGGCCATTCGCTGGGTGGCGCGGTTTCTCTGGCGATGGCGCTGGATTACCCGGACAAGATCAAAGCGCTGGCCCTGCTAGCTCCGCTTACTCAGGCGATGCCCGGGCCGCCCGCCGTGTTCAAACCGCTTGAAATCCGGACAGAATGGCTGCGCAGTCTGATCGGCAACACGATTGCCGTCCCGCTGGCCGCAAAAACCGCACCGCACACCCTTAGCGCGGCTTTTGCGCCAGAACCCGCGCCCCAAGACTTTCTGGACCGCGCCGGCGGCGCTTTGGGGATGCGTCCATCCGCGTTTATCAGCGCCTCACAGGATGTGATCGGGATTGAACAGAGCATGCCGGCGCAGGTCGCCCGTTATGGCGACCTGAAAGTGCCTGGCTCCATATTGTTTGGAGCACAGGATGCGCTCTTGTCAGCCACGCAACACGGTGAATCAATGCAAGCGTTTGGTCTGAGTTTTGAACAGATCGAAGGGCTGGGCCATATGATCCCCCTGACAGTCCCGGACATCTGCAACAACTTCATTCGCGGCGTGGTACAAAATACAGAACCCAGGGCGACGGTTGTGCCGAATTCGGATTAGTCCCAGCTAAAATATTCCCAACAAAGGCGCCATTTCCCTCTTGACCCTCCCCAACCCCTCCCTTAAATCGCCATTCACTCATGGCGGAGTAGCTCAGTTGGTTAGAGCAGCGGAATCATAATCCGCGTGTCGGGGGTTCAAGTCCCTCCTCCGCTACCAAAACCCCATAACATATCAGTTAAAAACGTGAACTCAGCGTTGCTCTCACGTACCGCAAACATGGTTTGGGTGGCATTTTGGGTAACAGCAGACGAATTTTGTGTTCAAAAAGAACTGGGAATCGTCACGAAAAAGCGGGAAACGCCACACGCCGCAACCAGTCCCAGTTCGCTCCAAGAGTTGAGATGCAGGCTCTCAGGGGCACCGGTGTAATCGCTAACTTACCCGCCGGTACCGAAGAAGTTGAGTAGACTTCTTAGTGATCAAGACGAAAGCAGCTTTGCACACACAGCCTTTCTTTCTCCATTTACAAATAATAACATTCATTTTATTGATTGTGTATGGATGGAAATGCATTTTCTCGCCGCACTTTCTTGTACAGCGCCGCTTGCCTTGGGATGCTTGGCACTCAATCCAGGATCGTGAGGGCCGAGTTGCAACTCGGCTCTTCAGCTCGGATTTCAACCGTATCAGACGGGTACCTGTCATTGCCACCGGAAATGGTCTTTGGGTACATGCCGAAAGAAGAACTCGAGCAGCTTCTGAATCGCAATCGAGTGGACGCGACCAAGTACGAGCCAGAGTGCAACGTGGCGCTCTATCGTGATGGTAAAAACACGGTGCTATTCGATGTCGGAGCTGGGCCGGATTTCATGCCCACGTCTGGCAAACTTTTGGAAACTGTTGAAACAATCGGCCTGTCGCCCGAAGACGTTTCACACGTGGTTTTCACCCATGCGCACCCGGATCACATCTGGGGCATTTTGGATGACTTCGACGACCTGCTTTTCCCCAACGCGACGCATCACTTTGGCCGTAAAGAGTGGGATTATTGGTGGAACCCTTCAACGGTAGATTCAATAGGAGAAGATCGCGCTGCGTTCGCTGTAGGCGCGAAGCGCCGGATGGCAGAAATTGAGGATCAGGTGGCGTTCTTTGACGACGGACAAGAGATCTTTCCAGGCATTGCCGCCCGTGCAAGCTTTGGGCACACACCCGGCCACATGGCGTTTGAAATCCGCAGCGGCAGTGAATCCGTGATGATTGTCGGCGATGCGTTGGGAAATCCACACGTAGCTTTTGAACGGCCTGATTGGCACAGTGGTACGGATCAGGATCCACAGACAGCTGCAGCAACTCGTAGTTTGCTGCTAGATGAGATTTCTCGCGAGCAAATGAAGATAATTGGCTTCCACCTGCCGAATGGTGGAATCGGCCGGGTCGAAAAAACTGGCTCTGCGTATAAGTTCATTGGAGAACCAACATGATACGAACGCTTGCGATTGCCTTGGCCTTGGCCGCACCAGCTTGGGCAAGCGAGGAAATTGCAGACCAATATCCGCAAAGCGTGCTGTATTCCAAACCGGTCGAGTATTTCCCTGGCGTCTATTCCGCCATTGGCGCAACCGCACCACCAACCTACGAAAACTCTGGTCACAACAACAATCTCAGCTTCATTGTAACCGGTGAAGGTGTAGTCGTCATAAACGGCGGTGCAGCCTATGTCCTTGCCGAAGCGCTTCACAAGGAAATTCAGGCCATCACGGATCAGCCTGTCAGACTTGTCTTCAACGAGAATGGCCAGGGGCACGCGATGCTTGGCAACGCTTACTGGTCAGAACTCGGCATTCCGATCATCGCACATTCAGAAGCAGCGGCTGAATTCGAGGAATATGGCCTGCAAATTCTGCAAGGAATGCAGCGATACAATCAGGACAAGGCAGACGGAACATTCCTGGCCGGCCCAACCGAGACATTCGATGATGAATACGTGGTTGAGATGGGTGAATTCCGGATTGAGGCAAAGTACCTCGGCCCTGCCCATAGTCCCGGCGATATCTCGATCTGGTTGCCGAACCAAAGCCTTGTCATTGCGGGAGACATGGCGTTTCACGAACGCATGCTGCCAATCTTTCAAGACACCTATACAGCGGATTGGCTTGAAACTTGGGACACCGAATTCGAAGCTTTAGATGCCACTTATGTGATACCGGGACACGGCCATCCTACGAACATGGATCAGGTGCGCCGCTATACACGCGACTACCTGATATATCTGCGCGGCAAGATTCAAGAGCATATGGATGCAGGAGGTGATCTGGCTGAGGCTTACTACGTCGATCAGTCACCTTACGCCAACCTGGACACGTTTGAAGAACTGGCCACGAAAAATGCAGGGCGCGTTTTCGAACAGATGGAATTCGAGTAGCTCAGGAATGTTGCGGAACAGGGATTAGCATCAATAATCTATGCGTGCTGATCGCCCCGACCCACATGAAAAATACGGCAACCCATGCGGTCAATGACAGGGCGGACCCTCCTGAAAGCCCGGCACCCACCGCGCAACCTCCCGCCAGCATGGCCCCAAACCCCATGAGAACAGCCCCTACGAGGTAGCGTTCCATCGGAGTTTCCGAGCCAAATCGTTCGATCCTCCACTCCCCTGCAGTCAAGGCTGAGCCTGCCGCACCAATTACTACGCCTGGGACAAGGCCGATACCGAAGGACAACACAACGTTTCGACTTGCAACCAACGCCATTAGTGTGTCCGTGGCCGGTCCGGTAAACGTGACTGAAGACACAGGCACGACTTCAAAAGATGCTTGCGCGATGGCAAATGTTATCAACCAGCCGAGCGCCACAGCCAGGCCAACTCCTGCGGCCGCTATGATCCTTATAGGCGCGACTTTCCGGTGGGACGCAAAGACAATGGCCGACACCAATCCCAACGCTGCAACGGCTGTATAAACCGTTGGCGAGAACCCAAGTATTTCTGAAAGATCACGCGGCGCGCCTCCTGGGACAGCCCAGATACCAGACAGCAACTCGCGGGCGGGACTAAGAACACCTGTGTAGGCGGCTTGAGCCACTAAGGTCAAAACCAACCCCGTAACCAGGGCGCGCAGATTACCGCAGGAGGCTAATACCAAAAGGCGAGATGCACATCCACGCGCCAGAACCATGCCTGCGCCGAACATCGCTCCACCAATTACCGCGCCGCTCAGGCTACCTGTCGACGCGATTGCACGTGTCTCGGAAAGGTCTAGCCACTCAAACGCGATAAGCACCTGCACCAAGGCTAGCGCAGTGGTGAAGGCGATCAGCCAAACGGCCAAGCGGGGACCTAACTCGCCTTCGGCGACTTCGACTGCCGACGCTCTTAAACAAAAGTGAGACTTCTGAGCCGTCACGCCAAACAAGATACCGACGAGCACTCCGGCAAATGCCAAGGCGCCAGAGTCTCCCAACAGATCGATGAGTCTCTCCATCAACAGAAACTCTCACTTCGTAGCGTGTGCATCCTTGTCTTCGGTCAAGTTGTCATTGCGCGACCATTGGCCTGCGCGCCAACTGGCATTGCGTCCACAACTCACCCAATGCAGATACCAGTCGATCCACGTCTTCAGTAGAATGCATCGGCGACGGTGTAATCCGTAGACGCTCCGTTCCCTTGGGAACGGTTGGATAGTTGATCGGCTGGATGTAAATTCCATAGTCACGCATCAGTACATCAGAGATGAAGCGACACTTAACCGGATCGCCGACCATGACCGGAATGATGTGACTTGGGTTCGGAGTATGGGGAATACTCAGTTCGTCCAGCCTGTCTCGAACTTCGCGCACTCGCTGCTGGTGCAGATATCGTTCCGCATTGCTTTGCTTCAGGTGCCGAACCGAGGCTGCCGCACCTGCGGCTACGGCCGGAGGCAATGCAGTGGTAAAGATAAACCCGCTGGCAAAGGACCGGACGAAGTCCACAAGCTCTTTCGACGCCGCGATGTATCCACCGACGACACCGAAGGCTTTGCCTAATGTCCCCTCGATAACGGTTAGGCGATCCATCAGGCCTTCACGTTCGGCGATGCCACCGCCGCGCGGTCCATAAAGCCCTACGGCGTGAACCTCATCCAAATAGGTCATCGCGCCATAGCGATCCGCCAGATCACAGATCTCGGCAACTGGCGCGATATCACCATCCATGGAATAGACGCTTTCGAACGCAATGAGCTTTGGTGCGTTGGCTGGTATGTCAGCAAGCTGCCTTTCAAGGTCTGCAATATCATTGTGCTTCCAGATCCGCTTTTGACAACGGCTGTGGCGAATTCCCTCAATCATCGAGGCATGGTTCAACTCGTCTGACAGTACGGTGATACCAGGAATGCGGGAGGCCAAAGTTCCCAAAGCCGCCCAGTTTGAAACGTAGCCGGACGTAAATAGCAATGCCGCCTCTTTGCAGTGCAAGTCGGCTAGTTCCTGTTCCAGCAAAACGTGCTCATGAGTGGTTCCAGAGATATTCCGCGTACCACCCGCCCCGGCACCACACTCATCAATCGCTTGGTGCATTGCTGCAAGAATGCAGGGGTGTTGACCCATGCCAAGATAATCATTTGAGCACCAGACAGTGACTTTTTCGGGACCGTCTTCTGCGTAATTGCGCGCGGTCGGGAATGCACCGCATTGCCTTCCGAGATCCGCAAAGACCCTATAGTTCCCTTCATCTTGAAGCTGGTCCAGTTGATCACGAAAAAACTGCTGATAGTTCATTTCAATTCCCTACGGCCTCTTCGACGATCTCGGATAACAGAGTCTGAACCTTTTGCATTGGCCCGTCAGGGTAGCCTCGATATCCCACCATCACGCCACTGTCGTCCTCGGCTACAAAAATCCCGTAGGGGCAGAATCCGATATTCATAGGGTCGGCTTCCATCACCTCGCGCGAGGTTTTTGCCGAGCAGAAAATGAAGATGTCTGCGGCCGCAAATATCTGCTTGTCACTGCCGACATCAGCGCCCGTACGATTTAACATGTCGCCTACGTGGCTTACATGGTCGATGACCAGCCCCTGTCCGACAATCGCGGACTCGACGGCGAAGGTTGCATCATCAAAACTGCCGTCAAATGGGGCGGTGATGATCTCCTCTGCAAACGCATGGCTCGCCAGAACAGTGGAAAAAGCGGCTACAGCGATAAAGTGTTTCATGATTTTAATCCTCCTCTTGAGCCGCATCTTCTCAGATTGCTCATCAAGGTCTTTGACACCAGTCAAAGCTCCTGAATACCTTAACCGAACATGTCTGAAGTGATACCAGCGTACCAACCCAGCGACTCTTCATAAGTTGCTTTTCTCAAGTCCGCATCTTCGCCGGTCTGGCTGATAAAGCCGTCCACTTTGGCAATCTTTTCGGGAGTCGCTTCGTAAGTTGCGCCAACCTTGACGCCATTATCGGTGTCGATGAGCGACCAGCAGGTGTTGGAGAACTTGGCCGGAAACACTTTGGACCCGGTCAACGCACCTCGCACGGCATTCGCACAGACTTTCGCCTGACTGTTGGCCGAGAAGCCGGATTTGGGCATGTCACCCTGTTGGCTGGCGTCACCAAGAACGTAGATATCCAGGTCGGCTTTGGAGGACATATCCGCGGCGTTCACGGGTGCCCAGTTGCCATCGGTCACCCCTGCCATTTCCGCAATGCGTCCGGCTTTCATCGCTGGGATCACGTTGCAGACATCGACCTTGGTTTCTTCGCCGTCGATAGTAACGGTCATTGCATCCGGGTTTACGGCGACATTGCCGCCGCCGAAATCTTCGCCGATCCAGTCAACCATTCCTTCGTAGTGGTTGGCCCAACCCTCTTGGAACAATGACATCTTGGAAAACTTCGGTTTCGGGTCGGCAACGATGATCTTTGCTGTCGGGTTGTTCGCCTTCAGAACATGCGCAACCATTGAAACCCGCTCATACGGTCCGGGTGGGCAACGGTACGGGTTCGGTGGCGCGACCATTGCAAATGTACCGCCTTCGGGCATTGCCATGATCTGCGCCTTGAGAAGCTCGGTCTGAGATCCAGCCTTGTACGCATGCGGCATTTTATTTTGCGCCGAGACGTCCCAGCCCTCGACCGCACCATCAACAAAGTCGATACCCGGGCTCAGGATCAGCTTGTCATATGGAACGGACCCGCCACCTGCCAAGGACACAGTCTTGGCATCGCGATCCACCCCTGTGGCCCAATCATGCACCACGTTGATGCCGTAGTTCGCGGCAAGCGTGCCATAGCTGTGGGCAATGTCCGAAAGCTCCTGAAACCCTCCCAGATACAGGTTTGAGAAGAAACAGGTGTAATAGGTCCGCGACGGCTCGATCAACGTTACGTCGATCTCACCCCTGCTGTCTTTTGCGATGTAGCGCGCAGCAGTTGCACCGCCCGCACCGCCGCCGACAATTACCACGCGTGGTTTGCCTTGCGCCAACACCATCGGTGCCGATAACCCGGCTGCTACCACCCCGGCGGCTCCAAGAAATACTCGTCTATTTAGCGTCATCGCGATTCCTCCTCTTGGACACCGTCACTATGGATTATTGAAGTAGGCAGCCAATGCCGCGATCTCGTCATTGCTCAGCCGTCCGGCAATCATTCGCATGACCGGATGTGGCCGCTGTTTGTCTTTATATGCGTGCATGGCGACCACGAAGTCTTCGTCAGGCCAGTACACGATCGAGGGAATGCCCTCATCGCCTCCGTCGATCTGATGGCACGTTGTACATTCGCTGCTGAGATATGCGCCGTACTCCGGATCTCCTTGAATCGCCAAGATCGCGGGGTCGATAGAATGATCCGTGCCCTTCGCCGTCGGGTCCGCTTCTGGGATGTCCTGAGGATTGTCGGAAAAATCCCGCAAATAGGCGATCACGTTGGCGCGGTCTTCCGGGTCTTTCAGGCCACCAAAACTCATCCTGGTGCCTGACGCGAATGCACGTGGGTTTTCGATGTACGCAGACAGTGTGTCAGCGTGCCACTCCAGACCCGAGCTACCCGCGCGCGCAAGGCTTTTGGAATAGCTAAAGCCATCCAGACCAGCTGCCCTGCGCCCAAAAATCCCATTCAGATGCGGACCGATTTTGTTTTCGGCCCCCTTTCCAACCTGATGACAGCCTTTGCATTTGGCGAACACGGCTTTCCCTGCCTCAGCATCGCCAAGGTCTTCTGCAGCGTAGGTCGATGAAGCAGTAGCCCCAAAGAACGCGGCACAGACAAGCGCGTTCGACCAACGCATCGTCAACTTCCAAACGTCTTAAGATAGATGATCAAAGCTTCGATATCGTCCTGTTTTCTAAGACCTGCAAAAGACATCCTTGTGCCTTTCATGTATTCCTTGGGCTTCGTAAGAAAGGCAGTCATTTCTTCATCGGTCCAGACTAGTCCTGCCTCCGCAGACGCCTGCATCGCTTTGGAGTATTTGAAGCCCTCGACCGATCCAGCATTAGCTCCGATTACCCCGTTCAGAGCAGGCCCAGTGCTGTGCTTTGCACCTTCACCAATTTGATGGCAGGATTTACACTTCTTAAAGACTTTCTCTCCGGCAGCAGCCAGTTCTGTAACCTCGTCTGTCACTTCGGTTTCTTGAGCGGCCGGTATGGCTGCGGCCTCTTCATCAGGCTTTGGCGCTGCAGTTGGAATGAACGAGGGGCCTTTAGCCGAAAACGTCGGCAACTCATCCGGGCTGGCATTATTCATGACCGAGTTCGAACCACCCTCCGCGGGTGTTTCAACCAGAAAAACAGAACGCATCGTGACGGCGGCCTCTGCCTTGCAGTTCTCCATGCAAGGCTCTTTGCGCCATTCAGTGTATTCGGTCTCGGGTCGTACATCGACAACGAAACCGTCCATATTGTACATTTTGAACTCGGCGAAGTTTTCGTTGTTCAGCTCGAAATCGTCATCCACCAAATCATTGGAGTAGAGGATGTATGCGACAATTGCGTAGGTCTCATCCGCTGTCAGCGTGCCCGCTTCACCAAAGGGCATTGAGCGGGAAATGTAATCCCAGGCAGTCGACAAATGTGGCCAATATGACCCAACGGTTTTTACAGGATCTTCGTCTGCAAGCGTGTCAAACCCACCGGCCAGAACAGGCCAGTTATCGGCACCTTCGGCAAATTCACCGTGGCACGACGCACAGCGGGCCACAAACACCTCTTCTCCGGTCCAGACGTCGCCTGAACCTACGGGTAGGCCACGCCCATCAGGCAAGACGTCAACGTCCCAGGCCGCGATCTCTTCCTTCAGTGCCGACCGCCCAAGCCCAAGGCTACTCTCGCGGATGGGCGCGGATGCGGTCAAGTTCGCACCATTGGCGACCCGTTCTGCCGCCGCTGCCCGGATTTCTTCGACTTTGATCTCCAGTTCGGCTGCTCGTTTGGATTCTGCTTCCGCATTCTCCTGGGCAACTGCTGCATGCGCCTCAACCTGCCCTATCCGGGTCTCCAATGTCTCAATCTTCGAGTGGCCGTAGTTCCGGTTCGCGAAAGACACAGCTACCGCAAGCACCAACGCCGTACCGCCAAATACGGGCAGGAAAACATGACTAAGAGACTTCAACATTCTCGGCGATCCCTTCTGCGCTCACGTACCAAGTCTGGATACAGTTGTTGTGGTAGACCGAGTTTTCTCCGCGTTTTTCACGCAACTGGTCTTTGGTTGGTTGCACATAACCGGTCTCGTCTATTGCCCGGGCCTGCAAGAGCATTGGCACCCCGTCCCAGTTCGTATCGAGATAGAAACGTGTAAGAGCCTTGGTGTCGCCCTGCTTACCAAGACGCGCTGTCTCCCATGTGATCCCACCGTCCTTTGACACATCGACCCGTGTAATTTGTCCGTGGCCTGACCAGGCAAGCCCGGAAATGACCAGCGGACCCGGTCCGTGTTTGATCGGCATTTGCGGGCTGGGTGAGGTGATGACAGACTTAGCATCCATCACCCAAGTCCATTTCTGGGCCGTGCCATCGACGTAAACATCGGTGTATTTTGATGTTTCTTCGCGGCTTTCGACCGCCATATCGACAACCTCGATCCGGCGCAGCCACTTGACCCACATGTTGCCTTCCCAACCCGGCACCACGAGACGCACAGGGTACCCATGCTCCATCCGCAGCGCTTCGCCATTCGCCTTGAATGCAACCAACACGTCATCCAGCGCTTTTTCCATCGGGATAGAGCGGCCATTGGACGACGCATCTGCGCCCTCAACATAGACCCATTTGTCAGGTGTGATGTCGGCACCTGCTTCCTGCAACAGCGTGCGCAGCGGAACACCGGTGTATTCCATGTTGTGAATCATGCCATGAGTAAATTGGACGCCGTTGAGTTGCGCACCAGCCCACTCCATACCCGTGTTCGCCGCACATTCGCAGAAATACACGTGGTTTTCGCGCGGGAACCGCTCAATGTCTTCGTATGTAAAGACAAGCGGGCGATCAACCAGCCCGTTGATCATCAGGCGGTAGTCCTCCTTGCGCAGCTCGATCGCGCCTGAATGGTGACGCTCAAAGGCGCATCCCTGCGGAGTGATCGTACCATCGAGCGCGTGGATCGGCGTGAAGTTGATCGACGAAATCGGAGAGGCGGTCAACCATTCCACATTGCGGCGCACGACATGGGATTCAAAGCTGATCGGCCTGCCATAAGGCGTCTCATCAACACCTGCCCCCGTATAAGATGCCCAATCCTGAAGCTCTGTTATCAGTGGGTCGGGTGTTTCTGCCGCTGCCGCACCTGCAACGGATCCTGCGGCGACCGCGGCACTGCCTTTCAGGAAGGCCCGGCGGGACGGTTTGAACGCGTCATCCATATCTCTTAGGTCTCCATCGGTTTCTCAAGCGCCGATTACTTCGACACTGGTGTTCTCTTGCACCGTTACGGTGCCAAGGTTGCGAACATGGTTTTCGACGACATCCCAAATCGGCGGGCCCTCGGTGCCTTCGTTGACGCTGGCCCAACCGGCCACGACATAGGACTTGGCCGGGTCGATCGCCTCACCGGTTTTCAACAGCGTCATGTCGCTGATCCTCTGCCCCTGCGGCTTGGTTACGTCGATCCGATAACCCAGCCCGCCAACGCGGACCATGTCGCCACCCTGCTGGTAATAGGGGTCGGGATTGAACAGGTTGTCGCCGACATCTTCCAGGATGACATGGATGAACTCCCCGGTCATTTCTGTGCGATAGGCGTTCGGATAGGACATCGAGGTGACGTTCCAAATATCCTCGCGCGTTATTTCCTGCCCCGGCAGGATTGACGGCCCCCAACGGACGCCGGGCGACATTGCGATATCTGCCTCACGCTCATTGATCAGAGCATCGCAGATCAGGTCATCCCAAGTGCCGTTGAAGTTGCCGCGGCGGTACAGCAACGAGTCCGTTTTGCCGATCACCTCACTCAGCGCCGCCTCATAAGGCGCGCGCTGATCATTTATCAGAGCAGTGATCGCAGGATCTGGTGCAATAACATCAGAGAAAATCGGGATAAGCTTGTGCTTTAGCCCCATCATCTGCCCATCGCGCACGTCGAGATCCACACGGCTGACGAATTTGCCGTTCGATCCAGAGGCGATGATATGCGTTTTACCCACCAGAACCGGCTCGGGCAGCGCGTCATGGGTGTGGCCACTGAGGATAACGTCTATCCCCTGAACACGACCCGCCATCTTCTTATCCACATCAAAGCCGTTATGGCTTAGGACAACAACGACATCGGCGCCGGCATCGCGAACTTCGTCCACCATTGCCTGCATGTTCTCATCCCGGATCCCAAACGAGTATTCGGGGAACATCCATCCCGGATTTGCAATCGGCATGTAAGGGAAGGCCTGTCCGATCACCGCAATCTTGGAACCGCCCCGATCAAAGAATTTGTAGGGTTTGAACATCTCTGCGGGCTCATCCCATTCCGCGTCAAAAATGTTCTGCCCCAAGGCGGCAAAAGGCAAACCTTCGACAATCTCATTGACACGATCACTGCCCAACGTGAACTCCCAATGGAAAGTCATCGCATCGGGTTTCAGCGCATTCATGACGTTGACCATGTCCTGACCGGCCGTCTGATAGCAGGTGTAAGAACCGTGCCAAGTATCACCCCCGTCAAGAAGCAACGCATCAGGACGGTCCGCTCGAATGGCGTTGATGACAGTTGAGACCCGATCCAAGCCACCCACCCGACCGTAGGTCTTGGCCAGTGACTCAAAATCGGTGTAGGTCAGCGCATAGGCCGACGGGCTTCCATCTTCTATCCCGTATGCCTTGCGGAACGCGGCGCCAGTAACATGCGGCATCTGTCCTCTTGCATCGCCAATACCAAGATTGACTTCGGGTTCACGGAAATAAATTGGTTTGAGTTGCGCGTGAATGTCGGTGACATGAATCAGGCTGATATTGCCAAAGGTCTCGAACTCTAGCAGTTGATCCTGCGTTAGACTTTGCTGCGCAGCAAGCTTGGCCCAGTTGCCAAACCCGGACGCTCCGAACAGAGCCGAGGCCGCCATTGAAACCTGCAAGAAGTCACGTCGAGAAATCATCTATCAGCTTTCCTTTTACACATATATATGTGTGAATGTTATATAAGTGAAAAACCCGCTCCGGGCATTGCCCAGGCGGGTCATTCGTTATTGACGTACAGCTGGGGTTTCGACTGAAAGCCCGTTGCCACGCGAAGCGACATAGAGCTCCAGTGCCCGGAACTCGTCCGACCCTTCGGCAAAGGTTTCCGCACGCGTATCGCGAATACAACCGCGGAACCGATTGTGGCGCGAGATCAGTTTGGCCTGCTTCAAACGATAGGTAGGGAATCCATTTATCATCCCCTGGCTCAGGTGATCCGCTCGGATCATATTGCCCCAGTTTTCTTCATGACAGTTGGCGCAGCTCAGTTCCAACTGACCGTAGCGGGTATAATAGATTTCCTTTCCCTGTTCCCAGAATGGCGCGGCATCACCATCAATAGCAACGTTCATGGGCATCCCGCGTGACTGCAGACCGATCAATGCGACCATACCCTGCATGTCACCACCAGACCATTTCCAGGCATCGGCCTCCATGCGATCGGTACGGCACTTGTTGATCAGATCTTCCATAACCACCAGCTCGCCGCTTTCAGCATCGACCTTGGGCATGGACGCCTGCAATCCTTTGAAGCTTACCACTCCATCATGGCACGAGGCACAACTTTCACCTGCAGCACCATCAACTGCCTCATAGAGGTCGGCTGCCTGATCGACGAAGATCATTGCTGGATTGTCAAAATCATCAATCTGCAGTGCCTGAGTTTCATCTGTGCGGAAATGCCAACCCGAATAGACCGTGTCCAAATTCTCCAGATGCGCCGAGGCCTCGGTGACCGAGGTCATATTCAGCTCGTCATTGATCACAAGATTATCTTCGTCCGGTCCAGCCATTGCTGCCATTGGGAAAGCCAGAACAGCCGCGATCGCCGTAAGTGCCTTGGTATTCATTACGTTCCTCCCTTGGTGGGCCAGCGCCAGAAATCACAACCAGCG
This sequence comes from Ruegeria sp. CDSA241, assembly GCF_059611265.1. NCBI lineage: Bacteria > Pseudomonadati > Pseudomonadota > Alphaproteobacteria > Rhodobacterales > Roseobacteraceae > Ruegeria > Ruegeria sp. CDSA241. Next base: position 47,529 of record NZ_JBXWPF010000001.1, read on the forward strand.
CTTACCTTCCTTAGTGGTCGAGCCGTCAGGCGATCTCGATCGTTTTCTTCTCGTCGTAAACTGAGCCATCATCATCGTACCAGGTGAAGACAAACTCACCGGCCTCGGGCACGGTTGCTTCGAACTGGAAGTACGGATTTGTCGAAATCGCAGGCTCCATAGTCACATCAATCACCATTTCACCGTTAAACTCGCAGGTGAAACGGTTGATGATCGAACGCGGGATGACGTTGCCTTCTTTATCCTTGCGCTGGCCGCTTTCCATCTTGTGGCTGATCAGTGTCTTGATCGTAACAGCTTCGCCAGCAGCGGCTGTCTTTGGAACCTTGACGCGGGGCTTTACACCGGATGCCATTGGTTAATCTCCTGTTCTTCAGGGCGCGTGGCGATTAACCGCCGCACCCTCCGATTGTCACTTTTACGGTCGCGGACGCTTTGGCAAAACTGCCATCTGCCATCTTCGCCACGGCAATGACATCCTGCGTTCCGGCAAGACGGATGCGGGTTGAAGCGGCTTGTTCAGCAGCCAGCGGGCCGAAATTGAACGTTGCCACGCCCGGTTCGGGGTTGCCTGCGGCCACGATCAGAATTGCAGCTGCGCCCGGAGCACTGACTTCGATTGGTACGGTGTTTCCGTTTTCCGCGATTTCCGGTGCCGTCAGTGTAACACCGCCATCAGCCACATCTGCCCCGCCTGAAAATGCGGAGATCGCATCTTCAGCAGCTGCATTCGCTCGTAGCGGCATAATTGTCAGGAACGCGGCGCCCAGCCCAAGGGCCAGAGTCTCGCGGCGAGAGAGTTCCATTTTCAATCTCCTTTGAATCTTCGAAAAGCCACGCCAGAAGGCGAGATTATTCCTCTTTCAGTGTCGCTAGAAACGCGACCACGTCCTCAATTTCCTGTGCAGTCAGGATCGTCGTTAGAGGCGCCGTTGGCGCTTTGCCCGTATAGGCATCGCCTGGCCGGATATAACCGTCATCCTTGTAGAACGCCGGCATTACCGTGCCTTCGAACGTCATTTTTGCGTTTGCGACTAAACCGCGAAGCTCTGCTTCGGTCCAACGATCACCGGCGCCATCCAGCATCGGGCCAACCTCACCATGGAACGGAATGTCCGCCAAAGCTGAGACCGCGTGGCATGCCACGCAATTACCTTTGGACTTGTCGCCAACGATGAGTGCACCGTTTGCCGCGTCCCCATTAACATCGGTCAGAGAGACCTCGATTGCACCATAGTCGTCATAGGGTACGTCTTTCGGACTTGTCTCTTCGGCAAATGCGGCAACGCCCATCATAGCGGATGCCAGTGTTAAGAGTCTCAGCTTCATGATCCCTCCCATTTGCTACCGCGCCTGTGGCGCTTTGCGACCCAAAGACTTTGTGCACCGTAGTCGACGAACATGGTTTATCGCAACATCAAATTCATCATAATGAATTTTTTTATCTGTAACGCCCAATCTCACTCCTGCGAAATATTGTTTCGCTCCTGAATGCGCCGCGCGTGATACCTTTGGAAATCTTCGCCATTATCAAGTTCATATCGCTTCTGATCGACCCAGGTGAAAAGGTCTAAGGTTGTTCCCTTGGAGAATGCTCCCGGCATTACAGCAACGGCAGCATCGATGGCTGAGGCAGCCTCGGGCACCTCTTCCGGCAGAAAAACAAGCGTTGGGGTAAACAGAATCCCCCATTTGCGCATCAGCGCTCTCTGCTCACTCTCTTCTCCGTCAAAATCTGTGGCCGTGGTGCTTCCATGCAAATCCAGCTGGACGACAAAAAAGTTCTCTTCGATAAACGCCGCCAGGTCGGGCTGTGGGAAAACCTCTTCGTGCATCTTTTTACAGTAGATGCAGCCCCGTTGTTCAATGAACAAAACCAACCGCTTACCTTCACCTGACGCCTCTTCAAGATCCTCGCGAAGATCTTTGAACGTGTCACGCATCCACGGTGTTTTATGCAATCCATCGTCGCCCAGATCAGCAGCAGAGACTGCAGCCCCTATCATGCATGCGATCAAAACTGACAAAGTGCGTTTCATGTCTTCCTCCCGGATTAACCTATGGCCGCAAGCCAGGGCATATAGTCCAGCATCCATTGTGCGATGTGATTGATCGAGTTGGTTGCGATCAGGACCCCGAACAGGATCAACAGCCCCCCCATTGCCATTTCGATCTGCGGCAAGTGCTTCCTGAACCGCGCCATCCATTGCATGAAGGGGCGAACCAAAAAGGCCGCCAGAACAAACGGTGCAGTCATTCCAACCCCGTAAACGAACAGAAGCCCCGCGCCCCGCCAAGCCGTTTCGGTTCCGGCCGCTGTAAACAGGATTGCAGCGAGCACCGGCCCAACACAGGGCGTCCAGCCAAAAGCAAATGCCAATCCAAGTACATATGCCCCAGTGAGGCTCACGTTTGATGTCTCGCCAATATCTGCACGTAACTGTCGATACAGGAACCCGATGCGAATTAACCCCAGGAAATGCAGGCCCATCGCTATGATGATGGCTGCAGCAATCCAACGCAGAATATCGAAGTATTCTCGTACCAGCTGACCAAATATCGAAGCCGTGGCCCCGAGAGCCATAAAGATGGTTATGATTCCAGCCGCAAATGCGATTGCAGCAAGCGTTGCCCGGCGGCGAACTTCGCCGGAAATGGCGGATGTCGCTGTAATCTGCTCCATACCGACCCCCGCCAGATAACTGAGGTAAAACGGCACAATTGGCAGGATGCAAGGCGACAGAAAGGACAAAAGTCCGGCGACCAAAGCTCCTGCAAAAGTAATGTCGAGCATGGTCAAACCTGTCCTGGCGCGCTATCATTCACACATTCAAAATTATAAAGATATGTCACTGCGGTCAATCGGAGCTTTGGATGCGCCAACTAATCCTACGTTTGCTTGCGATCACGTTGCTTGTTTTTCCCGTGGCTTTACGGGCCGAAATGACGCTTCTGATGGCAGAAGAAGATGGGTGCATGTGGTGCGCCCGCTGGGACTCCGAAATTTCAGAAATCTACCCTAAGACACCTGAAGGAAATGCCGCACCGCTTCGGCGTGTCGATATCCACGCAGCCATGCCTGACGACATCACATTGGAACGGCCTCTCTACTACACACCAACCTTTGTTCTGTTGGACAATGGCCGAGAGGTCGGACGAATCGAAGGCTATCCCGGTGAAGATTTTTTCTGGGGTGTGTTGGGCGTTTTACTGCGTGACGCTGGGATACTAATTGAGACCTCTGGATAAACTGCGGTATATTACATAAACTGTTTTGAATGCGTGAAGCCATGAAAGCGAGGCGATCTTGTTGGACAAATCTTCGAACCTGCCTGTGTTCTCCAAGGACATGTGCGCCGAAGACATGGACAGAATGATGGAGAATGCTCAGACCGCGTCAAATTTCCTCAAGGCAATCAGCCATGAGGGGCGCCTGATGATTTTATGTTATCTGTCGTCAGGGGAAAAATCGGTCACGCAGATGGAGGAAATGCTCTCAGCGCGTCAAGCCGCGGTATCTCAACAACTCTCCCGCTTGCGCTTCGAGGGCTTGGTGAAGACACGACGCGAGGGGAAAACGATCTACTACAGATTGGCTGATGATCGTTCGACCCAAATCCTGGAAGTCGTTTACGACCTTTTCTGCAGGGAGAAGTAGAAGCCGGTCAGAAAGCCGCCAGCTTTGGGAGGAGACTGGCAATGCTCGAAGCATTGGGAGACACAAATACCGTTGCTCTGATCGGTTTGATTGGTGGCATCGTATTGGGATTGGCCGCACGCATCGGCCGTTTTTGCACGTTGGGTGCAATCGAAGACTACCTTTACGCAGATGATGACCGGCGGCTGCGCATGTGGGCAATGGCAATCGGTGTTGCGATTGTCGGCAGCCACACCGCTATGGCGTTGGGGGGACTTGACCCTGTCGGAACAAGGTATCTTGCGCAGACCTGGAACCCCCTCGGTTCGATCGTGGGGGGCCTCATGTTCGGGTACGGAATGGCCATCTGCGGTAACTGCGGCTATGGTGCGCTGGCAAGGCTGGGAGGTGGTGACCTTCGATCATTCGTTATTGTTTTGATCATGGGTCTTTCCGCTTATGTCGTAATGTCCGGACCCCTCGCCTATCTGCGGGTATGGATATTTCCAGAGGAAATGGATCTCAATGGCCCCCAGAGCATTAGCTTTCTTGCCGAACGGTTGACCTCTATTCCAGCTTGGCTCATTGGCTCTGTTATCGGTGTGGCTTTGGTGTTTTTTGCTTTGGCAAGCCATCGCTTCCGCCGCGCTCCGGCACAGGTGTTTTGGGGGTCTGTAGTTGGACTGGCAATCGTTTCGGGCTGGCTTGGCACGAATTGGGTTGCAACACATGGTTTCGATGGTGAGCCGGTGCAAACCCATACCTTCGCGGCACCCCTGGGTGACACAATATTCTACCTTATGACTGCGTCCGGAAACACTTTGTCCTTTGCGGTCGGATCAGTCTCCGGCGTTCTCATTGGCGCGTTTCTGGGGTCGTGGTCTAAGGGCCATTTCCGATGGGAAGCATGCGAAGATCCACGTGAACTCAAGCGGCAAATGCTGGGCGCTGCGATTATGGGTCCAGGTGCGATCATCGCGGTTGGTTGCAGCGTCGGTCAAGGCATATCTGCATTCTCACTTCTGGCCTACAGCGCGCCCGTAACATTCGCTGCAATCTTTGCAGGCGCAGCACTTGGATTGAGACAGCTTGTGTCTGGATTGTCCTTCATAACTGAGCGTTGAGTTCACAGTTCAAATCAGCGGGAATCCGGGTTTGCACCGGTGCAGCTGATGCCCTGCACCAAGACCTAAAGAAACCCGGTTAATTTGTGATGGTGCTGGCGACTCTGCCATCACAAAAGCAAGCCAAAACGCTCTCTTTCCGACTTTGTCCTCGATCTCGCTTCTAAGGACATACCAAGGCTTATCGAGCCCTTGCTTCAGCCTGTTCTCTGCGCCCTCAGAAGGTCGGGACAAACGCGCAAACGAAAAATGTGTTATGATGGCCCCTTAGAAAAGGGGGCTACTATGTACAATCCCGTATCATCTATCTCAAAATTTCGGATCGGCTTGTCGGCATTGAACATCGCCGAACAGAAGTCAATTTTTGACTGCCTTCCCGCCGCTGTTCAGGCGGCAGTGTGGCAAGACCGGCTTAGTGAAGGCATTGCGGCACTGTCTGACAAGTCTCAGTGCCGGTTACTTTCCGAGCTACAGGATTTACTCAATCCTGACTGCTACTCCGAAGACAAAGCGAACCATACGGCCACTTCTCGTCTTGAGGAGTTGTCGCCTGTGATCGAGAAGGTTTTTCCAGATCACTCGGTGTTTCATAAATATACGCAGCAACTCGGCGACAATGCTTGCGAAAGCCCGATTATCGAAATTGCCAAAGGCGCGCCGCCTACGTGCACATGTTCGTCTTCGAGATCCTGTATGTGGTGGCACAATGATTGTGGGGCAATGCAGGAATGTCTTGCCGGTGGGTGCAAGAAGACTAACGTTGGATGTGGGGTCCTGTGGCTTCAGACATGCGATGGCCTTTGCACTGGGAACTGGTGCTGAAGAACGCAGGAAAGCTCTACCTATTCCGGCAGCAAAGCCTTTGCTTTCTTTGCCGAATTACAGGCCTGTGTTGAGGTCTAAATCAGGCGCGTCGCGCGTCACGGTGTGACGATCAACCTTCCCGGATTTGTCGATCTGAACAATCAGAGACTCAGCACGTTGAAAGCGGTCAAAATAAGGAAAGTTGACGTGGTCCAGATGCGTCATGTCCTGGCACTGCATCTGATAGTCTGCCCTGAATTCGGTATGCACATTTGATCCGTTGTCTACGACCGGTCCCAACCCTTCACCAGACAGCGTGACATTGGCCGAGACAGTGAAACACCCCGCCTCTTCAGGCAAACTGAACAGATCAAGGGGGTTGGACAATTCAGAAATGGCTCCGGCGACCGAGGCCTGATCGCCTTCGGTTTCCGCTGGGCCTTCGAACCCCAGGACGTCAAGACCAGGAACCACAAGGGAAATTGAAATCCCGGCTTCCGAAAAGGAAACCGCCAATCGTCCCTGCCCATGCTCGTGCTGATTTGCAACCTGGGACTGAGGCAACGCGTTTACCGGGAAAAGCGTTAATACAAACACTAAGAACTTCATGACCATGGAACCATCTGAAAAGAATCAACTAAGCGACTCTAAACTGAAAAAACATTCGCGCAATCGCGTCACGATACACCAAAGCCCACTAGAATTGGGTAGGAATGAGCTATTTTCGCTCACAATTTACCTGACTATAAAACTCAGGTTGACTTAGTTGACTATTTCTATCAGTTATTTGGTCGAGCGTCGCATCGCGCGAACCCATTGTTATCTGACAAGAAAGACTACCCCCCAATGAATACCCCCCTGATCCTGACAAGCGCCGTGGCTCTGATGACCGCCACATCTGCTTTTGCAACCGAGACCCCCTCGAAAGTAGATGTTCTGAATACCTACGCCAATATCGCCGAGGCGAAGTACGATGACAGCCTGATTGCAGCCAAATCGCTGCAGCGCGCCGTGACCGCGCTGATTTCCGAACCAAACGACGCAACACTGAATGCCGCCCGTTCCGCTTGGATTGCGGCCCGCGTCCCTTATCAGCAGACCGAGGTTTATCGGTTCGGAAATGCGATCGTTGATGATTGGGAAGGTAAAGTGAACGCATGGCCCTTGGATGAGGGCTTGATCGACTATGTAGACACCACCTACGGCGGCCCGAGCGACGAGAATGAGTTCGCCGCATTGAACGTCATCGCCAACCCAAGCTTTGAACTTTCAGGCGAACCAATCGATGCCAACGACATCACTCCGGAACTGCTGTCTGGCACCTTGCACGAAGCAGACGGGATCGAGGCCAACGTCGCCACTGGTTACCACGCGATTGAGTTCCTGTTGTGGGGCCAGGACCTGAACGGCCACGGTGAAGGCGCGGGTAGCCGTCCATGGACGGACTATGCCCAAGGTGATGCCTGCACCGGCGGCAACTGTGACCGCCGCGCCCAGTACCTTGAGGCCGTGACTGAACTGCTGGTCACCGATTTGGAATGGATGGCGACCCAGTGGCAGGACGGAGGCGCGGCCCGAACCTCCCTGACCGAAAATGAAAGCGCAGGAATAAGCGCGATCCTCACCGGAATGGGCTCGCTGTCCTATGGTGAGCAGGCCGGTGAGCGGATGCGTCTTGGCTTGATGTTGAACGATCCCGAGGAAGAGCATGACTGCTTCTCGGACAACACGCATAACAGCCACTACTATGATGGTCTTGGCATTCAGAACGTCTATTTGGGCAGCTATACCCGCATCGACGGAACTCCTGTCAGCGGCGCATCGCTTTCGGACTTGGTGATTGCCTCCGACCCATCTCTTGACGCCGAGATGAAGCTGAAGCTGGCCAACACAATGCAGGCGCTGGGTCGGATCAAATCCACAGCCGAGGCCGGGTTCGCCTATGACCAGATGCTGGAACGCGGCAACGAAGGTGGCGAAGTTTTGATCATGGGCGGTGTGAACGGGCTGGTGGACCAGACCAAGACAATCGAGCGGATCGTCACCATTCTGGACGTCGATCAGATTGAGTTCGAAGGATCTGAAAGCCTGGATAATCCGACAGCTGTTTTCCAGTAAACCTAGCGGTTCGGGGGCGGAGGATTATCCCGCCCCCAACTCATTTTCGGCTAACTGACAGTATGCCGCAGGACACGCACTTAATAACTGACTAATATAGTCGGAATACAAACCAGAGCGCCACCTCCATGATCGTCTGCCATTGCACCAAGATCACAGACACCGAGATTCATGCCGCCATTGACTGGATGCGCGTTTCCGACCCTAGGGCAGTCATAACCCCTGGCAAGATCTATCATGCCCTTGGAAAATCAGCGGATTGTGGCGGATGCATGCCGCTTTTCCTAGACACCATGCGCGCCAGCGATAATCTGGAAGTCCCCATGCAGCTTTGTGCATTACGCACCAAGGCATCACAGGAGAGTGTAGATGAAGGGCGATCCCAAAGTCATAGAATACCTCAACAAATCTCTGCGGCATGAATTGACGGCAGTCAGCCAGTATTGGCTGCATTACCGTCTGCAAGAGGATTGGGGCCTGACCCACATGGCAAAGAAAAGCCGTGAGGAAAGCATCGAAGAGATGGGTCATGCCGACAAGCTGATCGAGCGCATAATCTTTCTGGAAGGTCACCCCAACCTGCAGAAACTGGACCCGCTTCGGATTGGACAGACCCCGAAGGAAACTCTGGAATGTGATTTGGCTGCCGAGAATGATGCGCGTGCCCTGTACGTTGAGGCCCGTGAATATTGTCGAGAGGCGGGTGACTACGTGACTATGTCTCTGTTCGAGAACCTGATCAGTGACGAAGAAGGCCATATCGACTTCCTCGAAACACAGCTTGATTTGTACGAAAGGATTGGCGAAGCCAATTATGCGCAACTTAACGCATCGAAAATGGACGAAGGCGAGTAAGCTCTCGCTTGTAGCGGTGGCTGCGATTGCAGCCACCCCGATCCTGTCCGCTGAACTGCAGGATCTGCATCTCAACTTCCAACCCAGAACCGAAGATGAAAAGGCCCGGATCGCGGATGTGATCGCCGCGCCCACGGATTTCGACGCCGCGCAACGGTTCGAGGACCTGCCCGCCGGTGCTGCAACCGTAAGGGCACGTCAGGACGCAGATGCATTTTCGCAACCTTCGGGCAATCTGAAATTCGAACAGGAACTGGATTTCAAGGTCGGCAACGGGCTGTTCAAGAAAATCTGGGTGTCTTCGCCTTCCTCGACCCTGGCCTCGGACGGTTTGGGGCCATTGTACAACGCGCGCTCTTGCCAACGATGTCACATTAAGGACGGGCGCGGCCACACACCAAATGGGCCCGATGACGGGGCCGTTTCGATGTTCCTTCGGGTCTCAATCCCCGGTGGCGGCGCAATCGATGAAATCGCGGACTACATCGCCACTCAGCCCGAACCCAATTACGGCGGGCAGATGCAGGATCTGGCCCTCGCGGGCCACCCCGCCGAGTACCGGCTGGACATCACCTATGAAGACCTTCCTGTCGCGCTATCAGACGGCGAAACGGTCATTCTCCGCAGCCCGACCTATACCGCGGCGGATCTTGGATATGGCCCGCTGCACCCCGAGGCGATGCTGAGCCCGCGCGTGGCTCCGCAGATGATCGGCCTGGGATTGCTTGAGGCAATTCCCGTGCAGGACCTGCTGGCCCAGGCCGACGCGGATGACGCGGATGGCGATGGTATTTCCGGCCGCCCCAACATCGTTTGGTCAACCGAATATGGTGAACCGATGATGGGCCGGTTCGGACACAAAGCCGGGATGCCCACGATAATGGAGCAGTCTGCTGCAGCTTTTGCAGGGGATATCGGCATCTCAAGCCCGCTTTACCCTGCTGGCTATGGGGAGTGTACGGAATTGCAGGTGGATTGCGTTGGCGCCCCCCATGGGGACAACGATGACCGTGTGTTTGAAATCGACCAACTGGGCATGGACCTCGTTGCGTTTTACAGCCGCAATCTGGGCGTACCCGCGCGGCGCGATATCGGTGACCCGCAGGTCCTGCACGGCAAGCAGGTATTCTTCGATACCGGCTGCGCCTCGTGCCACACGCCATCCTATGTCACCCACCGGATGGACGACCGGCCCGAGCACAGTTTTCAGCTGATCTGGCCCTATACGGATCTTCTGCTGCATGACATGGGCGATGGTCTGGCCGACAACCGACCCGAAGCACGCGCAACAGGCCGGGAATGGCGCACACCCCCGCTTTGGGGGATCGGCCTGACCGGGCAGGTCTCTGGCCACACACAATTTCTGCATGACGGGCGGGCGCAGTCGCTGTTGGAAGCTATTTTGTGGCACGGCGGAGAGGCACAATCGGCGCGCGACACCGTTGTGTCTATGCCAAAACCTGACCGCGACGCTTTGATCCGCTTTCTGGAGAGCCTCTGATGCGTGCCCTCGGCCTGGCCATTGCCCTTATTCTGCCCCTGTCAGCCTTGGCGCAAAATCCCAGCCAGATCCTGACAGATGTTGTTGAAGGGCACATTCTTCCCGGATACGCACAGCTATCTGACGCAACAGCTGCGCTGGATGCGGCCGCGCAGGCGGATTGCACAGCCGCTTCACTGAACCTTCGTGCAGCCTATCACCTGGCATTCGACCGCTGGGTCACGGTAAGCCACTTGCGCTTTGGCCCCTCCGAGGTCGATGACCGCGCATTTGCGATGGCATTCTGGCCAGACACAAAAGGGTTTACACCCAAAACCCTATCCGGCCTGATTGCCACCCAAGACGCGGTGGTTGAAACCCCCGAGGCTTATGCCGAGGCTTCGATCGCGGGACGCGGGTTTCTTGCACTTGAAATGATGCTATTCGACCCAGCCCTCGCGGATCAGGGCGACAGGGCCTATCGATGCGCTTTGATCCGGGCGATTGCTGCAGATATAAACCGCAATGCCAAGGCGATGGATCACGACTGGCGACCTTTCTCTGCCAACCTGACCATGCCTGGCGGAGACAGTCCTTACCGGTCTGCTGATGAGGCCATGCAGGAACTTTACAAAGCTCTGATCACCGGATTGGAATTCACTGCCGAAACACGCCTTGGACGCCCCATGGGCACCCTAGAGCGCCCCCGTCCCAATCGGGCCGAAACGCGCAGGTCTGAACGGTCACTACGCCAGGTCGAACTGTCATTGATCACGCTGCGCGATCTGGCCACCGGGCTGTCCGCAGATCATCCGCAGATTGCCGCTGATTTGGATAATGCGTTCGACAAGGCTATCATCCGCACGCGTGAGTTAGACGACCCTACACTGGCCGGTGTCTCGACACCTTCGGGTCGGATACGGGTCGAAGCCTTGCAGCAGATGATTAACGACATCCGCACGATTGCAGCAACCGAGCTGGGCCCGACCTTGGGTATCAGTGCCGGATTCAATTCGCTGGACGGGGACTAAGCCATGACAAGCCGTCGACAATTCCTTGCGGGCCTGGCTGCAGCCAGCCTTGCCCCGACACAAGGTTGGTCGACTGTCGGCGCGCCGGATTTCCTGGCGGCGGCGCTGTTTCCGGACGGCACCTATCGGCTGGCGGGCCTGAGTTCTGAAGGCGGTATCTTATTCTCTCTCCCCCTGCCGGCGCGCGGCCATGCCGCTGTGGCGCATCCCTTGCGCGCGCAAGCCGTGGCTTTCGCCCGCCGCCCTGGCACCTTTGGCGTGGTGATCGATTGCAAGAGCGGAACCCAAACCGCACGGATGGATGCTCCCAAAGGCCGCCATTTCTATGGCCATGGCGTGTTTTCCCGGGATGGAACCCATCTGTTCACCACCGAAAACGACTATGAGGCCGGTGAGGGTGTGATTGGCGTCTGGGACTCGGAGGACTACACGCGGTTGGGCGAGTTTTCTTCGGGCGGAGTCGGGCCGCATGATATGCGGATCATGCCGGATGGGGAAACTCTGATCATCGCAAATGGCGGCATTGAAACACATCCTGAAATGGGCCGAACCAAGCTGAATCTGCCCATCATGCAACCGCGCCTAAGTTATCTGAGTCTGTCAGGCTCGGTCCTGGAACAGATAGAGCTGCCCCGGACACTGCATAAAAATTCGATCCGGCACCTTGCCGTTCGATCCGACGGTCTGGTTGGGTTTGCAATGCAATGGCAGGGCAACAGGTTAACCCAACCGCCTTTGCTGGGACTGCACAAAAGAGGCGAGGCTCCGCGCCTGCTTGCAGCCCCGGAATCGGTGCAAAGTGCCTTGCAGGGTTACGCTGGCAGCATTGCTTTTGCCGGGGACGGCAAAACCATCGCCATCACCTGCCCTCGCGGCAACAATTTGCTCCGGTTCGACAGCTTGACCGGTCGACTTAACGACACGACCCCGCTTGAGGATGTCTGCGGCCTGGGTGCCGGGCCTTCCGGTTTTGTCTTCACCACAGGCACCGGGCTGGTCGGAGCGCTTACTGCCAAGGCCCGCATTTCCGCCCGGCCGGATTGTCAGTGGGATAACCATCTGGTTCCCGTTGGTCTGCCTGTATAAATTCGGAAATACCCGTCACATAGATTACACTTGGACGAATCGAATTGCTGCCGTATTGGCGGGCGCGAAGCAGGCACTCTAGGTTAAGGACAGACTTGATTGAAACAGACGCCCGACGCACCGCATTCCATCTACGGGGTTGAGAAATGGGGCAAAGACCTCATCGAGGTGACGGAAGACGGCGAAATCGGTCTGCGCAATCCCCTTGCACCAGAGACTGCTGCTATCAGCCTGCCCGGTATTCTGCGTGATCTGGACGATCGCGGCATCAAGGCTCCGATGATCCTGCGCGTCAGCTCCTATCTGGAGCACGAGATTGTCCATATTAACGAAAGCTTTGCAGAGGCGATTGCCCGGGTTGGGTACAAAAGCAGCTATCGCGGTGTCTTTCCGATCAAGGTCAACCAACAGGCTCAGGTGGTCGACCGGATCGTCGAGTTTGGGAAGAAGTACAATTATGGCCTTGAGGCTGGCTCGAAACCGGAACTTGTGGTCGCGCTTGCCCATCGTCTGGCCAATGAGGCGCTGATCGTCTGCAACGGCGTCAAGGATGCCGAGTTTATCCAGCTGGCCATCCTCAGCCGCAAAATCGGGTTCAATACGGTGATCGTGCTGGAAAGCCCGAAAGAGGCCGACACGGTGATCGAAGTCTATAACCAACTGGGCATCGAACCGCTGATCGGCGTGCGGGTTAAACTGACCAACCAGATCAGCGGAAAATGGGAAGAAAGCTCGGGCGACCGTTCCGCCTTTGGCATGAACACCGATCAACTGGTCGCCACGGTGGACAAGCTGAAGGCCGCCGGATTGCTGCACTGCCTGAAGCTGCAGCACTCGCATCTTGGATCGCAGGTGCAGGACGTCAATGACGTGCGCCGCGCCGTGGGTGAGGCCTGCCGATACTATACCGAACTGACCCGCGAAGGCGTACCGCTGACCCATCTGGACCTGGGTGGCGGCATGGGCGTAGATTACACGGGCGAAAAGAAAGCCGCCGAAAACTCGATCAACTACACGGTAGAAGAATACTGCGCCAACGTGGTCGAAACCGTGGCCTATGCCATGGATGAAGCCGAGGTCAAGCACCCCACATTGGTCACCGAAAGCGGGCGCGCTATCGTTGCGACCTCATCCATGCTGGTGTTCAACGTGCTGGAAAGCACGCTTTATGACGCGCCAGACGGCCCTGAGGTCGAGGCGGATGATCATCACTTAGTCTCGGACCTTGCCGCCGTGCACGGATACCTCTCCAGCGACCGCCTTCAGGAATGCTGGAACGACGCCACTTTTTATCGCAACGAGCTGCGCGCCCTGTTCCGCCGCGGATATATCGACCTGCGCCAGATGGCGCGTGCCGAACGCATTTATCTGTCATTGATGGCCCGCCTCAAGGCGTTGGCTGCCAGTGATGAGCTCGACACGGATGTCGACGAACAGTTGGAAAAAGTGGCTGATATCTATCACTGCAACTTCTCACTGTTCCAATCGCTGCCCGACGTCTGGGCCATTGACCAGCTACACCCGATCGTGCCGCTGCAGGGTCTGAACGAAACGCCCGACCGCCGCGCGGTGCTGTCCGATATCACTTGCGACAGCGACGGCAAGATCGACCGGTTTATTCTGGCCGACGGTGTCTCGCCCAGCCTGCCAGTGCATTCCCTGCCCGAGAATGACGAATACTTCATGGGCGTCTTCTTTGTTGGTGCTTATCAGGAAACGCTGGGCGATCTGCACAACCTGTTCGGCGACACCAACGTGGTTACCATCGACCTGCGCTCCGATGGCGGTTTCGATCTGCTGCACGAGCAAGAGGGCGACACCATTGGTCAGGTCCTGTCCTATGTCGAGTTTGATCCGGCCGACTGTGTCGCCGCCTTCCGCAAAATGGTGGACGAGGCGATCTCGACCGGTACTCTGCTGGCCAAAGACCGCAAAACCCTGATGAGCGCATATCGCGACTCGATCAATGGCTACACCTATTACGAATAACCCCCGAGAGGAGATGACCCCATGGGAACTTTGAGTGGCAAAACGCTGGTTGTCGGCGCGGGCGGCGTCTCTCACGCTGCGGTGCACAAGATGGCGATGAATTCGGACATCTTCACTGAAATCACGCTGGCCAGCCGCACCAAGTCGAAATGCGACGCCATTGCCAAGGCCGTGAAAGAGCGTGTGGGCGTTGATATCGCTACTGCGGAGCTGGACGCTTATAAGGTCGCGGACACGGTCAAACTGATCAAGGACACCGGTGCCGAGGTCCTCGTGAACCTGGCCCTGCCCTATCAGGACCTCGTGCTGATGGACGCGTGCCTTGCGGCGGGCATCCACTACATCGACACCGCGAATTACGAGCCCGAGGACGAAGCCAAGTTCGAGTATCACTGGCAATGGGCCTATCAGGATCGGTTCAAACAGGCAGGACTGACCGCCATCCTCGGTTCGGGCTTTGATCCGGGCGTGACGTCTGTCTTTGCGACGTGGTTAAAGAAACACAAGTTGGATACGATCCGCCAGATCGACGTGCTGGACGCCAATGGTGGCAGCAACGATCAGGAATTCGCCACCAACTTCAACCCCGAGATCAACCTGCGCGAAGTGTTGGCCGAAGTGCGCCATTGGGAAGCTGGCGAATGGAAACACTCCCCCGCCATGACCCATAAGGTCGAGTTCGATTTCCCCGCCATCGGCCCCAAAAACATGTACCTGATGTATCACGAGGAACTGGAATCCCTTTCCACCCACTTCCCCGAAATTGAGCGCGCCCGCTTCTGGATGACCTTCGGCGACGCCTATATCACCCATGCCAAAGTGCTGGAAAATGTTGGCATGACCCGCATCGACCCGGTAATGCATGACGGCAAGGAAATCATCCCGATCCAGTTCCTGAAAACCCTGCTGCCTGATCCCGGCGATCTGGGTGCGGAAACCAAGGGCAAGGCCTGCATCGGCGACATCGCTACAGGTCAGGCCAAGGATGGTTCGGGTGAGAAAACATATTACATCTACAACATCTGTGACCACGAGGAATGCTACGCCGAGGTCGGCAGCCAGGCCGTCAGCTACACCACCGGTGTCCCCGCCATGATCGGTGCCGCGCAGGTGCTCAAAGGCAACTGGACGCAGCCAGGTGTGTGGAACATGGAACAGCTCGACCCGGATGATTTCATGGACATGCTAAACGCCCATGGCTTGCCATGGCAGATCCACGAACTGGATGGCCCGGTCGAGTTCTGATCCGCCAAGCTTCATCTGGCCCTAAATACCTCGGGGGGTCCGGGGGGGCAGCGCCCCCCGCCCTCTCCAAATTCGGAGACGCCTGATATGTCCGACATGATGACCACCCAAGCAGGCGATGCCGGTGCCTTCCGCAATTTCGACCTAAACCGCGTGCCAACGCCTTGCTTTGTGGTTGACCAAAAGGCGGTTGAGCGCAATCTGGTGATCTTGTCCGACGTCGGTAGCAGGTCCGGCGCCCATGTCCTCGGTGCCCTCAAAGCGTTCTCAATGTTCTCGCTTGCTCCGCTGGTCCGCCAACATCTTGACGGTACCTGCGCCAGCGGTATCTATGAGGCGCGTTTAGGCCGCGAAGAATATGGCGGCGAAGTCGCCACTTACTGCGCCGGGTACAAAGACGCTGACATCGATGAAATCCTGTCGCTGTCCAACCATGTGATCTTCAACTCGCCCGCGCAAAAGAACCGGTTCCTAGCCAAGGCACATGCAGCCAAAGTACAGGTCGGCCTGCGCATCAATCCGGAACATTCCGAAGGCGAGATACCCAAATATGACCCCTGCGCGCCCTGTTCGCGTCTGGGCACACCGGTCAGCCAACTAAGCCATGAAATCATGGTTGGTGTTGACGGCCTTCATATGCATACACTTTGCGAACAAGGGTTCGAGCCCTTGATGCGCACATGGGAAGCCGTTGCACCAAAACTCGCCCCGTTCCTGGGTCATCTCAAATGGCTGAACTTCGGCGGTGGCCACCATATCACCCGTGACGACTATGATCGTGATGGGTTGATCGCGTTCATCAAGGAGATCCGCGAAACCCATGACGTCGACGTCTATCTTGAACCCGGCGAGGCTGTGGCACTGGATGCGGGGATTCTGGTCGGTGAAATCCTTGACCTGCCGACCAATGGCATGGCCCTTGCGATCACCGACATCTCGGCCACATGCCACATGCCCGATGTGATCGAAGCCCCCTATCGCCCTGCCCTGATGGACGAGGCCGAGGCAGGGCATACCTACCGTCTGGGCGGCCCCTCCTGTCTGGCCGGGGATGTGATCGGCGACTATGCGTGGGACAAACCGCTGCAGATCGGCCAGCGTTTTGCCTTCCTCGATCAGGCGCATTATTCGATGGTCAAGACCAACACCTTCAACGGTGTCCCCCTGCCCACAATCGCCCTGTGGAACAGCGAAACCGGCGCGTTGAAAATTATCAAACAGTTCGGCTATGACGACTTTAAAGAGAGGCTCTCATGAGCGTTTTCCTCGACAGTGAACTGACCACATTGGAACGGACCGAAAACGCCCGGTTTCGTGTAATCCCAGTACCGCTGGAGCGCACGGTATCCTACGGCTCGGGTACAGCCGGTGGCCCGGCGGCGATCATAGAGGCCAGCAACGAGCTGGAGCGCATCACCGGCCTTGCCGAGCCCTGCACAGCGGGTATTTTCACCGAGGAACCTTTGAGCTGTGACGGCCCTATGCCTGCAGTGATGGAACGCCTTGCCCTGCGCACCGAAGCCGCCATTCGCGCTGGTAAAGTGCCGGTCACTCTGGGCGGTGAGCATTCGCTGAGCTACGGTGCGGTGATGGGTGTGGCCCGCGCGTTGAACCAACCGATCGGGATCGTCCAGATTGATGCGCATGCGGACCTGCGCGACACGTATCAGGGTGAAAAGCACAGCCATGCCTCGGTCATGCATCTACTGGCCGAAGAAGGCGTCCGACTGGCCCAATTCGGCGTCCGGGCCTTTTCGACCGAAGAGGCGCAGAGCCGGGTGAAGAACAACGTGTTCCACATTGATGCCGAGGAGCTGGTCACCGGCAACATCCACGCGGTCGATCTGCCCAAGGATTTCCCCGAACTGGTCTATGTCAGCTTTGATGTCGACGGGCTGGACCCTTCGCAAATGCCGGCCACAGGAACACCCGTGCCCGGCGGCTTGGGCTATTATCAGGCGCTACAACTGGTCGAGCATGCCCTTCGGGGGCGCAAATGCGTGGGGTTCGACGTGGTCGAACTCGCCCCGGACGGCAATGCCGCCTGGGACTTTACCGCCGCACAGATCGTTTACCGTCTGATGGCCGCCTGCTAACCTTCGGCGGTTTCGTTCAACTCCATATGCCCCTCGCCGCGGCTTAGGACACGGCGCAGCATCGGCTCGAAGAACTCCAACGGTTTGGTCGGGTAATCCGGATCGAACGCCTTTTGGTCGTATTCATGGCAGAAATAGCGGCAGGCCTCCCAATAAGGACTGTCGCGGTACTTGTCGCGGGCGTTGCGGTCTCCGCCCAGGTGGTGATTGTAGTAATAGCCCTGGAACACGCAGTGATGTTTGAGGATCCAATGGGTTTTCTCGCTGACATAGGGCTTCATCATCGCCGCTGACAGCTCTCCATGGTTATAGGGAGACAGGATATCGCCGGTGTCGTGGATCAGCGCTGCGACGACCAGCTCTTCTTCCGCCCCATCCTCATAGGCGCGCGTCGCGGCCTGCAGGCTGTGCTGATAGCGGTTCACGGGATAGGGCGTCCAATCCTCGTCCAGCGAACGGATCGCATCCAGTATCCTGTCCGGCAACGCGGCGTTATAGGCCTCTTCGTATTCCATGACGGCGTCCCAATCGGCCTTGGTCGCCTCTTCAAAGCTGGTCCAGGTGGGTTTGTGGGTTTTGTCCAGCATGGTCCGGTCCTTTTGACTGATCATCCAACCGCAGCCTAACGCAGAAAACCTGAGCGAAAAAACGAATTAGCTTGGCCGAAGAACATTGCGCCGAAATGCGCCGTAACTTCAGGCTTGGGACAATGCCCGCGAGTGTTTTCTTGCGCGCACGCGCAGAAGCGGACGACCTGCAATCAAAAGAAACAGGCACGAGATCAATATGCCCATGACAGCAGGCAAATAGAGCAATAGCCACAATTTCGGGTCTTCGATCACCAACGGGGACACAAAGCCGCGCATACCTTCCAAAAGGACCAGAATTATGAATGCTCCAAAAATCTGTGGCCACAGGCCAAATCTGGAAAAGCTGCCCAACATAAGGGTTGCATAGCCCGCCATCGCGACCGCGATACAAATGGTGATCCACGAAAATCGCTGATGCAGCTCGTCGATCAACGCGCCCTCAGTGAACCCTTCTGCTGCCGCAATCGCAGCCCGGTCGCGCAACAGCTCTGCGGTGGGAATGGCCTCGAGGCTTCGCTCGGCCGCGTTGTCAGTACTCGTCAATTCTGAGATGTCATAGGACGCGTCCTGAAACAGTGTAGACGACAGGGTACGTCCCTGCCGGTCCTGACGCAGGGCAACTCCGTCAACCATCACCAGATGAATGCCCGAGCCGTTATTGACCAGATAAGCTGTTTGGCTGGAATAGCTGACCGGGCTGGTTTTATCCCGCCGGTCCGAAACAAAAACTTCGCGCAAAGTCCCGTCCAGATCAATTCCCCCAATATAGACGGTCACGTCACTTGCAGGATGCAGGAATTCGCCTTCATTCAATAACTGCGCTGTGACGTCACCCGCCACTTCGGCCTGCCGTTTTTCCAGTAGATCGACCGAGGCCGGGCGCAGGAAAACACTGATCGAGGCCATCATCAGACCAGCAACAAGACCGAACAGAACCACAGCGCGAGCCAGCCGCCACGGGCTGGAGCCTGTGGCCAGCATCACCGTTAGCTCGCTTTCACGGCTCAGGCGGTTGGTGGCATAGACGGCCGCTGCGAACACGGCCATGGGCATCACCGTACGGATCAGCGTCGGCAAAGTAAGAGCGGTAAATTCAAGAAACACCATGGCCGATTGACCACCGCTGATGACACGGTCAAACAGGCTGACCGAGCGGGTGATCCAGAAAACCCCCACCAGAATCAGAGTGAAAAAGCCGAACAGAATCAGCAGTTGCCGCAGGAAATATCCATCGAAGCGCGACATGTATCCTCATCCGGCTACCTGAAATTCGTTTGGACAATATGCCAATCCCCTGACCGAGGAAACCGCATAGCCCAAGAATTATAGAATTTGAGCCGTGCGCACTAAAACGGCTTATGCCACATCGGAATTGGCACCCCGATCCAGAATGCTTACCTGCCCGGATCAGTCCAGCGTTTCAGACAACGATCTGAGCAGGTGATTGAGTTGATCGCGCTGTTGCAGGGACAAACCCTGAACCAGGCGCTGCTGAGTCTCTACATGATCCGAAACGGCGGCCTCAATCGCTTTGAATCCGTTTTGGGTAAGACGGATCAGGAAGCCCCGGCCATCCTCAGGGTTTTGCACTCTTTCGACCATCCCCGCCTTAACCAGTTGATCGACGCGATTCGTCATTGTGCCGGACGTCACCATTGTAAGCTCCAAAAGCTCGCCAGGTGAAAGACCCTCTGGCTTGCCAGACCTTCGCAACGTGGCAAGGACATCAAAGCTGGCAGCGTTCATGTCATGAAGAGCCCAAGTATGCTCCATCGCCCTTCGCAACTGAACCGCCAACCGCGTCAGTCGACCAACGGTTTCCATTGGCCCCACATCCAGGTCGGGCCGGGCACTGTTCCACTGCGCGATAATTTGCTCCACATGATCCATGAATTCTGGCTAGCCCAACTTTATCTTGACGTCAAGATTTTACAATATATCTTGACGTCAAGATAAAGGGATTCGCCATGAGACACCAAACCGACATCGCCCTAACTGCTGTTGCCCCTTTGATCTGGGGTAGCACTTATTATGTTACGACCGAATTTTTGCCCGTCGGATATCCGATCACGATGGCCGCGCTGCGTGCGCTGCCTGCCGGGCTGCTGCTTCTAGTTTTGTCCCGTCAACTTCCAAGGGGTCATTGGTGGGGCCGCATATTCATTCTAGGCGCGCTCAATTTCACCGTGTTCTGGACCCTGCTTTTCGTCGCGGCTTACAGGCTCCCCGGTGGGGTCGCAGCCACTGTCGGCGCGGTACAACCTCTTATTGTAGTCTTCCTGTCGGCATTTCTGCTGAACACCCCGGTTGGGCTGAGATCGGTCGGCGCAGCGCTGTTGGGGGTGATCGGCGTCGGGTGCCTTGTCCTCGGTACAGCTATCAATCTTGATACGGTTGGCCTGATCGCTGGACTGGGTGGCGCCCTTTCGATGGGAGCAGGAACTGTCCTGACGCGCAAATGGCAACCGCCAGTGCCGCTGCTGACATTTACCGCTTGGCAACTAACCGCCGGCGGGCTGATGCTGGTGCCGCCTGCACTGATGTTTGAGCCCGCCTTACCAGCGCTTGAAAAAAACAACCTTCTCGGAATTGGTTATCTGAGCGTCATCGGGGCTGCCCTGACCTATATCCTGTGGTTCCGAGGCCTCGCCCGGATCGAACCCTCTGCGGTCTCGGCACTTGGCTTTCTCAGCCCGCTATCCGCCGTAATGATTGGTTGGGTCATGCTTGGGCAAAACCTGACCTTTGTGCAGATCGCCGGTGTCTGTATTGTACTTCTGGCGGTCTGGCTGGGGCAAATGGGCAAACGTACCGGCCGTTCGATTGTCACCATCAGAAAGCCCGCCTGAAACTCCAGGCATCGATGTACGAGTTTTGTGCTAAACTGTGTGCTGTGCAACGCCTGGGCTAGAAAGGTATCACGTGTCAAAAAGCCGAGTAAAACCGCGCTATTTTGCCATCGCCCTGCTGCCGGTATGTGTTTTCGCAATCCATAAACTGATCCAGAACCAAATGATCGCCAATGAACTGGACGTTCCAGTAAACTTTGTGTTGAGCGGTAGCTCTTGGCAGGAAGCCGTTGGTCGATTTCGGTTTCTTGCCGCGTCCTGGTTCTTTTTATCGCTGGCCTTGTTGCCCGTGGCAGTCTTGTTCCGGACCCTGTCACGCCCGATCGAAAAAAACACCCGGATCGCGGCAATCGCGATTGTAGTCGCCATCGTGTTTCTGGCTCTCGTGCCGACCATTCAAAAGCATATGACCGACCAAAGCCCGCAGATTTACCACCAGATCGGCAAAGCCGTTTTTGAAACAGCATTGTCGCAAGGCACCTTGCCGGCATGTTCCGGTTCGGAAGATAGCTGGATGTTTGGGAAATGCGGGCAGGCCCCTGTTCTTTCGCTGTTCAACCGTATTCTGGACCTGGTGAATGCAATGGCCGGCCTTGCGATCGGGTCGTTGATTGTCGGAATGATATTGTGTCTTGGTCGGCATGAATCTCAGGACATCGAAGCAACCGCAGCTGAGCTGGCGCAAAACTTGCGGCAGATGCGGCAGCAGCTCTACCTGTCCAGTCTGGTGCTGACCTTCGGCATGTTCTTTGCCGCAAGCTGGATGTACTGGCCTTTGCCCATGATCGCTGAATCAGAAAGGGCCGCCTATAGCGCATTGCTCAACGCATCGGCCTTGTTCACCGGCACATATTTTTGCTTGCTAATGCTCAGCTACTTTCTTCCCGTGGCAGTCCTTCTGGACGGAAGAATTTCTAACCTCGCTTTGGCTGCCCGAAATCAGGGCGGCACAGACCAGACATTCGACATTGATGACTGGAGATCGTCGCATAAGCTGACAGAAGGAACAGGTGACATCATCCGCGCCGGCTTCGCCCTGACGGCCCCAATCTTGGCCGCTTTTGCCGGTGGCATATCACCGATTTTGGGTTAGACCGTGATTTGTTGAGCAACCAGAACGCGGTTTATCGCATCGGTCGAATGCTCTGCTGGTCCAAGTTGTAACAGCTAGGCTGCGCAAAGGGTCACGCGTGTCCCATTCCGCCCAAGCTGGCACAAACTTCTGGCAATGGAGAGAATGGCAGGGGCAGCAGGGTTCGAACCCGCGACCTACGGTTTTGGAGACCGTCGCTCTACCAACTGAGCTATACCCCTAAGGTGCGCCTCAAATATGCTAGCCGCGCGGCGGACTCAAGAGGCTTTTTCAGATTCCTCCTCAGTTATGCGCACGACAAACAAGTTGCGTATGGCGTTGAGTTCTATAAGACACGGTTTGATCAATATGAGGGTCACCATTAGTGAGTATCCGCAAGAAAATCGCCGATAGCGAGGCCGTCCTGAATTGGACCGCCCGCCGCATCGCGAGCTATATTCGGATGGTTAACCGCAACACCCAATGGCAACGCATCGGCTATGAAGAGCTGGACCAACTGGCCGATCAGGGCGAGCCGGTCATCGTTGTCCTTTGGCATCAGCGACTGGCACAATCGCCCTATTTCTTTCCGTTGGATAAGGGGCGTATCTGCTCGATCACATCCTCGGCACGCGCTGGCAGCATGGTTGGTCGGGTGCAGAAACTGTTCGGCATGGACACCATCGCCATGACCAGCAA
Source organism: Ruegeria sp. CDSA241 (assembly GCF_059611265.1). Lineage (NCBI taxonomy): Bacteria > Pseudomonadati > Pseudomonadota > Alphaproteobacteria > Rhodobacterales > Roseobacteraceae > Ruegeria > Ruegeria sp. CDSA241. The sequence goes on from NZ_JBXWPF010000001.1 coordinate 70,204, forward strand.
AAACGCCAACAACATCGCGGTGTCACGCGAAGTGATCGGCAAGATCAAGCGCGGCATTTCCATCGGGATCGCTGCTGACGGCCCGCGCGGCCCGGAACGGGTGCTGTCGACCGTGCCTCTGGTCTGGGCCCGCACCTCGGGCAAGCGGGTCTTCGGGATCACCTTTTCCGCTCGCCACGGCAGCGAGGCCGGAACCTGGGACCGCCTGCTGATGCCACGCCCTTGGCGCAATCAGGGCGTCTTTTTGTGCCGGGAATGGACCGAAAACGTTCCCCGCAAGGCCAGTGAAGAAGAACTCGAGGCCCTTCGCCTCAGCCTTGAGGCGCATATGAACGACATCACCGCCGAAGCAGACAGGATGGTCGGGCGCGAACCTTGGTCTCCCCAAGGCTAACCGCCGCGCAGCCTTTGCATCAGATAGACTTCGCTGCCCTCGGGGATCGGTTCAGTCAGCCCGCTGGCGATCACGCGCCCGTTGATTGAGATAGATACACCGGCATCAATCGGTGCCTGAAGCTGCGGATGAACCCGCGCAAGTTCCCGCAGCAGCTCGCCGGTGGTTTTGGCCTCGACCTCGACCACCTGTTGACCCCCGGTCAGAGACCGGAGGCCGGACCAAAGGTGGACCTCAACCATTGTCCTTGAGCGCCGCCAAAATGCGCGGCGGTGACATTGGCAGTTGCTTCATCCGCACTCCTGCAGCGTTCGAAACCGCGTTGGCGATGGCTGCCAGCGGCGGCACAATGCCGGTTTCACCCACACCACGCACCCCAAACGGGTGGCCGGGGTTGGGAACTTCGACGATCACCGTATCGATCATCGGCAAGTCGCTGGCGACCGGGATACGATAATCGAGGAAGATCGAGTTCTGCAGACGACCATCCTCGCCATAGACATATTCCTCGTTCAGCGCCCAACCGATGCCCTGCGCCGCGCCACCCTGATACTGGCCTTCCACATAGGTCGGGTGGATCGCCTTTCCGGCGTCTTGAATGACCGTATAGCGGGTGATGCTGGTCTTGCCGGTTTCCGGGTCGACCTCGGCATCGACGATATGTGTGCCGAATGACACGCCTGCGCCTTCCGGGGTCGCTTCGAAATGGCCCGAGATCGGACCACCGGTCGCACCCATATCGGCGGTGATATCGGCCAGCGGCATCGGATCGAAATCGCCCGCATTGGGGCCCGAGGGCACCGCGCAGCCATTTTCCCATTTCACCGCATCTACCGAGATGCCCCACTTGGCCGCCGCGCGTTCGCTCAGCTTTTCAACCGCATGCCGGGCCGCCTTGATCGTGGCCAGCCCTGAGGCATAAGTCACGCGCGAGCCGTGCGAAACGTCGTTATAGCCGAGTGTTGCCGTGTCCGCGATGGTTACGCGAATATTCTCGTAGGGAATGCCCAACACCTCGGCTGCCATCAGCGCCATCGACGCGCGCGAACCGCCGATATCGGGCGTGCCGACCATCAGCTGGGCCGAACCATCCTCGGACAGGGCCAGCGACACGGATGTCTCGCCCCCGTGATTGAACCAGAATCCACAGGATATCCCACGCCCCTGCCCTGGTTTCAGTGGCGCAGAATAGTGCGGATGCGCCTTGGCGGCCTCAAGCGTTTCGACCAGACCGATGCGTTCGTAGCGCGGGCCATAGCTGGCCTTGGTACCTTCGTAGGCGGCGTTTTTCAGGCGCACATCCACGGGGTCCAGCCCCAGCTTCTTGCACAGCTCGTCAATCACCGATTCAACCGCAAACGCCCCCATCGGCGCGCCGGGCGCGCGATAGGCGGCCTGTTTCGGGCGGTTGGCCATGACATCATAGCCCACCTGCTTGACGTTAGTCAGGTTATAAGGAGCAAAGGCACACATGGCCGTCATATCACCCGGCGCGCCGGGGAAGGCCCCACCCTGCAGGCGGAACACGCCTTGCGCTGCGGTGATCGTGCCGTCATTCTTCATCCCGATCTTGATATCCATCGACGCGGAGGCCGTCGGACCGGTGGCCCGGAATACCTCGGATCGGGTCATCACCAGCTTGACCGGGCGGTTGGCCTTGCGGCTCAGCGCCAGCGCGACCGGCTCGATGAATACGGTTGTCTTGCCACCAAAGCCGCCGCCAATCTCGGACGCCGTCACCCGCAGTTGCGATGTTTCGATCCCCAGCAAAGCCGCACAGGTTTTCTGCGCGATCCAGTGCCCTTGGGTGGTGCACCACAGCTCACCCTTGCCGTCATTTCCCAGCGTCGCCAAACAGGCATGAGGTTCGATATAGCCCTGATGGGTTGCCTCGGTGACGAAGCTGTCTTCAACAACCAGATCCGCTTCGGCAAAACCGACCTCGACATCGCCATGCCCGCTTTCGTGATAGCGCACGACGTTCGGGCGCATCCCTTCGGGCACGGAATAATCCGCCGCCCCCTCGCGTATAACCGGAGCGTCCGGGGCCATCGCTTTGTCGACATCGGTCACATGGGGCAGCACCTCATATTCGACCTCAATCAGTTTGAGTGCGTCACGAGCCGACAGCGCCGAAGTTGCCGCAATAGCTGCCACCGCGTGGCCGTCATACAGGGCCTTCTCGCCTGCCATAACGTTTTCCAGCACGTTCCAGAACTCACCTTCAAGACCGGGCTTAAACGGCACCTCAGCGAAATCGTCACGGGTCACAACGGCTTTGACGTCTTTATGCGCTTGGGCCTTGGAGGTGTCGATCTTTACGATCCGCGCATGGGCATGGGGCGAGCGCAGAATAGCCCCGTGCAACATGCCCGGTGCGGTGGCGTCAGCACCAAATTTCGCGCGCCCCGTGACCTTGTCCAGCCCGTCAGGGCGGTTCGGTCGGGTGCCAACGAAAGTGAATTCAGATTTGCGATCGTCGAGTGCCATTACGAAGCCTCCCGCAGTTCAGCCGCTGTATCCATCACGGCGCGAATGATCTTGTCATACCCGGTGCAGCGGCAGAGATTACCAGCCAACCAATACCGTGTCTCTTCCTCGGTCGGGTTCGGGTTCTTTTCCAGCAACGATTTGGCCGCGACCAGAATACCGGGGGTGCAGATACCGCATTGAAGAGCAGCATATTCAATCATCTTCTTCTGCAGCGGATGCAGAACGTCCCCGTCTGCAATACCTTCGACCGTCTCGATCTGTTTACCCTCTGCTTCGATCCCAAGCATCAGGCAGGAACAAACCAAACGGCCATCGACAGTTACCGAGCAGGCACCGCAATCGCCGGTGCCGCAGCCTTCTTTCGCACCGGTAAGGTTCAGCTTGTCGCGCAGACAGTCCAGCAGGGTCTCGCGTGGGTCACATAGGTATTCGACCGTGTCACCATTGACGGTGGTGGATACGTGGAACTTGCTCATGCTTGCTCTCCCTTGGCGCGGGCATAGGCGATTTTCGCGGCGCGTTTGGCCAGAACCCCGGCCACTTCTGTACGGAATGCGATCGTGCCGCGCTTGTCGTCGATCGGGTTACAGGCAGTAGATGCGGCAGCGGCAAGCGCGTCCAATGCAGCATCGTCAAGGGTGCTGCCCATGATCGCCTTGGCGCAGTCTTCGACAAGTAGAACAGTCGGAGCCACAGCGCCCAGCGACACGCGGACCTCGGTGATGGTATCCCCGTCCAGACGGAGATTTACACCTACGCCAACCACCGCAATATCCATCTCGGTCCTTGGGATGAACCGCAGATAGGCATCACCTCCGTTTTCGCCGCGTGCAGGAATATTGACCGCCGAGATCAGTTCACCCTTGGCCAAGGACGTTCTGCCCGGGCCGGTCGGAATATCTTCGACGGCAACCTCACGTGTGCCACTTGGTCCGGTGACTGTCACGGTCACGCCCGCTGCCACCATGGCTGGCACCGAATCCGCCGCAGGCGAGCCATTGCACAGGTTGCCAGTCAGCGTCGCCCGCCCCTGCACCTGAGTCGATCCGATCAAATCCATCGCTTCGACCACGCCGGGCCAGTCGAGGCCCAACCCAGGATGTTCGCTCATTTCCGCACCTGTCGCCGCCACGCCCAGCGTCCAGCTGCCGTCAGCATTGCGGGTGATATCGCTTACGCCATTGATTTTCTTGATGTCTATCAATGTATCAGGCGTCACCAATTCCGAGCGCAACTGCACCAGTACATCGGTGCCACCGGCAAGAAACCGTGTAACGCCTTTTGCATTTTCTGCCAGAGCCGACGCCTCGGCAAAGCTGGCAGGGCTGTGATAATCCATGATTTTACCTCGCGCCTGTTGGTCAGGATCCACTGGGGTTCGCAGGGACGTTAGTGCAGCAACACACTGGCGTCCATGGCAAGAACGACCTATTTTTCGATCCCGAAATGTCGTTTCCAGACCTCGGATCAGAGGTCGATCTCGACCACCCCGTCCGGGTCCGCAGCACGGCTTTGGCACAGGATGATTGCGCCTTCGCGCTGCTTGTTCGACAGCACGAAATCCCTGTGCTCGATTTCACCCGAAATCACACCGCATTTACAGACGCCGCAAATTCCGTCCGAACATTTCACGTCGACCTGAATTCCGGCTTCGTTCAGCACCTGCGCCGCGTGTTTGTCGGCGGGAACCTGCAGCTCTCGCCCCGATTTGGCCAGTTTCAGCGTGAAAGAATGGTTCTCATATTCGGGCTGCTCGGGAACGGAGAAATACTCCAGATGCCGCGCCTCGTCTGGGAACCCCTGACGTTCCGCTGCCTGTATCACGCCTTCCATGTACCGATCCGGGCCGCAGGTATAGACGTGCCAACCTGCCTGATATCCCGACAGGATTGACTGTAAATCAGCGCGCGTACCTTCGTCCGAGAAATGATAGTGCACGTGATCGACCCAGGGCATTGCGGCCAGATCGTCCAGATACCCCGCCCCGGCGCGGGTACTGGCCGAGTAATGCAGGTCAAAGGGTTTGCCCAGACTGTGCAGGCGGTGGGCAAAGGCGATCATCGGCGTGATGCCGATCCCGCCGCCCATCAGGAATGTCCTGGTGGCGGTCTCATCCAGTTCGAAATGGTTGATGGGTTTCGAGATGAAAACCTTGCGCCCTTCGGTAAAAATCCGGTGCAACAGGGCCGAGCCGCCCCGCCCCTCATCCTCGCGCAAGACACCGATCTGATAGGTCGCTGGGTTCGCCGGATTGCCGGACATTGAATATTGCCGCAGGAACTCTGGCGCGACCAGCACGTCCAGATGGGCGCCTGCGGTCCACTGAGGCAGCGGCGCGCCATCCAGCGTCGCGAACTCATATTTGGTCACATCATCCGTCATCCGGTCGACCATGCTCAGCTCGACCCGCATGACAGGGGCATCACCTGCGATGGAATAGTTGTGAACAACAGACATGTCCCCGGCGGCCTTGCGTGCCTTGTACTCCTCTGCCGTGACCATCGCTTCATAAGCTGCAATCCCGGCTTCGCGGTCCATGGCAAAAGGATAGGGCCAGGGATGCGGGGCCAGATAGGCGGGATAGACCGCCAGCGTCTGATCCTCATATTTCAGGGCAAGGTCCGTCTGCAGGTTGCGCCGGTTCAGCGGATGCTGGGTCGGGCGATACGCGCCGTCGGGCTGCAATTCGATATCCCACCACCATTTCTTGGTGTCGTTCAAGCCACCATTGCCCACTGCATCGTCCAGTTTCGCCAGCGCTGGCGCGGCTTGGGGGAAGTTCATCGCGGCCCAGCGGAAGGGACGTTCCTTGAAGATGCCTTCCAGATTCCATGGGCAGGTTTTCATGCACCGCCCGCACATCGCACCACCCGATGTTGTCACCCGATAAGTGGCGCATTTCTGGCTGTCGGATTTCCAGATTTCATAGCCATTGAACATCAGTTTTGGCCCAGCGGTGATCGCCCCCGAGGGGCATTCTCGCGCGCATTTGTTGCAGCTTTCACAAAAACTCTGCAGTCCAAAATCTATCGGCTTGTCATGAGCCAGAGGCATGTCCGTTGTCACCGCGCCGGATTTCAGACGCGGACCCAGATAGGGGTTCAGGATGACCTCGCCAATCCGGCTGACCTCTCCCAGTCCCGACAAGAGCAAAAGCGGAGGCTGCAGCACCTCGCCATCCATCACCGTATGGGCCTTTGCCTTGTACCCAAGGTTGCGGATCTGCTGTGCAACGACCCCACCCATAAGCGAGAACCGCAGATAGGCGCGCATGGATTGGGCCACTGCAATCCAGTCGTCACCACTGGACCCTTCCATGGTCTCGTAACCCTGATCAATGATCATGCTGATGGCTTGATCATGCGGCGGCGTGATCTCTTCTCCGGCAGCATCATGTGAATACCACGCCCATACGGGGCAGCAGCTGAGGCCCACCGCATCCGCACCAAGGAAATAGCTCGCCGCTTTGATATTAGCGGCATTCCGGGCGGCATCTGTCGGCGGCGCTGTCTCGGCGCTGTCGCCATCCTGCAGCAGAACAAACGCGCCCAGCGCGCGCCGCTGCGCGAAACTGGGGGCCGCCTTGCGCACGTAATGCCCGCCCTTGGCCGCGTCCTGCATGGGTTTTCCCATGTCGCCGAATTGCGCCCGTGCAAACATGTCGGCCCGTTTGGGGACGCGGGCGACGTTTTCTTCATCAATGTAGGTGGTCGGCGTTTCGACGCGCTTGAGCTTTTCGAACGGATGCGCCCCATCCACATAACGGCGCTTAGCATAGGGGTCGCGGTTCAGCGCATTCTTGGCAAAACCCGACCCCAACCACCATGCCGGACCTTGCGTACGAAACCACGGTTGTTGAGCCATCGGACACAGCGGCTTGTCATGCGTGATCTGCAGCTCGGTCGTTACCACGGCCAACCCGAACCGGGTCCCAAGCCACGGGGCAACAAGTTGTCCACCTTCGGCCGAGGCCAATCCCGCGGCGACCGCCAGTTTGCCCAGATCAACATCCGACGACATCGCCGTATGCGCCCGTGCATCAAAGCCAAGCAATCGGATGTAGTTGGCAATCACCACCGCATTCTCGGTTGCCAACAAACAAGCGCGATGATCCTGCGCATCCACGATCCAATCGGTTCCGGGCTCGGACAGGTCCGGGTCTCGGTTGTGTTCGTACAGAAACACGATTGCATGGCGGTGGCTGTCGATTGGCTTTGGCGCAGCCTCGATACTGTCCTTCAAATCCGCCATGATGACATCAATGCCCGAGGCCAGCGTCTTGGTTTGCCGTGTCCTCAGGGCATCAGCCAGCCGGTCTATATCAGGGTTGCGGCGCGGCTCGGGCAACAGTGCTTCGGGCGGCAGTGGTCCGCACCCAATCATCGACGCATCGTTGAAATAACCAAAGGCTTTCAGATGGTTGGCGCGCGCATTCGGATCTGACGGGATATCGCCCATTGCCGGGTTCACCAACCCGTCGCGGATCGCATCCATCATCGTCTGAAACTCACCCATCGCATTGACGATGCTGTGGGGCTGATCGGGGCGGCGAAAACTAAGATCGCCCATAGGCGGCACCTGTGACAGGTCCGGCATTGTGTCTTGCCGCGCCAACCGCTCTAGCGGGTAGCCGCCCATATGAACTGGCCTGTTCCGGTCTGAAAAGAAACGGATTCCCATAGCGTGCCTCCCCTAGCCCGTCTGACCCTTAATGCCCGGTAGACAGCAAAACCATTCATACTTAATCATAAATAATATGAATAAAAATGATTTTACTGATTTGGACGGCAAAGTCCTGCGGGTCTTTCTGACAATACTCGAGGAAAGCTCGGTCTCGAAAGCAGCGGATCGGCTGGGGGTCACGCAATCGGCAATCAGCCACACGCTGTCCAAACTGCGGCAGGTGCTGGGCGATCCGTTGTTTGTACGTTCAGGTCAGGGCCTGACCCCGACCGAACGTGCCTTGTCCCTGAAGGACCCTATTCAAACGGTGCTGGACGGGATGCGTGCCTTGACTGACGGTCGCCCCTTTGACCCGTTATCCGAACAGATCGACATTCGCATCGCCACAAATGACATGCCACGCGAAGTGATATTCCCAAGGCTGTTGCGCGACACACGCGCCGAGGGTGCACGGCTACGGTTGGAGTTCATCCCATCGGGCGTTCCCGATCCGGACCTGTTGCGCAGCGACCGGTGTCAGTTGATGGTCACCCCTCTGCCACCGGATGGGCCGGACATTTACCAGAAACGGCTGCTCGAAAGCCCGCTGATGATGTTTTATGATGCCGGCCATTGCACCCCGCCAAACAGTTGGCAGACCTACTGCGAGAGCGACCATATCGAGGTTCGCTTTTCCGATGGCCGCAACACCCGTGCCGTCATGCGGGGCGTTGATCAAAGCCAGATCAGGGCACCGGTTGTGACTCTGCCCCATTTCAACGCGATACCGGCCTTTGTGCGGGGCAGCTCGTTGATCTCGACCGATACCGCCTTGATGAGACAAGGTCCTCTGGCCGGGTTGGACTGTGCGCATTTGCCCTTCGAATGCACCCCGGTTCCGCTTTACATGGTCTGGCACCAAAGGTCGGCCAATGACCCGGCGCATCGTTGGCTGCGCAGAAGGATCGAAGCCATAGCAGCTGACATCAGCGCGCCTTGATCAAATGGGTCAGTGCAGCACCGGTTTCAAAGTAGGCGTGACGCAGGCGGGTCCAGCGTTCAGTATGTTCCGCCACAGCGGGAACTGGCAGCAACGCCGGATCCCCTGCCAAAAGGCTCTCAGCCGCCATACGGCCAAACACCGTGCCCGGCCCGATACCCCGGCCTGAATAGCCATGGATCGAAACCGCATCCGGTCCGATCCGGGTGATCTTGGGAATGTGGTCCGAGGTCATCGCAATGCGGCCATGCCATCCCTGCTGCAAGGGTTGATCCGCAAGCTGAGGATAAAGCTCTGACAGTTTGCGCTTGATCCATCCGGTGTGCGCGGCGCTGCCCGCATGTTCTAGATTGCCCATTGCGCCGAGGATAAAGCGCCCGTCGTGATCCATTCGGAAAGAGGTCATGATCAGGCCGGTATCCCAACATCCTTCGGCTCCGGGAAGAATACTCGCGCGCAGATTGTCGGACAACGGCGCAGTAGTGAATTGAAAATACGAGACAGGAACATAGGCCGGTGCCGTATCGGGCAGGTTCCGATGATACGCGTTGGTGGCCTGGATCACTGATTTGGCGCGCACCGTGGCCTGCGGGGTTTCCAACAGCCACTGGCCATCGACATGGCGCATCGTCATCACTGGGCTGTGCGTGTGAACGCGTGCCCCGGTTGCGGCAGCCGCGCGGGCCAGACCACGCACATATGCCATCGGCTGGATCGTTCCGGCGCGCGGGTCGAACAGAGCTCCACGAAAGGTGGCGCTGCCCGTGCGCTGGTACGTCTTGTCCGACGACAGCAACTCGACCGGAGCGCCTGCCTGACGCAACTGTGCATGGCGTATTTTCAAATCAGCAAGACCAGAGCCAGAATGCGCACAATGCAACGTGCCCTTGCGCATCGGCTCGCACTCGATCCCATGTGTCTGGATCACGCTGAATACTTCACTTGGGGCCGCCGCAAGGATTTCGATCAGACGCGTTCCGTCCGCATCCCCCAGATGGGCGCAAATGTCAGCAGGGCGCACCCAGAGTCCGGCATTGACCAGCCCCACATTGCGCCCGGATCCCCCATGCCCGATCTCCTGTGCCTCCAAGACACAGACCGAGGCTCCGGCCCGTGCGGCCGTCAAAGCCGCGGAACAGCCAGTATAACCGCCGCCGATCACCGCAAGGTCCACAGACAAATCGCTGGTCAGCGGGGCGCTCTCCACATGCTCGCGGCAGGTGTTTAGCCAAAGGGATTGATCGTAGTCGCTCAATGCGGGCTCCTTGCGGTGTCAAAAACCATTAGGACGCGGGATCAGGTCGTCGCAAGAGCCCTTTGATCCTCACGCCCCATCGCGATCAGGAAAGGCCGCGCCTTTTGCTGCGACTGAAACGCTGCCCGATCGCACATCCCCTGCCACCCGGCCAGAACCAGCGATTGCGCAACGGCACCGCCCAAAGTCGCTCCGGGGCCTGTCACGATGAACAGGTCAGGCGCGAATTCGCGCGCGGCGGTCTGGATTGCGCGGGTGAAGTCATAGGCAGCGGTCACCTGATGTCCCAGGGTGTAATCCCACAGTGCCTGCGTGTCCGTCGCACCCGGCCACCAGATTTTGCCACGCCCGTCGATCAGAGGCCGGTCAGGCTGTTTGAACAGCTCCGCACCAAGTTGCGTGCGCCCTTCCGCAGCCACCGGAGCTTGAAGGTGGGTGTGAAATGCGGCGTGATTTGCCAACCTCATGGGGAACCTGTCTTGCACACTCGGCCACGATGCCTCGAACGCTCGCAAGCCCTCTTCGTTGCCCGCCAGAACCAGCATTCCACCCAGATCAATCGACAATGCCAGAACCTGACCGTCCTGCGCGTTGATCCGCGCCACATCGGCCAGCAATTCAGCCTTACGCTGTGGGTCATCCGCCCAGCTATTGTCTGTGAATGGGTATACGAGCTGCCCACCAATTAGGTGGTCCTGCATCAACGTCCCCATTGTATTCACCACACGAAAGCCATCCTCAGGCGACACCGCGCCTCCGGCGGCGAGGGCGATGTACCAGCCCATCGAGTTGCCGGTGACAGCCACCACTTCAATGTCATCGGCCAGCACCTGAGCATCAGCCAAAGAGGCCGCATAAATCAGGGGTGAGGCCACATCACCGCGCGAGTACTTACTGACCGTGAACCGATCAGCACCGTCCAGCGCCGTGACTGCCGCTTGCCCCGCATTGGCGCGGATGGCGTCAAACCCGCCAATCATCTGCATCCGGTTTGCGTGATGACGGTGCAAATACCCCAGCTCGGCCTTGTTATAGGTGCCCCGACCCGGGCAGATCACAACGGCGGTACGGGTCATGAGCGGTTTCCAGTCAGATTGAGCGCAGCGGCGACAATATTATCCTTTGACGGCAATGGCGCAGCATATGCAGGCCCGGTCGCGATAAAGCTGTCTTCTGCCACTACCCGGGCGATTGGGGTGTCGGGGCTTTCTTCGACGAAGAAAGTTGTCAGCGCCTCTGACTGGCTTCCGGTCCGGCGGCATTCGTCAACGACCAGAATATGCGCACAGGTTTTGCTGGCCTCGCGCAACGCTTCTGCAGGTAATGGAGCCAACCATCGCATGTCGATAATCCGGGTTCGGATCTCTGCGGCCTCAAGTTCGGGCAAGGCTTGCCGCGACAGGTAGTGGCCGTTGCCATAGGTCACAATCGCCAGATCGGTGCCGTCCCCCTGTACCCCGACCTCGCCCAGGCGGATGCTGCGATCCGGCGAAGGATAGGTCGTCATCCATCCGGCATCCTGCGCCTGATGAAGGTCGCGCATCGGATAAAGCGCAATGGGTTCCAAGAATGCCACGACGCGTTGTTCTTCGCGCGCCAGCCTTACGCATTCGCGCAGCATCTGCACCGCGTCCGAACCGGTCGAGGGGCAGGCAATGATCACACCGGGAATATCGCGCAGAACGGCCAGAGAGTTGTCGTTGTGGAAATGCCCTCCAAACCCCTTCTGATATCCCAGCCCCGCGATCCGCAGGACCATCGGGTTGGTGAATTGCCCGTTCGAGAAAAACGGCAAGGTCGCGGCCTCGCCCCTGATCTGGTCCTCGGCATTGTGCAAATAGGCAAGAAACTGAATTTCAGGGATCGGGACAAAGCCGTTATGCCCCATACCGATGGCCAGCCCCAGAATGGACTGTTCGTCCAACAGCGTGTCGATCACCCGATCCGGGCCGAACCGCTGTTGCAGCTTTTGGGTCACGCCATAGACGCCACCCTTGCGTCCCACATCTTCGCCCATACACACGATCTCGGCGTGTTCCAGCATCAGATCGGTCAGTGCCCAGTTGATCAGACGACTCATCGGCTGGGGATCGTCCATCGCGCGCATGTCGCCGCCAAAAGCGGCTGCACGGGCCTCGGCCCCCGGACCATTGGTGGGTTTGCAGGTGCGTTTTGGTGGGATCAAGCTGGCCATGACTTCGGACGCGGTGGTCAGATGCGGGCGGGTCACGGCCTCTGCCGCGATCCTGTCGGTGCGGGCGCAGGTATCCTGATATATCTTCAGCGCCTGATCCGACGATAGCGCCCCGGCCTGTTCCAACAGCCGCACCGAATGCAGCAGCGGATCATTTGCCTCATCAGCTTCGACTTCGGATTTCGCCATATAGGTCGTCGGGACGTCCGCCCCCGCATGGCCATAAAGCCGAACGGTTCTTAGATGCAGGAAAACCGGTTTGCGCCGAGTGCGCACGTATTCCGCTGCCTCTTTCGCAACCGCATAGGTTTCGAAAATATCCAAACCGTTGGCCTGAAAATATTTGATCCCCGGCCGGTGCTGCATCGACGCTTGAACCCATCCCTTTGGCGTTCTGACCGAGATACCGATCCCATTATCCTCACAGACGAACAACAGGGGCAAAGGGGTCGACTGTACGCTGGTCCACCCCGCCGTATTGATCGCCCCCTGCGCAGTCGAGTGGTTGGCCGATGCGTCCCCGAAGGAACACATGGCGATCCCGTCGGCAGGCAGTTCGCGATGGTCGGGCGGGTGCCGCCGTGCCGCGCCAAGCGAATAGGCCGCACCCACAGCTTTGGGCAGATGACTGGCGATGGTCGAGGTCTGCGGCGGGATCATCAGCGCCTTTGAGCCCAGTACCTTGTGCCGACCACCCGAGATCGGGTCCTCTTTCGAGCAGGCGAAACTCAGCAACATATCCCAGGCGATTTGCTGGCCCGGCACTTGTTCGGAACGTGCGATCTGAAAGGCGGCATCCCGGTAGTGCAGAAACGCGATATCCGTGGGCCGCAGCGCGTGGGCGACAGCCGCCATGCCTTCGTGGCCGGACGAGCCGATCGTGTAGAACCCCTGCCCCGCCTTCTGCATCGCGCGGCTGGTCCGGTCCAACGCCCGGCTGAGAACCTGCGACCGGTACAGCGACACCGCCTCGGTATTGCTAAGTCCGGGGCGCGGGGCTGCGCCGTCAGGCAGGTGGCCTTGCGCCACACGTGTCAGGAAATTCTCATGAACGATCTGAGCGCGATCCATGGCGGCCCCTCTACTTCAATCTGGCGGTCGCAACAGAAATGCGCCGCAACCCTTCTTGCAGGCTTTCGGTGGCGTAAGCAAAAGAAAGCCGCAGATGGCCCGGCAAACCAAAGGCACGCCCCGGCACCAGTGCCACCCCGACTTCGTCCAGCAGATACCGGCAGAATTCGTGATCGACCGGCATTTCAGCCGGTGTTTTGGGAAAGACATAGAACGCGCCATCCGGAACGGCACACTCCAGACCCGCGGCATTCAACCTAGCAACCACAAGATCACGGCGTGCTCGCATCGCCTGCAGGCGTTCGCCCAAAAGCGTTTGCGGCCCGGTAATCGCAGCCAATGCTGCCGCCTGCGCGATGGAACATGCGCCTGATGTAATCTGCCCCTGAACAGCGGTCATCGCCTTGATCAAGGGTGATGGCCCGATTCCCCAACCGATCCGCCACCCGGTCATCGAATAGGCCTTGGAAACTCCATTTACGGTCAGCACTCTATCCGCCAGATGCGGCACGGCCTGAACAAATGGCGTGAAGGGAACATAGGTCAGGTGTTGGTAGATCTCATCCGAGATCACCCAAACATTGGGATGCCTGTCCAAAACGCGACCCAGGGCCTGCATTTCCGATTCAGTATAGACCGCGCCGGTCGGGTTTGAGGGCGTGTTCAGCAAAAGCCAGCGAGTGCGCGGCGTAATTGCGACCTCAAGCTGTGCTGGGGTCAGCTTGAACCCCTGAGAAACCGGACAGTCCAGGACAACCGGAATACCGCCGGACAACCTGACCATATCCGCATAGCTGGTCCAGAACGGCGCCGCGGTAATAACTTCATCCCCGGGATCGAGCGTGGCCATCAGCGCCCCGGACAAAACCTGTTTAGCACCGGTCGAGACGATTACGTTTTCCGGCTGGACACTGGCCCCGACGGCGATAGCCGTCCGAAGGTCCGGCGCCCCTGCCGTCGCCGGGTACCGTGTTTGCCCGGCCAGCGCCGCTTTATGGGCCGCTTCGACCACATGTTCAGGGGTCGGAAAATCAGGTTCGCCAGTACTGAGCGCGACCACATCGACACCCTGCGCCTTAAGGCGCGCAGCCTGCTCAGAGATCTGAACAATCTCTGACAACTCAATCCCGCGCAGCCTGTCTGCACGCCTAAAACTATCTGCTGCGATATCCCTGGACACTGCCAACGTCTCTCTTGACCAAAATATTCATTTGGTATCGGGCTGGCGGGCCCTAAAAGCCAGTGATATTCCATCCGAAAGGTATGAGGAATTATCATATGATCGCCCCCCGTCGTTTTCTGCCGTCTATCCCCTCTCTGCTGGCACTCGAGGCCGTTGACCGCCTTGGCAGTGCTTCGGCGGCAGCGGAAGAGCTTTCGCTGACCCAAAGCGCCATCAGCCGACAGCTCAAGTCGATGGAGGAACAGCTGGGCATCGAACTGATCCAGCGAACCCAGATGCGGCTGCAGCTTACCCCGGCGGCAAAAGAATACGTTCAGGTCGCGCGCAAAAGCTTGCACCAACTGGCGCAGGCCTCCCTAAAACTCAGAGCCAATCCGACCGGAGGATCGCTGAACCTGTCGATCCTGCCAGCGTTTGGGATGCATTGGCTGGCGCCGCGTCTTCAGGACTTTGCCCGCCGACATCCCGAGGTGACCGTCAATCTGAACACCCGGCTTCGCCCCTTCGATTTCGAAACGGAACATTTCGACGCCGCGATTCATTTCGGGCGTCGAGATTGGCACGGCGTCAACTACCTGCCGATCATGCGTGAAAACGTTGTACCGGTTTGCGCTCCGGAAATTCTGCCAAAAAAACCCGAACAGATTGACTGGCTAATGAATGCCCCGCTGCTGCACCTGGAAACGCGCCCTGACGCCTGGGAGCAATGGTTTGCCGCACAAGGGCTTGTGGCATCCGGGCTTGGCGGCATGTTGTTCGACCAATTCTCGACTATGGGACAAGCCACAATTCATGGGCTTGGGGTGGCGCTACTGCCCAGCTATCTGGTCGAAGACGACCTGAAAACCGGGCGCCTCGTTCCCGCCTGGAAAGGCCCGGGCGTCAGTCTGGGCGATTTCTTTCTGGTCTGGCCGCAATCCCGGGTGGCATCCGAGCCGCTGAAGTCGTTCTGTTCTTGGCTGCAAGGCCAGGTCGACCAAATCTCGTGACCGAGTCATTCCGACCACCCTAGAAAACTGCGCGGCCTTCGACCTTGCGTCCTGTGGGCGACAGGGATCGGGGCGGGAGCGTTCCAAACAGGATTACGTGTCCAACGACCGAGCGATGAGTTCCTTCATGATCTCATTTGTCCCGCCATAGATCATCTGAACCCGCGCATCCGCATAAAGCCGAGCAATCGGATATTCCATCATGAACCCATAGCCACCAAACAGCTGCAGACATTCATGCATGATCTCATTCTGCACCTCAGACCCCCAGTATTTGGCCATCGACGCGGTCGATGCATCCAAAGTTCCAGCCTCAAGCCGAGCAATACAGTCGTTGACAAAACTGCGCAGCACTTCGGCCTTGGTTTTACACTCGGCAAGCTTGAAGCGGGTATTTTGGAAATCCATCACGCGCTGACCGAAGGCTTTGCGCTCCTGCGTGTATTTCACTGTTTCGGCAATCGCGAAATCAATCGCACCCAGGGCACCGATTGCAATCGTCAGGCGTTCCCAGGGAAGTTGCCGCATCATCTGGTAAAAACCCTGCCCCTCTTCCGCACCAATCAGGTTTGTCATCGGGACCTTGACGTCCTCAAAGAACAGCTCGGCCGTGTCATTGGACTTCATGCCCAGTTTCTTGAGGTTCCGCCCCTTGCGGAACCCATCTGCGCCCTGCGTTTCGACCGCGACCAACGATACCCCTTTCGACCCTTGGGTCTTGTCGGTCTTTGCGGCCACAAGGATCAAGTCCGCAGATTGCCCATTGGTGATAAAGATCTTGGATCCGTTCAGACAGTAGGAGTTACCGTTCTTTTCTGCAGTTGTGCGGATCGACTGCACATCCGAACCGGTTCCGGGCTCTGTCATGGCCAGCGCGCCGACCATCTCGCCCGAGGCGAGTTTCGGCAGCCATTTCAATTTTTGATCTTCGCTGCCATAAGCGGTGATATAGTGGATGACAATCGACTGGATCGCATAGCCCCAACCGGAATCTCCGTGCGAGGTCTGGGCGTACATGGTCAGAGCATCAAATCCCATGCCACCACCGACACCGCCGTGTTCTTCGGTGATCGCGCCAGCCATCAGTCCCATGTCACCGGCCTTGCGCCAGAACGCACGATCAACAACCCCGTTTTCGGTCCAGCGCTCGATATTGGGCACCAGTTCGTCCTGCATGAAACGGTCCGCCATTTCGGCAAACATCTGGTGCTCTTCTGACACCCAGCTGGATGTAGGGGTAATAAGAGACATTGCGCATCCTCCAAGATCAACTTGCTGCCAGCGTAATTTGGACCGCCAAGTAATCCAATGCGTTGGATGAAACGCTACGCAACGTCTTTTGGAAGATTTCGCCGGGTCACGGGATCGGTGCGGCCAACGCGTTTTCCAGCAAGACCCGCGCTGCAGCTTTGGCATCTTGCGCGGGATCACAGCTTTTCAACAGAACCGCCGTCACGATTGCCCCTTCTTTCAGCAGAAGAATCTGACATCCCAGGCTTTCAGGGTCGAAGGCACCGGCTTTGCGGGCCAGATCCGTGAAATATTCCAACAACAACCGCTTGTGCTCCGCCGCCTGCACGTGGATCGGGTGCTCTTTCTCCTGGAACTCGGCGCCAGCCTTGATGAACATGCAGCCGCGAAACCCGTCTTCGGCGAACCACTCGCCCAGTGCATCAAAGCTTGAAATCAACTGGTCTGCAGGGGTGTCGGCCAATTCCTCGACACGACGCATGAACCAGTTGCGGAAATTCTCGTCCCGCAAGCGCAAAGCCGCCAGTATCAGATCTTCCTTGGTGCGGAAATGTTTGTACATCGAAGTCTTCGACACACCCGTCTCAGCCACCAGCTTGTCCATGCCGGTCGCATGAAAACCGTCACGATAAAAGACCTTTAGGGCCTTGCGGACCAGCTCATCCCTTTTGTTTGGGCGCATGATTCGCCTCCTATACGTACCGATCTGTACATAATTGTACCCTCCATAATCCGCAAGGGCCACCAATGTTCAGGAAATTCTCTTTATTTTCCACCTGGATAGAGAAAAATTTTAGATATTTTACAGGCGCCCCTTGCAAATAGGTACCGATCAGTACACCTTAACAACATGATGTACCGATCAGTTAACCATGGAGCCGTCATGAAACGCCGTACCAGCCCCTTCAACCGCCAGTACATCCCAATTCTGTTGACCCTTGCGCTGCTCGCTGCATCGCTGACCTGAAGGATCATGACATGAGCCGCCCCCCTCTGCCGCCATTCACTGCTGAGACCGCTACACAAAAGGTCCGCATGGCTGAAAATGCTTGGAACAGCCGCGATCCGGATATCGTGACGCCCGCCTATACCGAGGACAGCCAATGGCGGAATCGGGCCGAGTTTGTCGCGGGCCATGCTGAAATTCACGCGCTTTTGACCCGCAAGTGGAGAAATGAGCAGGAGTACCGGCTGATCAAAGAACTCTGGGCCTATTCGGAAAACCGTATTGCCGTGCGCTATGCCTATGAATGGCGAAACGACAGCGGCCAGTGGTTCCGCTCATATGGTAACGAGAACTGGGAATTCGATAGGGATGGTCGGATGGCCAAACGTCATGCCTCGCTGAACGACCTTCCGATCAGGCAACAGGATCGGGTTTTCCTTTGGCCTCTTGGTCCGCGCCCTGACGACCATCCCGGCCTGTCTGATCTGGGCCTGTAGAAAGGACCTATTATGCCACGTGCTTTTTCCAAACTAACCTTCACGCCTGCCGTTCTCACCCATCAAGAAAGGATGGGATCGGCAAAAACCTATGCGAAATTCCTGGAAAGCGGCTCTGTGCAGGGTCACGAAATCAGAGCCGCCGAAAAAGAGTTCATCGAGGCCCGCGACGGGTTCTACCAATCAACCGTGTCCGAGACCGGCTGGCCATATGTGCAGTATCGTGGCGGACCCGCGGGGTTTTTACGAGTACTTGATGCGCAGACCATTGGGTATGCTGATCTTTCGGGCAACAAACAGTATATCTCGCGCGGGAATTTGGATGGCAATGACCGGGTTGCGCTGATCCTGATGGATTATGCCAACCAGCGACGCCTGAAAATACTTGGGCGTGTCGAAATTGCCGAAGGCGCTGCGGCGGCTGCCAGCCTCTCCCCCGAAGGCACCCAGACCCCGGCCGAACGCGCCGTCATTATCAAGGTCGAAGGTCTGGACTGGAATTGCCCAAGTCACATTACCCCACGATTTACCGAGGCCGAGCTGCGCCCCCACCTGAACGAATTGGGCCAGCAGCTGGCCCAACTTCAGGCGGAAAATGACCGGCTGAAACGGGAACTGGAAAATAAGAAATAAGCCCCAGTGCCAAGCATTCCCCAACTTGTGATTCAAGGACTGACACCATGATAACGTTAACGCTTCACCGAGCCTTCATAGTCCTGTTTGGTTTCGCTCTGTCGATTGCCTTTCTTATGCTGGGGTTTTTCGCATCTCCCGAAGCTGTTCGGACATCCCCGCCCGCGCTTTATAATTCGCTGCTGCTGGAAAAACTGGCCCAAGACTAAGAACCGTACGGCCCTCGAAACAAGAGATTGTGCCTGAATCATGATCTCTGCCCTTGACCTTCCTGTGACTGGAACCCCCATCTAGGGTTGGAAACAGGACAGGATGAGTCGATTGGCCAACTCACATACTATCAGACTGAAGGTCACCGGAATGAGCTGCGCATCCTGCGTAGGCCGCGTGGAATCTGCGTTGCGCAATGTTCCCGGGGTTACCGAGGCTTCGGTCAACTTCCCAACCGAGACTGCACAGGTCACTTATGACGGGCCGATCAGCGACCTGACCGGCGCGCTGGACAAAGCTGGTTATCCGGTGTCAGTGGCAGAAGCCGTTCTGCAGATTGACGGTATGAGTTGTGCTTCTTGCGTCGCAAGGATTGAACGAGCACTCTGCGCAGACCCGGCCGTCATAAGTGCTCGGGTCAACCTGGCCACTGAAACCGCGACCATTCGTTTTGCCGACGGGGCAACTGATCCTGTGAAGCTGGCGCAGCTAAGCACCAAAGCGGGCTATCCGGCGCACCCTTCCAGGATGGCCGAAAGCAACGATGAGAAACCGGGCGAAGCCTCTGCGCTGATCCGCACCACCCTGATCGCTGCGGCGCTGGCTTTGCCCGTGTTTATACTCGAGATGGGCGGGCACATGATCCCAGCCTTTCATCACTGGGTTCAGGCAACAATCGGGATTCAGACCAGCCATATCATCCAGTTTGTCCTGACGTCGGTTCTGCTGATCGGCCCCGGAAGGGTGTTCTATGCCAAGGGTATCCCGGCCTTGCTGCGCGGGACACCTGATATGAATGCGCTGGTCGCGATGGGAACCGGTGCCGCCTATCTGTATTCCGTCCTGGCCACCTTTGCGCCTCAGGTTCTGCCACAAGGCAGTGCAAATGTGTATTACGAGGCCGCCTCGGTCATCGTGGTCCTTATCCTGCTGGGTCGCGCGATGGAGGCGCGGGCAAAAGGCCGGACCGGGGCCGCTATTCGCAAACTGGTCGGGCTTCAACCGAAAACAGCCCGGCTAGAACAGGACGGGGGCACGGTCGATCGACCCATATCCGAAATACTGGTTGGCGATGTGCTGCAGATCCGACCCGGAGAGCGCGTCCCAGTCGATGCTCAGGTGTTGGACGGCACCTCATACGTGGATGAAAGCATGATTACCGGCGAACCCGTTCCTATAGGGAAATCGGCCGAAGATCAGGTGATAGGGGGCACGGTCAACGGCACGGGCGCGCTGCGCGTGCGCGCCACGCGTGTTGGGTCCGAAACGGTGCTGGCGCAGGTCATCCAGATGGTTCAGCAAGCTCAGGGTGCCAAGTTGCCGATACAGGGGCTAGTCGACCGGATCACGGCGTGGTTTGTTCCCGTTGTGATTGGCGTTGCCCTACTGACCATTGCGATCTGGCTGATCTTTGGCCCTGCGCCTGCCTTGCCGATGGCGCTGGTCGCAGGGGTTTCGGTTTTGATCATTGCCTGCCCCTGCGCCATGGGGCTGGCGACTCCGACGTCGATCATGGTGGGCACGGGGCGCGCGGCTGAACTGGGCGTGCTGTTCCGCAAAGGCGATGCTTTGCAGCAGTTGCAACAGGCCAAGATCATCGCTTTGGACAAGACCGGGACTCTGACACTGGGGCGCCCTGAACTGGCGAATGTCACGACCATAAATGGGTTTGACCGCGATACCGTTTTACGGCTGGCCGCTGCGGTCGAGGCGCGATCCGAGCATCCGATTGCCACGGCCATCACGCGGGCCGGACCGGCGGACCTGCCCCCTATCGCCGGCTTTGAATCGTTGACTGGGCTGGGCGCCCGCGCGTCTGTCGATGGGCACGATCTGCTGATCGGCTCACCCAGATTAATGGCGCAGAACGGCATTGATCTATCCGCGCTGAGCCAACAGGCCGACCAGCATGCCGCCGAAGGGGCAACCCCCGTATTCGTCGCGATCAACGCTCAGGCTGCGGCACTTCTTACGGTCTCGGATCCGGTCAAACCGGGCACGATCGAAGCTTTGCACAGGCTGCACACTATGGGCCTAACGCTGGCGATGGTCACCGGGGACAACGCCCTGACTGCGCAGGCTTTGGCAGACAAGCTGGGCATCGATCATGTCACAGCTGAGGTCCTGCCGGACGGAAAGCTCGCTACAATCAACGCCCTGCGCGACCAGTTCGGAGAGCTGGCCTTTGTCGGTGACGGGATTAACGACGCCCCGGCATTGGCTGCGGCGGATGTCGGCATCGCTATCGGCACGGGTACAGATGTGGCGATTGAAACGGCGGATGTGGTGCTGATGTCGGGCGATCTGCGCGCGGTTGCCAATGCAGTCGAAATCAGTCGCCGGACCATGAGCAATATCCAACAGAATCTGGGCTGGGCGTTTGGATATAATGTTTTGCTGATCCCTGTCGCCGCCGGGATTCTGTATCCTTTTGGCGGCCCGCTTCTTTCCCCGGTTCTGGCGGCTGGAGCCATGGCTTTGTCCAGCGTCTTTGTCGTCACCAACGCGTTGCGACTTCGCAGGGTTCGCGCCAGCCTGCCCGAGGGATCACATCCGGCGGCTCCACAAATGGTGACGTCATGAATATCGGCGACGTTTCCAACCAAACCGGTCTCCCGGCCAAGACCATCCGCTATTACGAAGATATCGGACTGATCAAACCGCTGCGCGATGATAATGGCTATCGCCGGTTCCGCAGTCAGGATGTGCACAAACTGAACTTTTTGGGCCGGGCCCGCGCATTGGGATTTACGATCGAAGATTGCCGGACCCTGATGGCCTTGTATGAGGATGAAACCCGCGCAAGTGCAGATGTGAAGAAGGTTGCCCGCGCGCATATGGTCCAGATCGAAGCGAAGATTGCCGACCTTAATGCGATGCGCGATACGTTGGGTCATTTAATTGACGCCTGCGCCGGCGACGACAGGCCTGATTGTCCGATCCTGAAGGATTTGGGCGGACAACCCTGACACGGGGTTGCCCTTTGTCTTCAGCTTTGCTTTGTCTCTGCCAAACAATCCGGCTTGCGGCATCTGACCGGGCCCGGACAGCAGAGAGGTTCACCAAATGGCAAAAGTTGCGTTCCTTGGTTTGGGTGTCATGGGATATCCAATGGCCGGGCACCTGCAGGCTGCAGGTCATGAGGTCACGGTTTTCAACCGAACCACCGCTAAGGCCGAGGCTTGGGTCGCCCAATATGGCGGCTCAATGGCCGCTACCCCGCGCGAGGCGGCTGAGCGAGCCGAGTTTGTCATGGCTTGTGTGGGCAATGACGATGATCTGCGCATGGTCTGCACCGGCGACGATGGTGCCTTCGGCGCAATGTCAAGCGGCGCGGTTTTCGTCGACCATACGACCGTCTCGGCAAAGGTAACCCGAGAGCTTTATGGCGCGGGCAAAGCCGCAGGGATTGCCTTTGTGGACGCGCCGATTTCGGGCGGTCAGGCCGGGGCTGAAAACGGCGTTCTGTCGATCATGTGCGGGGGGGATCAGGCTGCCTATGACGCGGCCGAGCCCATTATGCAGGTCTATTCCAAAATCTGTCGCCGCATTGGGGACAGTGGCGCCGGTCAGATGACCAAGATGTGCAACCAGATCGCCATTGCCGGACTGGTTCAGGGCCTCAGCGAGGCGCTGCATTTTGCCGAAAAAGCCGGGCTGGATGGCCGGGCGGTTGTGGAAGTGATCAGTCAGGGGGCCGCAGGCAGTTGGCAGATGGCGAACCGCTATGAAACCATGTTGGACGATCATTTCGAGCACGGTTTCGCGGTGGACTGGATGCGCAAGGATCTGGGAATTTGCTTGGATACCGCAGATGAAACAGGGGCATCCCTGCCGGTGACGGCTTTGGTTGATCAGTTCTATAAGGATGTGCAGAAAATGGGCGGGAATCGGTGGGATACTTCCTCGCTTATTAAACGGTTGCGCGCATTGGGGTAACGGGAAAAGGGGGCTGTCTGCCCCCTCTTGGCCCGCAGGGCCAATTCACTCCCGAAGATATTTTTAGCCAGATGAAAAGGACCCCGGTTTACTGGGACAGGGTTTCAAATGAACGACATCATCGCATTTTGGGCTAATGCTTTGCGGCAAAACTGGGGGCTGGACGCGCGGCTGAACCGATTGGACGGCGAATACGATCTTAATTTTCTGGTCCAGGCAACCAACGGACAGGATTATGTTCTGAAAGTCATGCGCCCCGGATGCGAAGCAGAGCTTGTGGACCTCCAGGTCAAAGCCTTGGAACATATCGCCTCAGAAGCACCGGGGCTGCCATTTCCTACAGTGTTTCCCGATTTGCAGGGGGATTATCTGCCCCGGATCGAAGATCACGAGGGGGTACCGCGCCTTGTTTGGTTGCTGGAATGCCTGCCTGGGCAATGCTATGCGAAATCGGCACCCAAATCCGAAGAGTTGATCCTAAAGCTGGGTCGCGTTCTGGGTGCTACAGACCGTGCATTAGAGCGGTTCACTCATGAGGGTTTGGCCCGGGGCGATTTCAAATGGAATCTGACGCAGGCAGGGTGGATCGAACAGCATCTGGACACCGTTAGTAGCCCCGCACGGCAGGCAGTGCTGGCCGAGATATGTTCCGAATTCAATGCGATATCAGACAAGTTGGCAGGCTTGCCCAGTCAGGCGATTCATAATGACGCCAATGATTATAACGTTCTGGTCGAAGCAGAGCCTGGCCAGCGCCCGGGGGTGTCGGGCTTGATTGACCTTGGCGATATGTGTGCCGCGCCACGCGTTTGCGATCTGGCGATTGCCGGGGCCTATATCGTATTGGATCATCCGCAACCCGATCGCGCATTGGCGGCACTGGTGCGCGGCTATCAGGCGGCAAACCCCCTGCGCGCGGACGAAGTCGAACTGATCTGGCCTCTCTTGCGGATGCGACTGGCTGTGTCGGTTGTGAACTCGACCCTGATGGCCCTTGAAAACCCGGATGATCCTTATGTCACTATCAGTCAGGCGCCGGCCTGGCGGTTTCTTGAGGACCAAAGCGTCAACGGCGGATTGATGCCAGCGCGCCTGCGCGTCGCCTGTAGTCTGCCGGTCACCGATGGGGCCGAACGCATCCATGCCTATCTGTCCGCGCATCGTGGTCAATTCGCCGAGATGTTTGGACAGGGTCTAAAAGATGTGCCCATGGGCTCGCTATCGGTCGAAGACTCTGTGTGGCCGCAAAACCCATTCCACATGCCCCTGGCTGAGGCGGCACGTGTTGGCGAGGAAAATGGCACAGACTTCTGGTTGGGGTATTACAATGAACCCCGCCTGATTTACGCAGAGCCGGGGTTCCGCAAAGGGCCATGGAAAGCTTCGGACCGACGCACCGTGCATCTGGCGGTGGATGTGTTCGCGCCTGCCGGCACTGTCCTGAATGCCCCGATCAGTGGCCGGGTCGAGGCGGTCGAGAATCGCGACAGTCACCTTGACTATGGCGGGGTGGTGATCCTGCATCACGAAACACCCCAAGGCGATCCGTTCTATACACTCTACGGACATTTGGACCCCGAGGTCTGCGACAGGCTGAACCCGGGCGATCCAGTCGCACAGGGAGCGGCGTTTGCACGGCTTGGGGATGTCACACAGAACGGGGGCTGGGCCCCACATGTACATTTCCAGCTGGCCCTGACTACGAACGGGATGCGGGCCAACTGGCCGGGTGTTGGCGACCCTGACGAGCTTGAACTGTGGCACGCCGTCTGCCCGAATCCGGCGGCTCTGCTGAACCTTCCCGATGACAAGGTGTTCTATCGGCCGACCGATAAACGGGCGATCCTGCAGGGACGGCAGGACCACTTCGGAGGCAACCTGTCCCTGACCTATGACGATCCAGTCATGCTGGTACGCGGTTGGAAGCATCACCTGTTTGACGAATGGGGTCGCCCTTATCTGGATGCGTATAACAATGTACCCCATGTGGGCCACGCCCACCCGCGCATTCAGGCTGTCGCAGCAGATCAGCTCAAGCGGATGAATTCCAACACCCGGTATCTGCATCCGGCCCAGACGGCTTTTGCCGATAAGGTTCTGTCCAAGCTGCCCGATCACCTCGAGGTCTGCTTCTTTGTGAATTCCGGCACCGAAGCCAATGAGCTCGCCCTGCGGCTGGCCCGCGCCCATACCGGCGCCAAAGGGATCGTGACGCCCGATCACGGGTATCACGGCAATACCACCGCCGCCGTGGCAATTTCGGCCTATAAGTTCAACAAACCGGGCGGAGTTGGTCAGGCGGATTGGGTGGAACTGGTTGAGGTCGCGGATGACTACCGAGGGTCTTTCCGGCGCGACGACCCCGATCGCGCCGAGAAGTTTGCAGATCTAGTGGACCCAGCGATTGCAGCCCTACAGGACAAAGGTCAGGGCGTTGCCGGTTTCATTGCCGAGACCTTCCCTTCAGTTGGCGGGCAGATCATACCACCCAAAGGCTATCTGCCCGCGGTTTATGAGAAAATCCGCGCCGCTGGTGGTGTCTGCATCGCCGACGAGGTGCAGACAGGTCTGGGGCGTCTGGGCGAATATTATTTCGGCTTTGAGCATCAAGGCGCGCTGCCGGATATCGTGGTCATGGGCAAACCCATTGGCAACGGTCATCCATTGGGCGTTCTGGTTACTACCAAAGAGATCGCCCGCAGCTTTGATAACGGGATCGAGTTCTTTTCGACCTTTGGCGGATCGACCCTGTCCTGCCGCATCGGCAAAGAAGTTCTGGATATCGTCGATGATGAAGGCTTGCAGGACAATGCCCGCCTGATGGGCGACAGGTTGATGACAGGCCTGCGTCAGATCGAGACCGATTTCGGATCTGTCGGTGATGTGCGCGGCATGGGCCTGTTCGTTGGAGTCGAACTGATCAACCCCGATGGCTCTGAAGGCCGTGAGATCTGCCAATATGTCAAAAACCGGATGCGCGACCACCGGATTCTTATTGGCAGCGAAGGCCCAAAGGACAGCATCCTGAAAATTCGCCCGCCGCTGACGATCGAGGCGGAAGATGTGGACATGATCCTGTGGGCATTACGGGATGTGCTGGCAGAAGTTGGTGATTACAGCCCGCCACCCTCATGCGATCATGACCATCACCACGCAGGGTGCGGCTGCTGCTGAGGGCACGGAACCCCGGCGCGCATTCGCCGGGGTTCTGCACCTGCCCTGCTGCTTAGTGCAGCGTGGCAGTGGGGTTCTGATGTCTTGGGGTTGGCATCGGGATCGAGACCGTCATGCGTCGCAAAGCCAGCCCTAATTCCTCAGACAAAGCGGCCAATGCGGGGGCAAAATCGGGACGGACGATCAGGGACGCCATCATCATAGCGTCTTCGCGCGCGCCTTCTGATGCCGCCGCAATCATCTGGGCGAAACAGTTTTCATCCGCGCCAAGGCAGACACAGCCCAACCCATGCCGGATCAGCGGGCGCCGCCCGTGATGGGCACAAAGCGAGCACAGCCGGTCCAGCGTCAACATCGCTGCCCGGCCCTGATCCGTACCCAGGGCGATCTGAAAGTCCTGCGCCGCATCCATACGCGTTTGCATTCCGTCCCCCCAGAGGCGCAGATACATGACCGCACCGGCCTCGACAGGGCTTAGGTCGGACAGACGGCCAACGGTCGCGCCACCCCGGGCTGCAGGCGCGCTCATTTCGTCAAGATCAGTTTGCCCGCGCGCGTGATGCGCAGGGTGTACAGCTGATCGCCCAGCTCGATATGGGCCAGATTGCCCCCTTTGGTCAGATCTTCAGCCTTATGTGCAGGCAGCATTGATACGGCAAAAGACTGGCTGGGATTCGGGTTCTGAACATTCATCAGGATCACTCCGGAAGGTTTCGGGCAATGCGCCTTATCGGTTTACTTTTCAGGTATCTGGCTGGCCCGATTCTGGGGTTGCTGACGGCTTGAAATATAATCTGATTATTTTAGTCAGGTATGTCAAGCCTCAATATCTCACTCTCGCAACCGGGTTGAATTGCACTGCCTGAACACACCAGTTAGGACTTGCGGTGCAGCTTCAGAGGCAAGGATTTCAATGAGCGCTACAATTATGTTCGATTTGGACGGAACACTGGTCGACAGCCTTCCGGACATCACCGCCGCTGCGAATGCAATGCTGCGGGACACTGGTGTCTCGCCCCTGCCCCAGGACACGATCAAACAATTCGTCGGCAATGGCCTCCCGAAATTGGTAGAACGCATGATGTTTCATTGCGACCTGCCTATGGATCGCCATGCCGAGCTATCGGAACTGACGCTGACCCACTACAACGCAGCCTCCAGCGACAAAACCGTCGTCTACCCCGGCGTGGCCGAAGCGCTTGAACAGCTGCGCCAGATGGGATGTGTTCTGGGTGTTTGTACAAACAAACCCAAAGCACCGGCTGACCATGTTCTGAAGTCGATGGGCCTGACCCATCATTTCGATGCCACCCTGGGTGGTGACAGCCTGGCCACGCGCAAACCAGACCCAGCCCATCTTGAGGCAAGTTTTAACGCAGTGGCCGCTATAGGTCCGCGCCTGTTCGTGGGTGACAGTGAGGTCGATGCAGAAACCGCTGAACGGGCCCAGGTTCCCTTTTTGCTATTCACGGAAGGTTATCGGAAAAGCCCGGTTTCTGAACTGTATCATACCCGTAACTTCGCCGACTGGTACGAAGTGCCTGCGCTTGTAAGTGAGCTTTTGGGGGAATTGGGTTGATGTCCCCCAACTAGTGAGGGGCCGGCCGAGGGGGTAAGTAGCCAGCCCCTCAAGGGGGAAAAGTGGTAGGTCCTTGGAAACTCCTTGGATGATTTGAAGTTAACGAATCGCTCCAATCAAAGATATAGGGGATTTCCCGTAGCCCTAGATAGGGTATTGAAATTACATAATAAATTATCCGTAAATTCTAGAAATTCGTTGAATATTGTCATTTTCCGTTGGTGACCCGGCCCCAGGACACCGCCAATCGAAAATTGAACAACGAAAAAGGGCGGGGATGAACACCCCGCCCGACGGTTCAGAAAAATTGCTGAATCCGCATGTTCAGATTGCCAGATATTCCTCGCGCAGCTGTGGATTCTCTAACACCTCGCTGGCGGCTCCATCAAACACGATGCTGCCCGTATCCAGAATGATCGCACGGTCCGCCAATTCCAGGGCGCGCACCGCGTTCTGCTCGACAATGATCGTGGTCATACCCTGCTGTTTGACGTGAAGCAGAGTCTTTTCGATCTCATCCACAATCACCGGGGCAAGCCCCTCATAGGGTTCATCCAGAAGCAACACCTTGATGTCCCGTGCCAAAGCCCGCGCAATCGACAGCATCTGCTGCTCTCCGCCAGACAGGGTAATTCCTTCTTGCTTGCGGCGCTCACCCAGCCTTGGGAACAGCTCATAAAGCCGTTCCAGCGACCAGCCGACAGGTGGAGCGATCTGGGCGAGTTGCAGGTTCTCTTCGACCGTCAGACCGGGGATGATACGGCGATCCTCGGGCACAAGGCCAAGGCCTGCGGCGGCGGCCTCATAGCTGGTCATTTTGTGCAGCGGCTTGTGATCCAGCCAGATTTCACCATGACGCACCTCGGGGTCACTGACCCGCGCGATGGATCTGAGCGTCGAAGTTTTGCCAGCACCATTCCGGCCCAGCAGGGCCAGAATTTCACCTTCGTGCACGTTAAAGCTGACGCCCTGCACGATATAGCTTTCGCCATAGTATGAATGCATGTCCCATACGGACAAAAACGCAGGGGCGGTGCTGGCCATATTGGCGTTTTTCGAAAAGTCAGGTTTCTCGTTCATTGCTTTTCCTTACGCGGCCTCACCCAGATAAGCTTCGCGAACCTTGGGATGCCCGCGGATGTTTTCTGGCGTATCTTCGACCAGAGGTGTTCCCTGCGCCAGAACGGTGATGCGCTCGGCCAGGCTGAACACCACATGCATGTCATGTTCAATGATGGCGATGGTAATGTCACGCTCGTCCTTGATCTGTTTGAGCAGGTCGATCGTGTTGTTGGTATCTGCCCGGGCCATCCCGGCGGTGGGTTCGTCCAGCAAAAGCAGGCGCGGGTTCTGGCTGAGGCACATGCCGATCTCAAGTCGTCGCTTGTCCCCACGTGACAGCGATGCCGCGTGCATCTCGCGTTTGTCAGCCATGTTCATCTCTAACAGCATCGCCTCGGCCTGCTCGACAATCGCCTTTTCACTGGAGATGGTTTCATAGGCGTGCATCCGAAACGCGCCGTCCCGCATCGCAAAGATCGGGATCAACATGTTCTCCATCACAGTCAAATCGCCGAAAATCTCGGGCGTCTGGAACACACGGCTGATACCCATCTGGTTGATCTGATAGGGTTCCAACCCCAGAACAGAATTGTTGTCGAACAAAACAGAACCGGTATCCGGCATCAGCTTTCCCACCAAACAGTTCAGCAAGGTTGACTTGCCCGCACCGTTCGGGCCGATGATCGCGTGGACCGAGTTTTCTTCGACGTTGAGGTTCACATCCGACAGCGCCTTGAGGCCACCGAAGCGTTTGCTGACGTCTTTGACTCGTAGAATTGCCATGGTGCCCCCTTATTCCGCTGGCTCGGTTTTGCCCTTCGGGGCATCATCGGCGCCCGGTTTCTTACGCTTGAACCAGCCCATCAGCCGCTGACCACCTTCAACCAGCCCACCCGGCAGATAGATCACCACCAGCATGAACAGGATACCCAGCGTCAGATGCCAACCCTTGCCGATGAACGGATGGATCAGGAACACAACCGCGTCCTCAAGCCCATCGGGCAGGAAAGCGAACCAGCTGTGCAGAACATTGTCGTTGATCTTCGAGAAGATGTTTTCGAAATACTTGATAAAGCCTGCTCCCAGTACCGGCCCGATCAGGGTCCCTGTACCGCCCAGAATTGTCATCAGCACCACCTCGCCCGAGGCAGTCCACTGCATCCGTTCGGCCCCGGCCAGCGGGTCCATGGCGGCCATCAGCCCCCCCGCCAGACCGGCATACATGCCCGAAATCACAAAGGCTGCCAGTGTGTAGGGTTTCGAATTTAGACCGGTATAATTCATCCGCTGCTGGTTGGATTTCACCGCCCGCAGCATCATGCCAAAGGGCGAGCGGAATATGCGGATAGAGAGATAGAACACCGCCATCATGATCACCGCACACAGGTAATAGCCCGCGTTAAAGTCAAAGCTCCAGGCACCCACATCCAACGTATAGGTCGCGCGCATGGGAATGCCGAACAGATGCGGTAGGTTCGGCGCGCTGGCCGATTGCAGGATCTGCGGATCGTCCGCATAGACCTGCAAGCCGGTCTCACCATTTGTCAGGTTGAATTTTGGGTTCGAAAGCACCGAATAGGCCAGAGCAAAGCTCATCTGTGCAAAAGCCAGCGTCAGGATCGAGAAATAGATGCCCGACCGACGCAGGCTGACAAATCCGATCAGCAGCGAAAACACCCCGGCGACAAGAACGCTGAGCGCGATGGCCGGAACGACGTTATAGCTGAGCAGTTTGAACATCCACACTGCGGAATACGACCCCACCCCAAGAAAGGCCGCATGGCCAAAGGACAGGTATCCGGTCAATCCAAACAGAATGTTGAAGCCGATCGCAAAAATCCCAAAGATCACGAACCGCTGCATCAAATCGGGATAGCCCGCGTTGAACTGCGCCATGGCGCTGCCTTCGGGGAACGGGTTCAGGATAAAGGGCGCCAACAGGGTCAGTATGGCGACGATGATCAGCAGGCTGGTATCTCTCTTGTTCAGTCCCAACATGGCTTATTCCTCCATCACGCCTTTGCGCCCCATCAACCCGCGTGGACGGGTCAAAAGCACGATGATGGCGACAAGGTAGATGATGATCTGGTTGATGCCAGGGATCGTGGTCGTGGCCCAGGTGGTCGACGCAAAGCTTTCGAGCACGCCCAGCAGGAACCCGGCCAGAACCGCGCCCGGCAATGAGCCCATCCCCCCCACAACCACAACCACAAAGCTGAGAACCAGAAAGTCCATGCCCATGTGATAATTTGGGGGGTTGAGCGGCCCGTACATCACCCCGGCAAGACCCGCGACCGCGGCCGCAATCCCGAACATGATGGTAAACCGCCTGTCGATATTTATCCCCAGCAGGCCCACCGTTTCACGATCTGCCATGCCAGCCCGCACGACCATGCCAAAGGTTGTGAATTGCAGGAACGAGAACACCGCTCCGATAATGCCAACGGCAAACCCAAAATAGACCAGCCGCCAGATCGGATAGATGATGGCGTTGGGATCGAATCCAACCATGATGCCAAGATCAACAGACCCACTCAGCATATCGGGGGGCGGGGTCTGGATCGGATTGGCACCGAAGAAATATTTGATGATCTCCTGCAGCACGATCGCCAGGCCAAAAGTCACAAGGATCTGATCCGCATGAGGGCGCTTGTAAAAATGTTTGATCAGCCCGCGCTCCATCACGTAGCCGACAAACAACATGATCGGGATCGCGAACAGGACAGCCAGAGGAACGGACCAATCTATGATTGACGCGCCAATCTCGGGGCCGAACCAGGCCTCTATATACGGGGTTTCAACCTTCAGCGGGTTGCCCAGAAAATCTTTCTGACTTTCATCAAGGGTCACGTAGCTCAAGTTAAAGAGTTTTTGCAAAGACACGGCGCAGAACGCACCAATCATGAACAGCGCCCCATGGGCAAAGTTCACAACTCCAAGCGTTCCGAAGATCAGCGTCAGGCCAAGCGCGATCAGCGCATAAGCCGACCCCTTGTCCAACCCGTTCAGAATTTGCAGAAGAATGGCGTCCATAGTCCCCACCTTTGGCCTGTCCAGTGGACTCCCCCATAGGCGGGAGAGCCCGTTTTCTAGGTCAGAGAATTTTCGTCGAAAATTCTCGCGCTTGTGTTACGCGCCCGGATTGCATTTACCCAGTTCGCCACCGGCAAACATCGGGTGCTCGGGATCGTATTCGACCTGCGCGCGTGGGGTGATCTCGACGATCTCCAGCGTGTCATAGGCGTTGGTCGGGTTCTCGTTGCCCCGCACCACCAGCACATCCTTAAAGCACTGATGATCTGCACCACGATACCAGGTCGGCCCGTTGCCCAGACCGTCGAACTCGAAATCTTCCAGCGCTTCGGCGACACCACAGGGGTTGAAGGTACCCGCTCGTTCGCACGCATCTGCATAGAGCAGAACCTGTGCATAGCAGGTCTGAGCCGAATTGGACGGCGGCTTGCCGTATTTCTCACCAAAGGATTTCACAAATGCCTTGGTGCCTTCGTCTTGCAGCTGCCAGTTCCAGTTCATCGAACCCAGCACGCCCTTGATGTTCTCGCCAGCACCGGCAGCCATCAGTTCGGAATACAGCGGCACGACAATCTTAAAGTCCTTGCCGTTGGCCACCTTGTCGAGCAGGCCGAACTGAATCGCATTAGTCAGCGAGTTCACCATGTTACCGCCATAGTGGTTCAGAACCAGCACATCCGCGCCCGAGTTCAGAACCGGCGCGATATAGGACGAGAAGTCCGTCGACGCGAGCGGTGTTTTGACCGTGTTGACCGTTTCCCATCCCAGGGCTTCGGTCGAGGCCACAATCGACTCTTCCTGAGTCCAGCCCCAGTTGTAGTCAGCGGTCAGATGATAGGCCCGGCGTTCACTGCCCATTTCGGCAGCTAGAACCGGCGCCAGAGCAGCGCCCGACATGTAAGCATTGAAGAAATGGCGGAAACCGTTCGCCTTCTTGTCCTTACCGGTCGTGTCGTTGGCATGGGTCAGGCCAGCCATGAAGATCACGCCCGCTTCCTGACACAGACCCTGAACTGCGACAGCCACGCCCGAGGACGAGCCGCCGTTGATCATGATCGCACCGTCTTTTTCGATCATCGACTTGGCCGATGCGCGTGCGGCGTCCGATTTGGTTTGGGTGTCGCCGGTTACGAACCCGACCTTTTTACCAAGAATCCCGTTCCCTTTCAGGGCCTTGGACGTAAAGGTGTTCAGGCAACCGCCATCTCCCTCACCGTTCAGATGCTCGACTGCAAGCTGCTGTGCCAGCAGTTCATCATTACCCTCTTCTGCATAAGGCCCGGTCTGCGGAACATTGAAACCCAATGTGACAGACGACCCAGAAGGTTCGTTAGTATATGCAGCAGCCGACGATGCAGTAAAAATCGTAGGTAGGGCCAGACCGGTACCGGCAACAGCACCAGACTTCAGCACGCCGCGGCGTGTGACAGATTTATTAGTCATTCATTCCTCCCAGTTCCCTGTTTTACGTCTGTTGGCTCCTCTTCCAGCAAACGATTGCGCAGGTTTACGCACCGCGAGTATGGCGGGGGTTCTGAAAATTTCTCAATAACCTATTCAAAAAGCAGCTATGTTATGTAAACAAATGAACACCTGGGTACGGATTTTTGTAAAATTTCAAGCATCCCTTCCTTCTTAATGATTGTAATTAAAATGTATTGTCTGAAAAGATACTGGTGATCGCCATGCAGGCAGTGCCGCTCTGCTCGGCAAGCAAGAAGTCGTTGCTAAATCTAAAGGAGAGCCCAGGCCGTATGATACAGCTCAGATGGTCACCGGGACGAGCCGACATCCCTTGCAAATCAAGCCGTTTGAACCTGGGTCTCAAACCCGAAGCGTCGTGCAAATCAAGAATTGTGACAAATTGAAAAACGGTTAATCCCTCCACGGCTGCATCGGTGAATACAGGCAACCGCCCGACCAGCCGACGACCAAACAAGCGCAATAACCTTACAAAAAAGGCATAAACCACTACGCTTCGTCCCGTATTCCGCGAATAGGTCAAAGAAATAGTCCGCGGATTTTGTGCAGTTTGTTTACTGAAACGCGACGAATTGATCGTACATAATTAGGTTAATGATTTTTTAGATGAGTTTTAGACGATTATATAGAACTATAGGAATGTAAAGAATCGGTAGGAGGTTGCGCACTCTTATATTGCAAATGCGCGTTTATGTTTGTTCGAGTACAGGTTGTTATCTATGGTCCGGGGGAATGCTCAGAGCGCTGCGTGGTTACCAAACGCGCTTCATGCCAGAGCCATCATTAATTTCATTCATTGGAGCCAGGCAGGCGTCGTTCTTGATGCCGCGCTTGAAGGTATCGTCAAAGCATTTGGCGCCGATTGTGCTGTCATCAGCCGTGTGTGGCTGAACAAAGGGGCCCATCGTGTTGCCGCACGGGCTGACACACGGGATCCAAAATTCCAAAGACCATTGTTTCATTCTTTCGCCAACGACGCCCTCGGCCCGTTTCGGAACAAACCAAAACGCGCCTCGGTGTTTAGTCTGCGAGATGACGGGGCAGACCCCAGTGATATCTCCGCAGTTTTGTTAGATTGGATGTCGCACCGCAAGCTGGATGACATTCTGTTCATATGCCTGGACCATAACGGCGGCGAAATCGACTTTCTGGAACTTCATTTCGGGCAGAGTTCCGAACCCGGTTACCGCGAAGCTATTGAACAGGTGGCTCCGCAACTATCCGAGACCTATCAGGCCCGCCGAGCCGGACTGATCACTGAATCATTGTCTCGGCAATCAGTCACCGCACTCAGAAAATCATACAGTGAAGCACCTATTCTCAGCACCGAGAACCCAACGGGCCTGACCCGTGCCGAATGGCGTGTTTGCGTTCTTGTTTCACGCGGGTTGTCGCCTCAGTCCATTGGTGCCGAACTTGAGATCGGACCAGCGACAGTTCGCACGCATCTCAAGCATATCTATTCAAAAACGGCGCTGGACACCTTCCACATGCTGGCCCGGCGCTTGGTATCGGTAGAAGAGCGCGAGGCCCTTTTTGGGAAACCTGGCCAGGCACGTGCCTGATGCCTGAACTGGACTGGCAGTCCTGGCTGACATTGTGGGTATTCACACCGCTGTTCGTAATGATCGCCTGGACGGATTTCACCCAAATGCGCATCCCTAACCTGTACTGCCTGCTGGGCGGTGCAGTCGTGCTTGTGACCGCGCCGTTTCCGGATTGGAACCAACTGCTGCTGCGCCTTCTTGTGGCCGCAGCGTGTTTTGCGATTTGTTTCGGCCTGTTTGCAGCGGGTTGGCTGGGCGGTGGCGACGCCAAGATATTGCCAATCGTATTTGCCGCAATTCCGGTCCCGGTCGTATCGACCTATCTGCTAATACTGGCAGGCTGCATGGCAGCGGGGCTGATCGGAATGTCGCTGTTTCGGCGTCTCGCCCGACAAACTTCCCCGCATATCAAGTCGACCGCCCAGTCGCGCGAATTTCCTCTTGGAATTGCTATCGGATCATCCGGGGTGATCCTTGCAATCTGGTCGGCTACTGCGCTTTGGTTCTGACCATGTCAGCGTCTTAGGGGCCAAACGCATCCATATAACGGATCACGATCGGGGCCAGGATCAGCCCAGCGATTGCAGGCAGCATAAAACTGGCCATAACCGCCGACATTTGGACAGGCAACTTGTTGGCCTTTTCCTGTGCCCGCACCTCGCGCAGTTCACGCATTTCTTCGGCATAGGTGTTCAAAGCCGCAGCCAGGGGAACGCCAAACCGGGTCGATTGCAGCACAACGCTTACGAATGAGCTCATTTCCTCGATACCTGTTCGACGCGCCATACGCATCAGCGCGGTATCTCGGTCACGCCCTGCCTGAATCTCGGAAAGCGCAATCAGCATCTCTTCGGACATTTCTGGCGCGACAAGTTGCATTTCGACCGCCACTTTCAGCAAGGCCTGATCAAAACCGAGGCCAGCCTCGATACCGATCTGAAGCAGATCCAGCATGTTCGGAAACGCATTTTCCATCAGACGCTTGCGCTCTTTGATCCGGGCGCCCATCCATAACTGCGGTATGAGATACCCGATCCCGCACAATACGCCGACGTTCCGGATAATCTCGAACGCGTTCAGGCTGGACGTATATTCCGCGATCCGCGCACCCAAGTTGTTTGCCGGTTGCCAGGACATCAGGAAGAGGAAGGCCAGCGGCAGGAACGTCGCCAGCCCCAAACGGATAAGATAGAAATTCACGATTGCGTTTTTGCTGCGAAATCCGGAACGCGCCAACACCTGCCCAACTTCGAAACGTACACTGGCATCGCTGGGTATCAGGGCCGCACTCAACCCTGTCGGCGCTTCGCCCTCGACTTTTTCAGGAACTGCCCGTGACAAAGCCTGACGTGGTCGGCTTGACACCATGCGCTCTGCGGCTGTGGACCGTTCGCTAAGCGAGGACGAGATACCAAGAAACGCTACGACCGCACCTATCAGCACACAACCCAGAACCAGGATCTGCGTTGATAATTCGCTATCAAAAATCGAACTCAAATACTCCATCGAATACGCCTCTTCAAATCCGGAAATTCACAAGCTTGAACATCACAATCGCGTTCAGGACGATGGTCACTGCGATAACGCTCATGACTGGCACAAAGGCCGGAGAGTCCGCGACATCGCCATAATATGTCGGCGTCATGATGGTCATGAACACGGCAATGCCAACGGGAATGGATGACAGGATATAAGCCGTCATGCGGCCTTCGGCCGAGATGGCCTTGACCTTGCGACGCAATGACATTCGCGCTCGGATCACGCGGGCCAGCGTGCGCAAGATGCCGGCCAGGTCACCACCTGTGCCGTGCTGCATCATCAGCGCAACAGCTAGATACTGGATATCTTCTTCATCGATGCGGTCAGCCATGCTTTTGATCGCAGTCGTCAGTTCTTCGCCATAAGAGACCTGATCAACGACCAGCCCAAACTCAGTTCCAATTGGGTCAGGCATTTCTTCGGCGACACTTTGTAAGGTTGTGTTCAGTGGGTGCCCCACCTTCAATCCACGGGACATCAGGTCCAGCGCATCGGGCAACTGCTTGATCAACGCCGCCTTGCGCTTGCGCAACGTCACCCCCAACGCAACCAGTGGCGCGATCAGGAAAACAAGGGCGCAGGTGGGGACCACTTTCAACGGATCAGCCACCATAGACCCACCAATGGCCGAGATCAGAAAGGCTGCGCCACAACCGGCCAGAAACATTTCGGGAACCATGTTCAGGCCCGAAACCTTCAACGCCAGAGGCAAATCCCCCACCAGCGGGAAACTCCGCAACAGTGGCTTGGCTTCCTGCGGTTTCAACAGGCTGAGGACATCCTCACCCGACTTCCCCTCGGACAGCATCTGAATTCGGCGGTTGATCGCCTCTTCGCGGTTTTCGCCACGCCGCATAAACTGACGCAGCCCTTCAAAAGCAATCAGCGCACCCAGGAAAACCGCAAGCGCCAGAACAAACCTGACATCGAACCCGGCAACTTCCATTTCCGGGCCGATCAGGTTGTTGATGTTCAGGTTGGCCAGATATGACCTGATTTTCTCGAACATCCCGGACCTCCTTAGTTGAACTTGACCGTGGACAGGTCGACCCCGGCAGCCGCCAGTGCATCACTGGATTTTGGCCGAATTCCCGTGGGCATGAACCGGCCCAGAACCTTGCCGTCTTCATCCTTGCCTTCGCGCTTGAAGACAAAGATGTCCTGCATGGTGATGATGTCGCCTTCCATTCCAGTCACTTCCGAGATCGAAGTAACCCGGCGCGTCCCGTCTGACAGTCGGTTCAACTGAAGCACAAAGTGGATGGCCGAAGCGATGGTGGCCCGGATCGCCGAATGCGGCAGCTCCATCCCGCCCATCTGTACCATCTGCTCGACCCGAGACAGCGCATCGCGGGGACTGTTGGCATGAACGGTCGTCATCGAACCGTCATGGCCGGTATTCATCGCCTGCAGCATGTCGAAGGCCTCTGATCCGCGCACCTCGCCGACCACAATACGGTCAGGGCGCATCCGCAGCGCGTTGCGGACAAGATCACGCTGCGCCACAGCACCGGTCCCGTCCAAACCGGCTGGGCGGGTCTCCATGCGGAGAACATGTTCCTGCTGCAGTTGCAGTTCAGCTGCGTCTTCGATGGTCACGACCCGTTCGTTGCCACCGATATAGGAAGACAAGGCATTCAGCATCGTCGTTTTACCTGATCCGGTTCCTCCAGAAATCAGGACATTCATCTTTGCCTCGACCAGACCGCGCAACAACGCCGCGGCACTGTCATTCAATGCATCGTTCTTAACCAACCGCTCCATCGTCAGCGGTACGCGCGCGAATTTACGGATCGACAAGGCCGGCCCGTCCAGCGCGCAGGGCCGAATGATCGCGTTTACACGGCTGCCATCCTCAAGCCGCGCATCCACCCAGGGTTGGCGTTCATCAATACGACGGCCGACACGACTGACAATCTTGTCGATGATCCGAAGCAAATGACGTTCATCCCGAAAACGCGCCGAGGTTTTTTCCAGAATACCTGAACGTTCGACGAAAATCTGCTTGTGACCGTTCACCAGAATATCGTTGATCGAAGGGTCGGCCAGCAAAGGCTCCAGTGGCCCAAGCCCAAGCACCTCGTGCATCAGTTCTTCGACCAAAAGCTTGATTTCCTCAGACCGCATGGCCCGGCCCTCGGACCGCAACAGATCAGTTGCGTGTTTGCCGATTTCGCCCCGCAATGTGTCTTCTTCGACCTTGTCGATCACAGCCAGATTCAGCTTATCAAGCAGCGAGTTGTGCATCCGGGCCTTGAGGTCGATACGGTCCATCTCGCGCTCGCGCTCCATGGCACGGCGTTCGGCGTTCTTGACCTCGATATCAGCAACATTTCCGTTCGGCTGTTTCGTGTCCAACGGCACAACTTTTGGGGATTGGGATGTTGTGCGACCCGTTCTGTCAAATTCACGAAACATTCTGCTTTACCTTTTACTTAACTGATCTTCACATCTTCGGACTTCGATTTACTGTTTGCCCACGCGTGGCGGCAGAGAAACTGTGGTTTCCTGCGCGATGCGGCGGATGGCCCGTGTCAGAGGCGCCCGGTTTGAGACCTCTTGCAGAGGTACGCCCCGATCCACGCATTCACGAACGGTTCGCTCATCCTTGGGGATCCAGTGGGCGAAATCCTGTTCCAACAGCTTTGCCGCTGCGCGGTGGTGCGCGGCCGGGATCAGGGGTTTCTTTTCCAGGCTCGCAACCAGCTGGATTTCCAAGGCCGGGTTTTCGGCGTGATAGAAATCCATCAATTTCCGCGCTGACCGGATCGAAGGCACTGCGACATCCGTTACCAAAAGCAGCCGGTCGGCTTGCGACAACACCGGCGTAATCCACTCGACCAGAGCTCGCGGCAGATCAATAATCACATAATCATGGCTGCGCTTAAGGCTGTCCAAAATGGCCGAGATCTGTTCTTCATTAATGGCACTGAGAGGACCAAAGCGCGACGGTGCAGCCAGAACATCAACCCCACAGGGGGATTTGGTCATGGCCTGTTCCAGAAAGGCGCCATCGGGAATGCTCTCATCCATCGCCATCCGCCACATGGCGTCACTTTCCTCAACATCCATCAGGGCGGCAATAGATCCGAACTGAAAATCCAAATCGACAACCGCGACTTCGTTGGCGGCTTTCTTCTTGAAGAACCCTTCCTTGGCCTGTAGCTCGTTGGCCAGATTGGCAGCGACGATAGACGATCCAACCCCACCACGGGATTTGGCCACGGCGATCACTTTGCCCAGGGTTGCTTGACCGCCCCACACGGCCGGCAACTGCGCTTGACGGCGGGCCCGGATTGCGTCCACCTGCGGCACAATTTCCTCGTCGATCCACTTTCTCGGAAGAACGTCGTCGACACCAAGCTTTTTCAACTGGCGCGCCTTTTCCAAGGGCAGATCCTCGTGGGCCAACGCAATGATGATCGCATTTGGCATACGGGCATCACAGATTTTCCGTGCGGTTTGCAGTAGGTCCCCGGAATTCTCATCCACATCGAACAGAACAACATCATGCTCTGCAGTCAGCGAGATCGCAGAGCCGTTTACCCCCGCAACGGTGTCCTGACGACCGGTGAACCGGCAGTTCGCCTGCCCCCGTAACGAGCCTTCTATGGCCGAGTAAATCTGCTCGTCCGGTGAAATCAACAATACTGAAATCTGCTTGGCACTCATTATGTTTCTCCTTACTCACTCGCCCCGGCCGCCAGATCTTCGGCGGGAACCGATGTGCTCATCGCGGGAAGAGAAATACTGTTGGGGGTATTTGACGCAGGTGTTGTGCCGTTCGACGCAAGAGCGGCCAGACCGGCGATTGGCATCATGAAGTTAAAGTCTACGTTAACAAGTTCGGCGGTAACGACCGGCGTATATGGCCCCCCTAAAAATCCAAGGCGCGCGTCATGCGAATATCCGATCTGCACGTTGGCGGCAGTCGTTCCCGGTGGCAGCAACATGCGGATATCATTCCAGACACGTGCGCCGTAATCCGTCGCGGTATTCAACGGGCAAGGCGCAGGCAGGGCAGGCACGGCACAGACATTGCCACTGCGGCAGAGCACCCCAAATTTCGTACTTGTAGGAGCGCCGCTTGCCAGCGTGTGCTCGGTCGGCAACGCACCGCAAAGCGGAGGCCCAAGAGTTGCCAGCCGGGATGCTTTTTGCATCGCCTTCTGCGCCATGGTTGTCGACCAGAACAACCGGCCATAATCCACTATGCCGAACATCAGCAACAGGAACAGTGGAATGACCATCCCCAATTCGACCAGGGCGGCGCCACGCTCCTGACGCCGGAAGGTCCGCAGGATATGCGACACCCGGGTCATACGCCGAACACCCGGCTCTGATCCGAAATCACCGTGTCAAGCGTGCTAACAGCCCCGCCGAACAGGCCCAGAACATTGCCCAGGATAAAATCAATCTGGATTTTCGCGGTCACTTCGACCACTGAGGTCGGGTCAATACGATAGCTGCCAGACCGCGATATGCAGGTCGGGGTTACATCTACCAGCGTTGTTCCGACCGGCAAATGCGCCCCACCGCCCAGTCGGTTGGCGACAATATCTGTGGCCATTGCATCATAGCTTGCGACGCCGCCCGCGCTGCATAGATCCAGCGGTGCGATGCGAGCGATCATGCGTGACGCATCCCGTACGCCGGCAGATGTCGCCTGATGTATCCAGGTGATCCGGCTGCCCTCGATGATCACAACAAAGAACAGCAAGATAACCGGCAGAACCATGGCGAACTCGACCATCGGCGCGCCAGACTCGCAGCGCTGAAAGCGTGAGAGGAAGCGACCCAGCGGCTTCATCGGTACAGCCTCACGACATCGCGGAAAATGCCATCAACGGCACTGCCACCAACTCCGCCGCCAACCTGTTTGACCACCTCGACGAAGATGTCGAAATCCGAACCTGTGGATTCTTCAAGCGGCTGAAACAGAAAGACTTTTACGAATTCCTTCACCGGCACATCGGTGGCCCGCCCGGAAACCGGATTCGCGGTGCAGTCAATCGCTGCGGCGATAAATGTCCGGCGGTCGGGGTCGGTGCTGGGCTGGCTTGAACATTGGGCGCGGCCGGTCTCGTCCCGTCCGGTGACGATATCGCCTGACCCGGCCCGGCTGACCTCATCCAGATATACCTGATACCGGGTGTTTCCTGTCGGTGCACCCTGCGCGTGCGGTGTCAGCGTACCGTCCGGTCCAACGCCATAATTCATAAGGTTGTAAGCTGCTTGCCCTGACGTC
Organism: Ruegeria sp. CDSA241; assembly: GCF_059611265.1. Classification (NCBI taxonomy): domain Bacteria; kingdom Pseudomonadati; phylum Pseudomonadota; class Alphaproteobacteria; order Rhodobacterales; family Roseobacteraceae; genus Ruegeria; species Ruegeria sp. CDSA241. The sequence goes on from NZ_JBXWPF010000001.1 coordinate 111,585, forward strand.
CAGTTGCCATCGCCAAAACGGCTGCCATTGCAAAGACCACTCACAGGGTCAAAGCAATCATCCGGCGGCATTGGAATAGTATTGGTCGACAGCGTCGGATTGTTGTTCAAACATCCCCCACCAGTATGGTCCCAGCCTGAAATCACATTTGGACCCGGCGCATAATCTGGATCGTTCTTCAGTTGGTTCATGGTCGCCTGGAACATATCGAACCGCGAATTGTAGATCGCGCTGCCAATCCCGTTCCGCTGACCGGGTTCGGTGTCGACACCGCGCTGGGACACACATTTGGTCAGGTTCCCATTCGCAGCAATGAGGCAGATATACAGCTTTGAGCCAGTCAGACCGGCGCATGGCCCGTTTGGATTGATCCCGATATCCGTTGGATCCAGAAATCCGAAATTCCCCGGCCCCCAGGCCGAGTTGTTGCCGCCAGTACGCAATTTGATGGAAGCGCCGATATTGGCGCTGGAGGTCCAGCCCGACGGGATGCAGAACATCAACGGCGTTACGTCACAGGCATATGCTGAATACCCAGCGATCGAGACTGAATTCACCTCTCCGGACGGATTGGCGACGCCCAACAAGCTGGCCAGCGATCGGCCAAAAGGCAGGAAAACAGTCCGTGGTGTCGCGGTCACCTCGACCAAGACGGCACGCGCCGGGTCTGTCGTCACAAAGGGCGTAACCGAGTCGTTATCGTCTGGGTCTGCCGCCGAAGCAGGCAATCCAGTCAGAAAGCGAAGCGAAAAATCCGCAGAAGTTCCAAGGCTTTGGCTGCCATCCGCGAAAAACTGTTCGTCGTCGATCATGCCGGATGCCGCAGCTGTTGCACGGGTGATGGCGTCAGCATTGCCATCCAGCTCTCCTGCGGCGGCAAGCGCCACGTGGTCGGTATAGGCTTGCAGGTCAGTTTGGGTAGAGGCGATACGCCCCAGATCAAAAGTCAGTGCAGCCATTCCGATCATGACGACCATGAACATGCCGACAAATACCAGAATTGTGCCGTCTTCTTTGTTCCTGATTTTGCGTAGCGAAGTCATATCAACCTCCCTCGAAAGACCAACCTGACCTCAGTTCACCGGCTCAGTTGTTGCACTGGTGTTACCAAAGACCTGAATTTCCTGAACGTCGGTTGCCCCACGGCGAACTTTCACAATCGGCCTGGGCGTGCCCTCTTCTAGCGGTGATTTTTCAAGGAGGATGTCGCTGAGGCGAACCGCTTCCAGCGGCTTATCCTCTTCTGTTTGCAGAGACCGCAGAGACAGGCTGAGCTGCCCGGCCTTCTGCGCCAGAGCCAACTTCTGACCTTCATCCGGGGTGACCTCAATCGTAACCGTGCGGGCAATGCCGGGTTGGTCAAGTTCTTCATCCGCGGTTTGGTCCACGCCGATGACCCGGATATTCTGCAGGATCGTCACTGCTCGCAGTGTATCATTGGTACCGCGGGTCAGAACAATGTCGACAAAGTCGCCAGGCGTTACAAATCCGCCTACCCCTGTCTGCGCGTCGACATTGATCGCCATCGCGCGGTTATTCTCGCCAATCGTCTGAACGATTGTCACTTTTTCACCAAAATCGGAAACTTTTGAGGTCAAAAGAATTTCACCCTGCGCCAAAGCGCGCTTGGCCCGGCGAGGTTCTATGCCGGCGGCAGGCAGGACATCATCAAAGCTTGTAAAAACACCTGCAGGCACAGATGCAGTAGGCCAATCAATGGTCGTCAGCTTGTGCCCTTCGATCGGCGTTCCGAACGCGATATCTTCGGCCACGGCCACAACACGAACTATGGTTGGTTCACCCGCTGACTGATTCCGTCGGATTTGATCCTGTGCCAGAATGACTGCGCCACCCGCCAAACCTATTCCCAGGAAAGTCATCAAAAATGATTTAATACGCATGGTATCCTCCAATTCCCGGGAAAACTCAGGATAATTACTTAATTGGGCCTGAATGGCCAAACAGACCGCTTATGCAAATCAAAGGTGGTCTGGTAGGAAACTGACGCCCCACTCTTGCGAATGGGAAGTCAGGTTTTTTCACTTAGGAAATTGGCGCGCAGCTTAAGGCGTTGTCCGCTGGGCTGCCGAGTTTGCATCACTAAAGTTGCTGCTGGTCGTGCCAGCCAAATTAGTCAGAATTGTCCCGCCGACGACAATCGCAACAAACAGCGCGATGCCATATTCAACCAGGGTGGCGCCACGCTCGTCTTTGCGCAGCTTCAGAAATACTTTGCGAATTCCATTCAACATTACTTGAACTCCAGACTGTTTTACCAAAGTGCGAAATCCCGCACTGACACGAGGAACACACCCCCGTTAACTAAATCGTTACCTATGAGGAGGTGCCGAAACCTCCCCACAAACGAAAAGAAATTCCCGCTTAGGGCGAATTTTCGATCATTTTGGGCGGAAATGCGTCAAATCGCGGACCGATTTACGGTGCGCGGCGGCAGATTTACCTGATCTCCCGTCAGAAAGAATCGACTGGTGAGAAGCTGCTCGGGGTCAATAAACCGGGCCCCGCGTCAAACGAGCAATCATTTGCAACCGATTGCAGCCGCCAGACTAACTGGCTTAGTATCACGACATGAAAATGTCTGTCATCCCAACTTTCTTCTGCAGGTACGAAACATGAGCGTCACCCTAAAAGACGTCGCAGCTCTGGCCGGGGTGTCGCGCTCTGCCGTGTCGCGCACCTTTACCGAGGGCGCCTCGGTTTCGGCAAAAACCCGAAGCAAGGTGGAAAAGGCCGCGGCGGAACTGGGTTACAGCCCAAACGCCCTGGCCTCGTCCCTGACCACGGGGCGGACAAAACTGATTGGGTTGATCTCGAACAACTTTCACAACCCGATTTTCCTTGAAGTGTTCGATCAGTTCACACGTGCCTTGCAAGAACGTGGATTACGCCCGTTGATCGTGAATCTGACGGATGAGACCGAGCCTGCCAATTCCGTTCGGATGCTGCGCCAGTATTCTGTTGACGCTGCCATCGTGGCCTCTTCGACCCTGCCGCCTAGTTTCGCCAAGGCGTTTCACGATGCCGGTGTTCCGGTTGTGCATACGTTCGGGCGCTCGGCGACCTCACCAGAGGTACATGTCGTCGGGATCGACAATGTCGAATGTGGTCGCATGGCAGCCCGCGAGCTAAAGGCGCGGGGTTATCGGCGCGTTGGATATTTAGGCGGGCCAAAAGATGCGACCTCGGCCATGGATCGCTATCAGGGCTTTATGGAAGAGGTCGAAAAGCACCCCGATCTTGAGGTGACATACTCTTTCGCCGGGGCCTATTCATTTGAGGCGGGGCGCGCTGAAATGCTGGATCTGCTAAAGGGTCAACCAGCCGAAAGCTATTTCTGCGGCGATGACATTCTGTCCGTCGGTGCGCTGTCCGCTCTGTCGGATCACGGGCTGAAACCGGGCAAGGATATCGGGATCATCGGCCTGAATGACATGGAGATGTCGCGTTGGGAAAGCGTGAATCTGACGACCATCCACCAACCGATCAAGCAAATCATCACCTCGTCTGTGGATCTGGTGGAAGAGATGCTGAAAGACCCCGAGCGTTATCCCGAGGCCCGCATTTTCCCCTGCCGCGTAGTCGAAAGGGGCACGCTGCGCCCCCGCACCTAGTCAGCGGAACATAGGGGGGCGCGCATCCTTCCAGGCTCCGTCTTCATTGCCCGACGCAACGGCAGCATGGACCGCTGCGATAGACCGCACCCCATCCGCTGCGCCTGGCAACCCGTCGCGGGTTTCGCCACGAATGGCATCGGCCAGATCGCAATAGATGTTGGCCACAGCCAAGGGAAACCCTTCAGGATGTGCGATGGCCACCCGCGACAGGCGCTGGGCGTCCTCGTACAAGCCACCTTCGCCCTTTTCAATGATCTGTGTGCGGCCGCCGACCGGTGTATAGAGCAACTGGTTGGGCTGTTCCGAGGTCCAGCGCAGACCGCCGGTTTCACCGAAGACCTGAATGTCGAACCCATGTTGGCGCCCGATCGCAACGGACGAAGTCCACAAGCGCCCGACGGTGCCACGCTCTGTCCGGAAGTTGACCATGGCATCATCCTCCAGCACGCGGCTTGATATGGTCGAGGCCATGTCGGCGGACAGCGACGTGACCTCATCATCGCAAATGAAGCTGGCCATATGCAGCGCGTGTATACCGCAATCCGCGAACTGCCCCGAGACACCGGCCATCGCCGGATCATACCGCCAGCGCACGCGCGGATTGTCGGCGTCAGTGGCATCCCCGTGGTGGCCGTGGCTGAAATTCGTCACGACCAGACGCACCTTGCCGATATCCCCGACCCTCACCATTGCACGTGCCTGGCGCACCATCGGATAAGCCGAATAGCAATAATTCACGGCGCATAGCTTGCCCGATGCTTCGGCGATGCGCACGATCTCTTCGCCTTCTTCCACGGTCATCGTCATCGGCTTTTCGCACAGAACGTTAAAACCCGCCTCGAGATAGGCCTTGGCAATTTCAAAATGGGTCGAGTTCGGTGTCGCGATTGTAACCAGATCGATGCGGTCGCTACGGTCTTTTTCACCGGCTAGCATCTCTTGCCAGTCGCCATAGGCGCGATCAGTTGCAACGCCCAGACGCTGTGCATATTCACGTCCCACGTCGGGGCGGTGGTCCAACGCTCCGGCAGCGAACTCAAACAGCCCATCGGCCTGTGCGCCAAGGCGGTGCGCAGGGCCAATCTGGCTGCCTTCACCGCCACCGATCATGCCCCATCTCAGCTTTGTCATGGTCTTAGTCTCTCTTTGGAAATTGGGTGGTGTGCTTTCAGAAATCGCTGATATCTGTCCATTGCCGCCCGTCTGACGATGCCAATGCAGCCGCCAGAACGCGGTTCACCTCGTGCCCATCGTGGAAGGTGGGCCAGATATTCTGCCCGGAATGGATGGCCTGCAGGAAATCCTTGGCCTCGATAATGATCTGATCCTGATATCCTGTCCCGTGGCCAGGGCCCTGGCAAAAGGGCTCGTAATCCGGATGCGCGGGGCCGGTCAGGATCTTGGTGAACCCGCGCGTGGCCTCGGGGCCTTCGCGGCGATACAGCCACAGGGCGTTCTGATCCTCTTGATCGAACCGGATCGCACCTTTGGTACCCGAGATCTCATAGGCGTAACCCATCTTGCGACCCGTTGCGACGCGGCTGAAATAAAGGTTTCCCATGACCCCGTTTTCAAAACGGCACATCATCTGCGCGTGATCATCATTGGTAACTTCGCCGCCGGGGCGATGCCGGTGCACCGTCTCCACATCGGCCATAACCTGAGTGATCGGCCCGATCAGCGCCAACGCACCATTCACCATATGCGGAGCAAGATCGCCGATGGTTCCATTGGCCATTCCCGTTGTGCGCCAGGTTGCCGGGGCCTCGGGGTCGGCATAGAAATCCTCAGTATGTTCGCCACGGAACCATGTGACCTGACCGATTTCCCCTTCAACAATAAGCTGACGCGCATATTGGCTGGCGGGCGTACGGATATAGTTGAACCCGACCATGTTGATTGCACCTGTGGCCTCGGCTGCCGCCACCATCGCGCGGCTGTCGTCCAAGGACGCCCCCAAGGGTTTTTCGCACAGCACCGGTTTACCAAGGGCAAACGCCGCCTCAGCGATTTGACGGTGTGTCGACTGAGGTGAGGCGATCACAATGGCCTCGACCTTTGGATCCTCGACCAACATGCGCCAGTCATCGGTGGCGCGCTGGAACCCGTAGGCGGCACGATAGACTTCCGCGCTTGCAGATGTCGAGGCACAGATCACCTCAAGTCGCGGGCGCAGCACGGTGTCGAACACCGCACCTACCGCTGACATCGCGACCGAGTGGGCCTTGCCCATATAGCCGCCGCCAACAATTCCAATTCCAATTTCAGGCATCTGCCGCGGCCTCGCACATATCATTTGCAACCGGTTGCAAAATCAGTATCGTGTGAATCGATTCAACGCAAGGATCAACACACCTTGCCGACCCTTTTCGCCGGAGGAAATGACTTGACCGCTTTGATGGACGGTATCAAAGGAAACCGCTTTGGCGTCTTGGGTCGTGCGGGCATGGACCTGTTTGCCGATCCCATCGGCGAGAAAAGTGAGGATGCCGACGCGTTCCGGGCCGATCTGGGCGGTTCATCGGCAAATATATGTGTGGGTCTGGTCAAGCTGGGCAGTCAAGCGTCGCTGATCACCTCGGTATCTGACGACGCGGTCGCGCGGTTCTGCCTGAACCGGCTGGCGCATTACGGCGTCGATACGTCCAACATACGGGTTGTAAGGGGCGAATACCGCATGTCGCTGGCAATCTACGAAAGCCGGACAGAAGATTTCCAGAATGTCATCTACCGCAATGGCGCAGTCGATTTCCAAGTCACCGAAGAGGATATGGACCAGGTCGATTTCAGCTCCTTCTCGGCTGTGATCTCGGCCGGAACCGTCTTTGCGGCCGAGCCTTCGCGCAGCGCCACATTCCGGGCCATCGACACGGCCCGTAAGGCCGGTGTGCCCGTAATATTTGACATAGACTATCGCCCTTACAGTTGGCCCTCACCCGAAGTCGCGTCCGAGGTCCTGTCCCGCGCCGGTGACGCCAGTGATCTGATCGTAGGCAATGACGAAGAATTCGGTTTCATGGCGGGCGGGATAAACAAAGGGTTTGCCAAGGCGCAGGAACTGGCGGCCAAACCAGGCCGCGTGGTGATCTATAAAATGGGTGAAAAAGGCGCCATCACGCTGATGGGCGGGCAGGAATTTCAGACAGGCATCTATCCGGTGACTGCCGTCAAGCCGAATGGCGCAGGTGACAGTTTCATGGCCGGGTTACTGGCCTCGGTTGCAGCGGGGTACTCGCTGAAGGACGCGGTGATGCGCGGTTCGGCCTGCGCCTCGATCGTCGTGTCTCAACCCGGCTGCGCGCCCGCGATGCCGACCACCGAACAGCTGGACGCGTTTCTGGCCACCCATCCCGGCCCCACGGCATAGGAGATCCCAATGCATATCGCCCCCTATGACAACCAGAACAAACCCATCGTGGATGTCGATGACCCAATGGTGCCCCTGAACTATTTCAACATCGTCAAACTGAAACAGGGCGAGGCGTTCGAATATCAAGTGCCGGGGTATGAGACCTGCATCGTCCCGGCCACAGGTACGGTCGATGTGGATGTCGAAGGCGTGCAATTTGCCATGCTGGGCAACCGAGGAGAGGATGTCTGGGATGGAGAGCCAGAGGGCGTTTATGCACCTGTTGGCGCGAAGGTGCAGATCGTCTGCATCTCGGATCATTCCGAAGTCTTCATCGCAGGCGCCAGATACGACAAGGTTTTGGACCCGTTCGATGTCCGCCAGCACGATCTGGTGCAATACGGCAGCGACGACACCAAAACCCACCGCAAGATCAAGCACATCCTGGGCCAGAAACAGCATGACAAGGTGGGCCGTCTGCTGGTGAGTGAGCTGTTCACCGTGGGTCAGGGCGGCTGGTCGGGATTTCCCAGCCACAAACACGATACCAACCGCCTGCCGGATGAGACCCGCCATGACGAGACCTATAATTTCCGTTTCAAACCCAACTGGGGCTCTGGCCTGCAGATGCTGCAGCGCGAGGATAACGAACCGGGCGACGCCTATCATATCATGGACGGATCGACCGTCTGTATCGACAAGGGTTATCACCCCTGCTGCGTCCTGCCGGGGTATGAGATGTATTATTTCACGATCCTCGGCGGCCTGACCCAACGCTCGCTAGTCCAGTATTTCCAACCCACCCATGCCTATCAGATCGAAACCATACCGGGCATCAAAGACATGATTGCAAAATTCAAATGACCCTCGCCACACTGAAAGACGTTCTGCAACCGGCTTATGAACAAGGCTATGCCGTGGGCGGCCTGGTCACGTTAGGATGGGAGGATATGCGCGCCTATGTGGCCGGAGCCGAGGCCGAAAACGCGCCTCTGATCCTGCAGGCCGGACCCAGTTGCCGCGAGCACACACCCCTGCCCATTCTGGGCAAGATGTTCCGCTATCTGGCCGAAAACGCCTCTATCCCCGTCGTCGCCCACCTGGACCATGGGTACACGTTCGAGGACTGCAAAATCGCGTTGGACAGCGGCTTTACCTCGCTGATGTTCGACGGGTCGCGTAAGCCATTGCAGCAAAACATCGATGAGACGGCGGCCATTGCCGAAATGGCCCATGCGGCAGGGATTTCATGCGAGGGAGAGATCGGCTTTGTGGGGTATTCCGGTGGCGAAGGCTCAAATGGTACCGACCCCGAGGAAGCCGCGAAGTTTGCACGCGAAAGCGGCGTCGACGCGATGGCGATTTCGGTTGGCAATGTTCACTTGCAGCAAAACAAAGAAGGTGGCCTGGATGAGGCGCGTATCGCCGAAATCGATGCCGTGACCGAAGTGCCTTTGGTCATTCATGGCGGGTCCGGTGTGCCGGTAGAGCAGCGTATGAAGCTGGCGCGCGAGACCTCGATCTGCAAGTTCAATATCGGGACCGAGCTGCGTATGGCATTCGGAAATGCCATGCGTGAAGCCGTCAATCGTGATCCTGAACGGTTTGACCGCGTCACGATCCTGAAGGAAACGCACGACCCAGTTGAGGCTGCTGCCCGCACCGTGATCCGTGCCTTTGGCGCCCCGCCGCAGCATTAGGGCGTCAAGTTACCAGTCGGTCGGGAGCGCACCGTCAAGCGGCATCACCTCAGATCGAGCCGCCTTCGACCATGAAATTCCCCGCGCTGCACATGGCCGCGTCGTCCGAGGCCAGAAACAGGACCATGCGCGCCACATAGATCGGCTCAATCGGGTCCGGGAGACATTGACGATCCACCTGCTTGGCCAGCGCCTCGGGTGTCACCCATAACTCTTTTTGCCTCTCCGTCATGATCCAGCCCGGAACTACCGTGTTCACCCTGATGCGATGGTCGCCCAGCTCGCGCGCCATGGTGCGGGTCAGGCCGTGAACGGCAGATTTGGCGGTGGCATAGGCCGGGAACCCCGCCCCGCATTCCCACCAGGAATTCGAGCCTAGGTTGACGATGGCCCCCTTGCCCTTAGCGATCATGCCCGGGGCCACCGACTGGATGGCAAAGAACATATGGCGGATATTGGTTGCCATTCGGTCATCCCAATACTCCGGCGTTACCTCGCGCCAGTCGTGGCGTTCGTCATGGGCAGCGTTGTTGACCAGAACATCCGCCTCGCCCAGCGCGGCGACCAGCCGCTCGAAGGCGGCCTGCAATGCCTCAATGTCGCGCAAATCGCATTGGGCAAAGGCATGCTGCCCATCCAGTTCTGCCAGCAGCGCTTGGCCCGCATCTGCGTTCAGATCAACAAACCCGACCCTGGCCCCCTGGGCGGCAAAGGCGCGAACCGTTTCGGCGCCGATCCCCCCGGCCCCGCCGGTGATAAAAACTGTTTTTCCCGCAAGACCGGGGTAATTCGCAAAATTCGCGCTCATGCGTCACGCTCCATGATCCATTCAACTTCGGGGGCGGCAACAAAGCGCCATTTCCGCAATGGGCCGGCCATGACGTTCAGATAGTACATCTCAAACCCATAGGGCGCACCGCAGGGATGATGCCCGCGCGGGACGATCACGACATCGCCATCAGATACAGCCATAGCCTCGTCCAGATCGCCATCATCGGTATAGACCCGCTGAATGCCGAACCCGTTCGAGGGGTTCAAACGGTGGTAATAGGTCTCTTCCAGATAGGTTATGCGAGGAAAGTCATCCTCATCATGGCGATGGCTGGGGTAGGAGGACCAGTGGCCATTGGGCGTGAAGACCTCAGTCACCAGCAGGCTGTCAGCGACGTCTTCGGCCTCCATCGCGATATTGTTGATATAGCGGGTATTCACACCCTTCCCGCGTTCGGTCAGTGTGATGCCACCCGGCCCGATCCGTCGCGCCGGGTGGCCACCTGTGCCGGGAGCCGAACACACGGCCACAACACAATCGGTTTCCGCCACGGCCTGCCAATCGGTTCCGTTGGGCAGGTACAGACAATGCGGCGGCGTCTTTTCAAAGACATCCATGCGGTCACCCAGCACACCCCAATCCTGCCCGGCCCCGGTGATATGCGCCTTGCCCTCGACCATGACCAGTATGACCTCATTGTCACCGGTTTCTTCGGTCGCCCTGTCGCCTGCGCGTAGGTGGTAAAGACCGAACCCGACATAGCGCCATCCCGCAGAGGCAGGGGTGATGTCATGCACCTTGCCATAGGGGCCGCGTGGTTTCCTGAGCAGGTTGGCCATGGGGCCTCCTTTCTGGGCGCGCTGGCCCGGTTCGTAACGTCAGGCGGATTGTCGGGTTTTCAACGCCGAAAGTGCCGAGGTCAGTTGCTCTGACGTCCATTCTTCGGCGACCGCACGCCGCAAGATATCCGCCTGGCTTTCCGGAGCATTACCGCCAATCGGGGGATCTGTGTCCAGATTTGTCGGAAACGGATAGCCTTCGGCAGTCGCCGCGATGGCCGCGTCCAGCTCGGACCCAGTCAGCTCGCCGCTTCGCTTCAAGGCCACCAGTGACGGCAGTACGGCCTGCGCCATGGACCGGCGGTCGATGGCCTCCATCGCACGACCAAAAGCGGATGAGATCTGCAACAAGTTCGCCATACGGTCGATATCCGTGCTGCGGTTCTCGCCGGCCGAGTGGAACAGTGCGGGGTTGAAGAACACCGCGTCGCCTTTGTTCAACGGCACCTGAACATAGCTCTTCTCAAAGTGGTCCCTGTGCGCGGGGTCGTGAAAGCCAATATATCCGGCTGGATATAGCTGTGAAAACGGCAACAGTTTGGTGGGCCCGCTTTCCACCGGCATGTCACAATGTGCCACTGCCCCCTGCAAGGTCAGCGCCGCCGTCAGCAGATGTGCATGCACCGGGTACCGGGCAGCGCTTTCAGCGGTCTGAAAGCCCAGATGGTAGTCCCTATGCGCCTGCTGTGCCTTACCGCCGGGGCGGACCTGATTGACCTGAGCCGTGACCTGATAGTTCGGCCCCAGCCATGCCTCGCCGGCGGTGGCAACAGCAGCGTTGCCGAAGTATTTTGAGAAACCTTCCGGATCGCGCAGGCAGTGCTTTTGCAGCGCATTCCAGATCCGGTCATTCGCACCCGAGGCGGCAAAATGATCACCCTCGCCTTCGCCGCTTTGGCGTTCCTCGTCGATGATCTGCCGAAAAACCTCGGTCGCCCGGTCGATCACCGACAGATCCTGATAGGCCCCTTTCAGCGCGATCACCCCGGCGGATTGGTTCAGCACATGGCCCCATTCCGCCATCAAAGCGCGCCGTTGCCCTGTATCTTCCAGCGCGAGACGCAGGGCATTCATGTCATAGACGGGGACGTTCTTTTCGATCATCGCGGCCTGCGGAACCATGTCCGAGGTCAGTTTCCGAGAGGTCAACACCTTGAATTCGTCCAGATCACAGGATTCCCGGTCAAAATACCCGACATATCCAATTCTTTGACTTACCATGATTTTCTCCTTCTTCATGGCCTTGGTGTTGCCCCTTGGGGCGGTTTGTTAGTTGGTGATCTCCAATCTTGCCTGAGCGCAGACATCGACAATGTGGTCGTAACCCATCTCGGAATACTCTTGGGGTGGGGCCTTGGCGGGGTCCTGTTCGGCCTCGACCACGATCCAGCCGCTATAACCCATAGATTTCAACGCATTCGCCACGGCTTGAAAATCAATGCAACCATCACCAGGCACGGTGAACGCGCCCGCGACGACAGCATCCAGGAAACTGCGGTTATTCTCGCGCACATCCTGGACAACGGCCGGGCGGATGTCCTTGAAATGCACATGGCGCACCCGGTCGCCCCACCGATTGAGCGTCGCCATTACATTGCCCCCACCAAACAGCAAGTGGCCGGTATCAAAGCACAAGCCAACCTCGGGGCCCGACCCTTCCATCAACCAGTTCACATCCTCTTCGCTTTCGATAATCGTGCCCATGTGGTGGTGATAGGCCATCGGCATGCCCTGATCAGCCATCCATTTGGCCAGCTCGGTGATTTTGGCGGCATAGGCCAACACCTCATCCCGGGATAGTTTCACCCGGTCATTAACCGCGACCCCGATCTGCCCCTGCACGGTGTTCGAACATTCGGCATAGACGATGCACGGGCTGTCGAGCGCTACGAATTGTTCGACCTGCGCGCGCACGGCCTCGCGCTCGGTGGCAAAATCGTTAACCAGAGAAGCCCCAGAACACCAACCGCCACACAGGACGATATCATTGGTGTCGAGATAGGCGCGCAGACCTTCGGTATCGCCGGGCATCCGCTGACCGCGTTCGACGCCGGTATAGCCGATCTCGCGCGCCTCTTTCAGGGCCTGTTCCATCGTGTAAGCCGCGGTCAGGTCCGGCAGATCATCGTTCTGCCAGGCAATCGGAGAGATGCCGATCTTCACGCTCATTTCGTGTTTCTTTCCTTGATGGCAACCTCATAGGCTGCGCGCTTTTCATTCACTTCCGGGCGGATGCTGACCTCGGGCACGGCCACTTCCCACCAGGTGCCGCCATATTCGGTCGACGGGTACGGATCGGTGTCTATGACGACCACATAGGGGCCGGTGACCTCGCCACGTTTGGCCAATGCCTGCTCCAGCTCAACGATCGAGCCCACCTTGACCGAGGTCGCCCCCATCGCCGCCGCATGCGCAGCGAAGTCTATGGCCGAGGGCGTTTCGTGCACCGCATGATCCAGCAGATTGTTAAACTCGGCTCCGCCAGTGCCCATTTGCAGACGGTTGATGCAGCCAAAGCCCCGATTGTCGGTGATCACCACGGTGAAAGAGACCCCCATCATCGCCGCCGTCGCCATTTCCGAGTTTGCCATCATATAGGTGCCGTCACCGGTAAAGCAGATCACGTCGCGATCGGGCTGGGCCATCTTGATCCCCATTGCACCGGCGATCTCGTAGCCCATGCAACTGAACCCGTATTCCATGTGATAGGCACCGGGGCGGGGCGCTTTCCACAGTTTGTGCAGCTCACCCGGCATGGTGCCCGCGGCGCACATGACCACAGTGTTATTGTCCGAGGCGCGTTGTACCGCACCCACCACCTGCATATCCGTAGGCAACGCGTTTCCATCACCGGGCGCGTCGGTCAGTGCATCCACCTTGCCAAACCAATCTGCCTTCAGCGTGTCCGCCACCGGGTCGGCCCGGTAGCCGTGCAAGGCTTCGCCAAGTTCCTCTAACCCGACACGCGCATCGCTTTGCAGCGGCATTGCGCCGTGTTTTTCGGCGTCATAGGCGGCTGTGTTCAGGCAGATCATCTCGCGGTTCGGATTGGAAAACAGCCCCCAGGACCCGGTGGTAAAGTCCTGCAACCGCGTCCCAACAGCAAGCACCAGATCGGCCTCGGCGCAGGTGGCGTTGGCCGGTTCACCACCGGTTACACCAACCGGGCCAAGGTTCAACGGATGATCCCAGGCCAGCGCCGATTTCCCGGCCTGCGTCTCGGTGATCGGGATATTGTGGGATTCCACAAAGCTCTGCAGCACATCCGTCGCTCCGGAGTAATGCACGCCACCTCCGGAAACGATAACGGGACGTTTGGCTGATCTGATCGCAGCCACCGCACGGGCCAACTCCGCCTCATCCGGGCGAATGCGGCGCTGATACCAGACCCTCGGCTCGAAGAAACTCTCGGGATAGTCATAGGCTTCGGCCTGAACATCCTGGCAAAAGGCCAACGTCACAGGCCCGCAATCGGCCGGATCGGTCATGGTGCGAAAGGCACGAGGCAAGGCCGTCAACAGATGTTCAGGCCGCGAGATGCGATCATAGTACCGGCTGACCGGGCGAAAACAGTCATTGGCACTAACCGTACCATCACCAAAGCTTTCGATCTGTTGCAACACAGGGTCAGGCCCGCGGGTGGCAAACACATCGCCGGGGATAATCAGAACCGGCAACCTATTCACATGCGCCAACGCCGCCGCGGTGACCATATTGGTCGCCCCCGGTCCAATGGATGAGGTCACCGCCATCGCCCGCATCCGCCGCGTCTGCTTGGCATAGGCAATCGCGCAATGTGCCATTGTCTGTTCATTTTGCCCGCGATAGGTTGGCAGGCTGTCTTTCGCGCCGTGCAGCGCTTCGCCCAGCCCGGCCACATTGCCATGGCCAAAAATGGCCCAGACACCGGCGATAAAGGGCTCGCCCGCTTCGTTCATCTGCGCGCCCAGATAGCGCACCAAAGCTTGCGCTGCGGTCAGTCGGACTGTGTTGCCCATAGTGATACCTTTCAACACAAGGCCATCTCGGCCATTCCTGCAATTTCGAAATTAGCGGGCCTGTGGCCCAGACGGGGGAACGGTTAAACCGTTCCGCCCAAAGAGCCTTCCAGCTGGGCCATTTCCTGACCTCCGGCCATCAGGTCCTGCAATTCCTCGGGTGTGATCTCTCCACGTGTGGCCGTGCCCAGCGTCTTGCCACGATTGAGCACGGTAAAGCGATCACCCACTGCCAGCGCATGGCGCACGTTATGGCTGATAAACACCACACCCACGCCCTGATTACGCACCTTGTCGATGGTTGCCAAAACATTCGATGTCTGACGTACCCCAAGTGCCGAGGTCGGCTCATCAAGGATCAAAACCTTGGCCCCGAAGTAAACCGCCCGGGCAATGGCAACCGTCTGACGCTCGCCCCCTGACAGGGTTCCAACGGCCTGATCCGGCCCGCGCAGATTGATACCCATCTTGCGCATCTCGGCCATACAGACCTCATTGGCCTGGTCGATATCGAACCGTTTCAGCAATCCCTTGCCCTTGGTCGGTTCGCGACCCATGAAGAAATTCCGCGTCACACTCATCAGCGGGATCATCGCCAGATCCTGAAACACGGTCGCAATGCCCGCCTCCATCGCATCGCGTGGCGTGTCAAACTGCAGCGGTTTGCCTTCGAAAAAGATCTCGCCCTTGGTGGGTTTGTGAACTCCGGACATGGTCTTGATGAAGGTCGACTTTCCGGCACCGTTGTCGCCCAGCAGGCAGTGGCATTCGCCAGGCCTGACGTCAAAGCTGACGCCTGCCAGGGCAATAATGTTACCAAAGTGCTTTTCGATATTCTTCATTTGCACGATCGGCGCGACATCCTTTACCGCATCCCCGTGATGGAACTTGCTGTCTTCAGTCATATCAGCGCTCCCCGGTTACGCGTTTGCGGATGGCGTTGTTGAACAATACCGCGATCAGAAGCATTGCGCCCAAGAACACCTGGAACCAGTCCTGATCGAAATCCGTGTAAGTCAGCCCGATGACCACCATGCCAAAGATGATCGCGCCAAAGAACGCCCCGATGGCCGATCCATAGCCGCCGGTCAGCAGACAGCCCCCGATCACCGCCGCAATGATGGCCTCAAACTCTTTCTGGAAGCCACGGCGCGCATCGGTCGATCCCGCGTCGATCACGGTGATGATTGCAACCAGCGCCGCGCAACAGGCGGTTAGCATGAACAAAGAAACTTTGATACGGCTCACCGGCACACCAGAATTCGACGCCGCATTACTGTCGCCACCGGCGGCAAAAATCCAGTTTCCAGCTGGGGTCCGCAGCAAAACATAGGTCGCCGCTAGGGCCAGAACGATAAACCACAAAATCTCGACCGGAATGCCCGGTACTTTCGGCGCCCCGTTTTTGAATGTGTCGATCAATCCGTTTGCAGCCAGCCAGGCAAACAAACCGGCAAAAGCTTCGCCCGAGAAGAACGGGGCCAGCCAGTCGTTTTCGACTACGTCGCGCACGCCACGCAGCTGGGTTGACCCCCCAGTGGCTGCTTTGAGACCCACCAGTGAGAGACCGCGCAGAATGAAAAGGAAAGCCAGAGTTACAATAAAAGAAGGCAAACCCGACCGTATGACGATATTGCCGTTCACCGCCCCAACAAAGGCCGCAAAAACAAATGTCATTGGGATCGCAATGATCAGAGGTAACTGCCAAGTCACCACGCAGACACCAAAGAACAGGCCTGCAAAGGCAACCATCGAACCGATCGACAGGTCAAACTCACCCCCGATCATCAGCAGCGCCGCTCCGATAGCCAGGATACCCAGCTGTGCCGCGGGCGTCATGAAGTTCATAACTCCAGCCAGCGTGAACATGGAATCGTCTGCCGTGAGCGCGAAGAAAATGACCACCAGTACCACACCGGCCATGGCACCAAGCTCTGGACGTTTCATCAGCTTGGCCAGAAACGGTTCTTTCTTTACGCGTTCGTCCGTAGTGACGGGCGCTGACTCACTCATGTTTCCCTCCCAATTCGGTTGAAACGGCGCACCTGGCGCCGTTTCTGTTTTTCACTGTCCCAAACGGATCAGCGGATACCCTGTGCCGACAGGTCGATAACCTGGGCTGCCTTGTCCTGTGTGATCAGGTTCGGACCCGATGGCACGTTGCCACCTGGCATCAGACCGTATTTGGCATGCAGGCCCATGAAGTTCACAGACAGATAGCCCTGCAGATACTGCTGCTGGTCGATGGCAAATGCCGCATCTCCATCGGCGATGGACTGCAGGAAGTTCGCAGACAGGTCGAACGAGGCCACGTTCACATCACGGCCCGATGCTTTCACAGCCGCTACCGTGGGTTCACCAGCCGAACTTGCACCCAGCGCCATGACTGTGTCGACAGCGTCATTCGCGGCCAGAGCGGCCGAGACCTTCGCTTCGATTTCTGAAGGATCGTTCGAGGTCGGCAGAACTTCGACGCTGCCACCAAAGCCTTCGGCAAAACCGGCGCAACGCAGGTCAAGCGCCACATTTCCGACTTCGTGGTTCACACAGATCGCATTTGCGCCACCCATCGAAGCCAGCTTTTCGCCTGCGGCCTTGCCCGCATCAAACTCGTCCTGACCGACATGCAGCAATGCGCCCAGCTGTTTGGACACGTCCGAACCCGAGTTGATCGAGATCACCGGAATTCCGGCAGCAACAGCACGTTCGATTGACGGGCCAAGTGCATCGGCATCCGGGATCGAGACAATCAACCCGTCCGGTTCTTGGTTCACGGCGGCGTCGATCAGCTGTGACATCGCAACCATGTCAAAGGTCTCGGGTGCGCGGTATTCCACGTTCACGCCGACATCCTTGCCCGCTTGCTCAACGCCGTTTTTCACGACGTTCCAGAAGGCGTCATTGGCCTGACCATGAGACACAACGACGATCTCCTGCGCGAATGCAGGCGTGGCCATCGCCAGTGCACCAGCTGCCAGTGCGCCTTTAAAGAAATTATTCATATGGTTTCTCCTCCCGTTTGAACAGTGTGTTGGGGTCTTGGCCCCAATCTTCCGATTAAACCGAATCTTCTTCGCCCCGATCCGGGGCGAAGCTGCCCCAAGTTTCCGCATATCCGATCATTTTGCAACCGGTTTCAAAACTTTGGCCAAAACCATCGACTGTCCGGACTGCGCAGAACGGGTTGCGGCCTCGGCCATAGCAAGCGCGGCGACACCGTCGTCCAGAGTTACAGGCACCCCTGATCCAGAATTTACTGACCTAACGAATGCATCCCATTCGGCGCGATAGGCAGACATGTAGCGTTCAAGGAAAAAGTAAGTCGGCTTGGCACCGGTCACGCCATTCGAAGTTGACTTAACCACTGAGTTTTCAAGGATATTTTGCGCCTGAAGCATCCCTTCTGATCCCAGCAGTTCAACCCTCTGATCATACCCATAAGCCGCACGCCGAGAGTTTTTGATCACAGCGATCCGGCCATCTGCATAAGTCATTGTCACGACCGCCGTGTCCACATCACCTACGGCACCGATTTCGGGGTCAACAACCGATGTGCCCACTGCCGAGATTACTTCCGGCAGGTCACCCATCAGGAAGTTCGCCATGTCGAAATCATGAATCATCATGTCCCGAAACAGCCCTCCTGATACTTTGACATAGCTCACCGGTGGCGGCGCTGGGTCGAAAGATGTAATGGACAACAACTCGGCCTTGCCGACCTCACCAGCCTCAAACGCAGCCTTCAAAGCAGCAAAATTCGGGTCGAATCGACGATTGAAACCGACCATGACAGGTTGGCCGGTGGCTTTTGCAACGGAAAGACAGGCAAAAGCCCTCTCAAGGCTCAAATCAACCGGCTTCTCGCACAATACCGCTTTCCCGGCTTGGGTGGCCGCTTCGATCAGGTCGGAATGCGTATCCGTCGGCGTGGCGATCAGCACTGCATTTATCGAAGGATCGGAAATAATCTCTTGTGACTGTCGTGCATTGGCCCCGAATTCCTCAGCCAAACGCGCCGAAGCTTCGGGCAGTGCATCAGACACTGCGCTCAGTTCGCTGTAAGGATGCGCCGCAATAGCCTGCGCGTGAACACGCCCAATGCGCCCAGCCCCCAGCAATCCTACTTTTAGCATCCCGCGCCCCCGAATCCCTTTTTTCGACACCACAATGATTCTCTTTGCAACCGGTTGCAAGAATTATTTCACAGCTACGCGAATTCACCCTTGTTTTCGGGTACTCGGCAAGTGTGCCCACTGCAGCTGCGGCCGTCCAATTCACAAATAAACAGTAACTGGCGCCTCTGACTTAGAATGCAAGCGAAAGGCCGCGCGTCACTCTGAAATCACCTTATCTGGGAAACGCACATCGGCACTGTCAACACCTGTCCAGGCCTACCCTGCTATGGCTTGGATTCATTTTGGTTAACATAAAACCACGCAAGTGTTACACTCGGCGCATTATTAGATTCCAAGATTTATTTGCAGTTTGAGGTATTGTTATGGCCACAAGAATCCGCAAAAACGTTTGGACCCTGCCAGCCAACGACGAAACTCTGATCTGGTATGAGCGTGCTGTCGAAGTTCTCTGGGACCGAGATCTGGAAAACCCGACATCGTGGTTTTTCATGGGCGCAGTTCATGGGCAGCCGCAGAATTTTCCGGACATTCCCGGTTCCGGACAATTCTGGAACCAATGCCAGCACCAAAGCTGGTTCTTCCTGCCCTGGCACCGCGGATATATCACCGCATTTGAGGCCGTCGTCGGCAAAGCCGTCGCCGATCTGGGCGGGCCGCAGGATTGGGCGCTGCCTTATTGGGACTATTCCCAACCCCTGTCAGAAAACCCGAATGCGCGCCGCCTTCCTGTGGCGTTCCGTGAGCCGACCAAGTCAGACGGCACGCGCAACTTCCTGTTTTCCCGCCGACGTGTAGTGGTGAATGGAGATTTCGGATTTCCGGACGACGTGGTGTCGCTGGATGCGTTGGATCATGAAGATTTCACCAATGATACGCCCGGCTTCTCATCAGGGTTTGGTGGCCCGCAAACCGGGTTTCACCCCGGCGGTGGGGACAATGGCGCATTGGAAAGCACGCCCCATAACGATATACACGTTTGGATTGGGGGCTCTGGCGGTTTTATGGCAAATCCGGCCACTGCGGCCTTTGATCCGATTTTCTGGCTGCACCATTGCAACATTGATCGGCTATGGGAAGTCTGGCGCAACGCCGACCCGAGCCATGTCGCCCCACCCTCGCCACTGTGGCGCACGGGCCAGACATTCTCGATGCATGATGGCGATGGCGCGGCATTCACCTTCAACAGCGAAGAAATGCTGGACAGCACAAGCGTCCTGCACGGGTTTCAATATGACGGCGTTCCACCAGCAGTAGAACCCGCCATTCCAGCAGAGGAGTTCGTCATGGCAGGCAAGGAACCCGAGCTTGCCGGCGCAAGCGAAGCTCCGGTCAAGTTGCGTGGTGCAATGACCACTGCCGGCGTAAAGCTCGACACTTCAGTCGCGTTGATTTCCGGCGCCGAGGCCCCCGGCACCACCCGGCGCGTTCACCTGCATCTTGAGGGGATCAAGGGCCGTGGCATGCCCGGATCTTACCGCGTCATGCTGGATCTTCCGGATGACGCTTTGCCGCCAGCGATTATCGGCACCTTGTCGCCGTTTGGCCTTGAACAGGCAAGCAACCCGGACGGCCCACATGGCGGCAACGGCCTTGCGGTGACTTACGAGATCACAAAGCTGGCCTTTGCACTGGGGCTGAGCCAAGGCGACGCCAACAGGTTGCAAATCCGGTTTCAACGGATGTTTGATGACAGCGAGGCCTTTGGCCAAGTACCAGGGTTGGAACAGATCGCCCCAACAGAACAGCAGCCAGACATTGAGATCGGCCGCATAAACCTTTATTTCGACTGATCGCCCATGGCGTCGGCTACCGGAATAGATCGCCCTCGCCTGTTTGGACGGGCCGATATCGAAATACGCACGACACTTGGCGTGGCCGCGCTTGCATGGCTTTGGCTTGCTTTGGTGCCCGCGCCCTCATTGCATTGGCCGGCGATGGTTCTGGCGATGATGCTTCCAACGCTTGTTCCGCAGATCGCACATGTCCGCGCGCGCAGCTTCGCAGATCGAAGATCACGCGCGGCACTTCTGTTTGTTCTGCCATATCTGTTGGCCTGGCTGGTCGCAGGCGCGCTTGCTGCGTTTCTTCTGGCGCCGGTTCTGCACCAAACCGTGTTTGCACCGTTGGCTTGCCTGTGCGCCGCAGCATGGCAGTTCAGCCCGCAAAAACGCAGCGCATTAAGGAAATGCCACAGCCGTCCGGTCCTGGCCGCCTTTGGTCCTAGTGCCGACCGCGATGTGCTGATCTTTGGGCTGACCTATGCGCGCGATTGCATCACCTCTTGCTTGCCGATGATGCTTGTCATGCTAGGGACCCATGACTTTGCCGTCATGATCTTTTTGACTGTGATCATCCTGTCGGAGCGCGCCGTTCTTCGCCCCGACCCCCGCGCCAGCGCATTCGCCCTGTTGCTGACCGCGCTGGCGCTTACGGCGTTGGCCCATGCGCCCCACCATCTTTTGCTTTTGTATAAGGATATTTGCCATGCAGGAATATGACGCCCTAACAAGGTCCGATGTCTCGCTCGACGGCGATCCGCTAGTCATTGAAGTGGTCTCGGATACACCGCAATCGTTGTCGGCTATTCAAGAACGTGTGGGTAGTGCACTTCCTGATGTTGCCACCAGTACCCAAGCGGTCTTCGACGCAGATGCGGATCGATTTTTCTTTGTTGAATTCCCCGAGATCGATCCAAAAGGCCAAGAGCGTGAGGTTTTTGCATTTGGCCGTGCCCTCCGTATGGCGCTGGACGTAGCCGAGGCCAACCCGGTCTTGCCAGACAGCCTGTACGGGGCTGCACATGTGGGTACGGAAAGCTTTCTCAGTTTCTGCGAAACCAAGCGCGACAACTCTCGGCCCTATGGCTGGCACCACAAACGGATCAAGACACCGCTGGCCTGGCAGCACACCCGGGGTCAGGGCAGCAAGGTCGCGGTGATCGACACGGGCTATTCCGACCATAGCGAACTGGCGGGCGTGATTGAAACCAACGGCATGTGGAATTTTGTCGAAGGGAACGGGGATGCGCGTGACCGGTTTTCAGGCGGCGTCCTTAAACATCCTGGTCATGGCACGCTTGTCACCTCGGTCGTCGGATCGCGGGGCGGGGCCGATATGAATGGCGATACCACCTCGCCGGGGGCGATAACCGGTACGGCCCCTGCGGCCAAGGTTCTGCCAATCCGGGCGATCAAATCGGTGATCGACATGACACAGCTGCGTATTCCTGCGGCAATCTCTCATGCGGTCAACCAAAACGCCGATGTCATCGTGATGGCGCTTGGCGGGCCGGTGCGGGTCTCTTCAACCGAACAGGCGCTGCGCAATGCGGTACAGGCCGGACTGGTCATCGTCTGCGCCGCGGGCAACTGTTATCCGAACGTGGTCTTTCCCGCCGCCTATGCATCACTGGAAATCTGCACAGCGGTCGCTGCACTGCAGCCCGACAGACGCCCCTGGCGCAAAACTGGGCGTGGCCCCGAGGTCAGCTTTTCGGCCTATGGCGAAAACGTTTGGGGCGCGGCCAAGAACAAGGCGACCGACCCAAACTCGGGTATCCGCGCCAGCCAGGGCACCACGCTTGCCACCTCGATGACAGGCGGTGTCGCTGCACTTTGGGTCGCGCATCACGGCGGTCGGGCGGCGCTGTTGCAAAAGGCCCAGAATGCAGGAACAACCGTTCAGGCGATGTGGTTGCACTGTGCCAAACACGGGATGAACAAGCCAGCCGTCTGGAACGGGGCCACCGATCTTGGCGCGGGCATCATCAACGCTCAGGCGGTCCTGGACGCGCCGCTACCCACAGGCGCCGAAAGCCCGGCGGCACCCGATCCGAATGCGACCCCAACATTGAACATTCTGGTCTCGCATCTTGCGGGAACAGACAGCACCGCCGCCGGAGAGGTTACCCCTGACATGGCCGATTACGCCAATGAGATCATCTGGCTCAGCTATCGCCGTGGGGCCCGCAAACGCATCGCCGAAAGCGATGGTGGGGCCGAGGCCATGGTTGGCGAAGACGCCCCGACCTCGGGTCTGTACACCGCATTGTCGGACAAACCGGCCCTCAGCGCCTATTTGGGCATCGGATAAGCCACGGATGGTGAACGCAGCGCATATCCGGATTGCGATCCGAAAGCATGAGCCGATTGTGCGTCATGCATTGACCGCGCTGTTTCCCGACCCTGATGACCCGGTGAACTATGAGGCCGTCGAAGAAAGTGTAGACGAAGATATCGGAGAAACGCTTGCTGATGTCTTGCTGGAAATTCTGGTCGACGCTGCGAAGGTCAAGCAGTTCCTCAATTTTCTGCGCGCGCGCGGCGCCGACCCTGTGCCGCGCGACCGTAACCTGATTTTTGCCGAAAACATCGCTCGGTTTGACGGCACCCTGATCGGCACACCGGCAAATAATTCGTTCGACTTTGCCGCATTGGGCGATTTTGCCCCGCGCGCGGAAAGCTTTCGCTGTCAGATCTGGATCAACAACACATTCGAAGGATCCGGCGCGTTTGTGGCCCCAAACCTAGTGCTGACCGCAGCCCATGTTCTGGACCCGCTAAACGCCGTGCCCGCCGGGGTCGACCCTCGGCTTGAAATACTGGCCTCGGACGAAAAGCGGTACCGGGCAAAATGCGTAAAGCTCTGGCCCTATCACGACAGTGAAAAGGCCGGGAACCTGCCGCCGGGCGATGAGGTGGATATCGCGCTGCTGCGGATATTCCTGCCGCTGGGGCATACCTATGGCAGTGTCGATGTGACCGGCGATCCCCCCGATTTTGAGGGTGCAGACCTGTTCACATTGGTCCACTACCCCGAAGGTGTCACCAAGGGGTTCATGCCCGGCAAAGTGCACCGAGAACCTGGCGCCAAGCGGTTCCCTCATGACATCGACACATCCGGCGGGTCATCGGGTGGCCCCGGTTTTGACAGCCAGTTCAGGTTTCTGGGCATCCACCAGGGCAAATGGGAGACGACCAAACGGCTTGTCCCTTTCGAGCAGTTCCACGATGACCCCGACTTCCAAGATCTGATCAACAAGAACTCGAACCAGCGGGACATGTGGTCGCTGAGCCGCGACATTGACGGAACCATCATCATCGGCCGCAACCAATTCGTAACCGGCCTTGCCCATATGCTGGATCATCCCAAATCCAAACTGCGTGGGATCTGGATCAGGCGCGAGGATACGACGTCTATTCGCGGTCTCGGATTCAGCTATGACATGCTGGAATCCTATCTGCTGATGCAAGAAGCACCTAACGCCGCGCCGCAACATCGTTGCATTCGTTTGGGGCCGACCCTGAATACGGACGATTTACTTGCTGATCTAGCCGAGAAGGTCAACGGGACCGTCGCCTCGCCAGACGCTGCTGCTGGAACAACCGCCGCCCAGACCACCGATGTTGCATTCGAGGGCAGCCGCGCGGAGACCCTGATTGCGGACATGGACCTGGCCGCCCAAACCGCAGGGCAAACATGGTGGATCTATTTCGACAACCCGCCCGAAGGGCTCTCACCACGTGCCCAGGTACAGTTCGAGCACATCGCCAAATGCTTGCCCACATCCGAGAACCTGCGCCTGATCCTCGCAGGCTATGAGACCTATCGCCTGTCGCCCCTGCGTTTTGCCAATGTCGGCGCTGTCGACGGCGCGCAGCGCAGCGGCCTATTGGTGGAAGAGCTGGGACCATTCACACGTAGCGATGTTGAGGCTACAATTCACAGCATGATCACTTCGCTTGACCCGGCAAAAGAGCTGACACCGGCTGCTCGACGGGCAATGGTGGACTCTGCTCTGGCCGGGTTGAGCCCTGACAACACAGGTGAATTCGATGGCGAACATCTGGAAACCGTTGTCACCCGTGTTCGCCAAGAGGCCAAACGCTTTCTGGAGATAGAAGGATGAACGAGGCGCAGGAAGAACTCCGTTCGCGCCTGTTGCGCGCCGCCGCCCTTCGCGGGGCATTTGAACCACGGCAGCTTATGCGCGAGGTGCTGAGCGAAGATGAGTACCGCAACCGGGTGCTACGGGCCCGGCTGATGTCATCCCTGCGCGAGTTGAGCCATGTTGATAAGTCGGGCAGCTCTACGAAATGGATACTGCGCCTGACTGCACGACATCGCGAATTATCCGGGATCGAAGAGTTCGACTCGGCGGCAACGCAGACCGAGATCGTGCAGGCTCTGTCGGGACGAGAAGGTTTCGCACCGAGCGCTTTGGATCACCTTATCGAGGCGGAAACAGATGAACAAAACCTGTCGCAGCACCTTGTCACGTTAGAGCGTGCAGGCCAAAAAGCGCCGGGATATGACCGCCTGTTCAGGCTGCGCAGCCGATTGAACCTGCTCAGACGCGAGCGCCGATCAAAAGAGCGCCTAGGTGAGAAATTCGTGGGGCGAGTCAGCGAAATCGACATGATTCAACGCTGGATCGACCATCCGTTGCGCCATGCCCCTTTGAAAACCCTGCATATCGAAGGTCAGTACGGAATCGGCAAATCCTACCTTCTGGAACGCATCATCCAGATCACCGGCGAACGCGACGACGTCATCCTGATCCGGCTGGATTTCGATCAGCCCTCATTGCAGACCGGTCCGATCTTTGAAGAGGTCTCGCGCCAGATCGGCACCGCGATACCACAGGCGGCGCCCGATTTGCGCAGATTGCGGCTGCGCTATTCCGAACAGGTCACCCGAGAGATCTACGAAAGCTCGGACCTTACACCGCGTCAGTTGATCCGGGCGATGATCAATGCGGTGGCTGATGCCGGTCTGCGCCTGGTTATCCTGCTGGATACGCTTGAAGTTCTGGATGGTCAGGGCGCTACTTTCGTGAACAACCTGATGAGCGATCTGGACCGTTTTGTGGAAAAGGAACAGATCGAAGTATCGATCATCTCTGCCGGTCGCGGGCCGATTTTCGGCGATGATCACCCAAGACGGGGCGAATACATCAAGCTCGACCAGATCGAAGACGAGTTGGTCAATCAAACGCTGGATGAGGCCGGAATCCCCGAGGAATTCCGCGATCAGATCATTTTGCGCTGTCAGGGCAACCCGTTGAAATTGCGGCTGTTGATTGACGAGGTGCAGACCGAGGGCCGATTGGCCGAAGTCTCCGAAGACGAGAATGACCCGATTGCTGCAGGCATCGTAAACCGGGCCGTCACATCGCGCCTGCCCGTGCATCTGCGCGGCATTGCCAATTACGGCATGGTTCTTAGCGAGATAAACGCCGACAATCTGAACGGCATCGTCGCACCGGCGCTTGGGCTGGGCGACCTCAGCGACGAAGCAGGCACAATCGTCGCGGATCTTGGTCTGCAATCCTGGCTGATGGACGCCGCCACCGAAGGTCAACTGACCCATAAGGCCGATATGCGGCGGGACCTGTTGGAACCGACCTACAGCCAAAGCCCCATCGAAACCGCGCAGGTCAACCGCGCGGCCTGTGCGTATTACGCCGACCGCGATCCGCTGCTGTTCCTGTACCATTCGCTTCAGCTTATGCGCGTCGGAGAAGCCGCGCCAAGCATCGACCCCTCATTGGCCGAACGCTTCCCCGAACATCTTCTGACCGAGCTGCCAATCGACGCGCAGGACCTGATCCGTCAGGCACGCGGCCAGCGTTCGGCCCCGGTGCAAAAGACCGAGCAGCGGGAATACAGCGCAGCCGGGCTGGACAGCGGTTCCGATCTGCCCCCATCGAAACTGGTACAAATTTCCCCAAAAGCGGCCACTGCACGGGCGCAGATTATCAAAAGCCGCGGATATGTCGCCTCACCGGATGAGCGCGCTGTCAATGACCTGCGCGCGATGTTGGAACAGGGCCAGCGTCGCGAAGCGACCCATATCATCCGCGAGGGGCTGCGGGGCGCCTATGATCCGGCAAGCGAGGTTGGTATCCTGATCCTGTGCCACAACTGGCAAAGCGGTCATTGGTCCATGGCACGTGATCTGTTCAACCTTCTGCCCGAAGACACAGTGCTAAGGCAAATGCACGAGCGGCCCGAGCTGGAAGGCCGCATCCTGCTGGAGGTATTGGGGGAGTTCCGGTTCAGACAGTTGATCGAGAACCTGCACGACAAGGAATTCCACGAAGTCGCGTTGCGCGTTGTGAACCGATCATCCCGGATTGGAATGCAGTCCGCAGCGCTGGAATTCGCACTTATCGCAATGGGCATGAGCTTTGAGGGGGATCATGAGGTTCTGGGCCTGATCGCCCCCTATCTGGATCACGGCCCGCGTGAACTAACCTATGAAAGACTGCGCTTCGCGGGGGGTATCCGTCAGGAATTCGGGTTGGAGTATTCGGAACCAGACATGCCCAACCCAGACTTACCGACGGATGATTACGGGCTCGCCCTGGCCCCGTTGAACCCCTATTTCGACCGGATGCTGGCACTTGTCGACGAGTTTCAGGTGAGCGGCCGGGGTCGTGTTCTGAGCGATTTGTCCAACCTTGCCACCGGCCTGTATGAGGCGGCTGACATCTTTGCCCCGGGCCTGCAGGGGATCGATGACGCAATGGCCCAGATGTCCGACCGGCCCACCGACGTGCTGTCATTGCTGCGCGCCATGGGCCTGACCTCGGACTGGGCCGAAGGATACAGCTTTTACCACCCGATTCCCGATCTCCCAACGCTTGCGCGTGCGGCCAGACGTTGGCAGCAGGTCATCGGCGGCTATTGGGCCTTCCCGTCGCCCCCGCCTCCGGAATGGAATTCCTCTCGGAAATGGAGCGACCTGACGTCCAGCCGAACCCTCGAGCTTTTGGAACGTGGCAGTCATGGCCTGGCAGACCGTGTTCTTAGCTTTTGGGCGGACCCATTGAACGAAGGGCGCAAGAAAACCACTCAGACCCTGCAACGCCGTCTGGCGAGTGTTGCCAAAGGGCTTACCCAGGGGTCAGGACCCGAGGCCATCCTGGGTCGGCTGACCAAAAGCCGGGCGCCGGTGGTGTTTCACCCGGCGCTGGCCATGCTTGTCGAA
This sequence comes from Ruegeria sp. CDSA241, assembly GCF_059611265.1. Classification (NCBI taxonomy): domain Bacteria; kingdom Pseudomonadati; phylum Pseudomonadota; class Alphaproteobacteria; order Rhodobacterales; family Roseobacteraceae; genus Ruegeria; species Ruegeria sp. CDSA241. The sequence goes on from NZ_JBXWPF010000001.1 coordinate 139,008, forward strand.
ACCGGGATGCGGCCAGATTACCTCGATCCCAAAGGTCAGACCGATTGACTTAGAAGACTTCATATTAGCTGAGGAACCAATGTCATGAGCGATTTCGAAAAGGAAACCTTCAACCGGCTGGAAGGCCTTGGAAATGCCGGCGCGATCGACAAGGCGCGCGAGGTTCTGGATGCCAGTCCCGGCATTCTTGGCGAAATGGGCCTGACGCCGGATCGTGCCCGTGAACTGATGGGCGCGCAGCTGAACAAGCTAGAGAGCTTTGGCTCCACGCCCTCGCAACTTGAAGCCATCGTGCGCGCCGTGGGACGCCCTCCCCTGATTGTGCGTGGCGGCAAGGTTGAAGGCAAACAATCGCTGTCATCCGACTTTCCGCCGGATATCGACATTCGTATCGGCAAGGCCGAAGACAATATCGCCTCGGTCGGGCGGATCGAGTTTATCAATCATGACTTTAGCTGGGGTGGCACTGGCTGGGTGATCGAAAAGAAGGACGACCATCTGCTGATCATCACCAATCGCCATGTTGCCAAGCTGGTCGCGCGGCGCAGTTTCCTGGGCGATGGTGTCTTCATGTTTGCCCCCGGCAATGCCCGCTATGGCGCCCGGATAGATTTCCTGGAAGAGGTCGGCTCGACACCCGACCCCGACCGGCTTTTCGACATTCGCAAGTTCACCTATATCGCCGAAGATGCGGCCGCAGATATCGCGCTTGGAAAGATCGACCTGCCCGCAGATACGGCCAATTTCACGCCTACGCCGATCCCGCGCGCCGATACGGATGCCCAGCACGGCGAATGCGTCGCGGTGATCGGGTATCCCGCCAAGGATTCCCTGCGCAATGACCCCACGCAGATGTCCAACTATTTCAACGACCTGTATGACGTGAAACGCTTTTCGCCCGGATTTCTCATCGAAGATGGCGGCGTGACGATCCTGCGCCATGACTGCACGACTTTGGGCGGCAACTCGGGCTCGCCTGTGATCTCGTTGGACAGCGGCAAAGCGGTTGGTCTGCATTATGCAGGTACCTTCGGCGTCGGAAACTCGGCGGTCAGGATCAGCACGGTCAACGCATTGTTGGACGGGGCGGTGCCGACCTCGATCCCCGGAACTGAAATCGTCCGGCCAGAACGACCTGACGGAAACCATGACGCAGACCATTTTGAACCGCGCGACGGGTACAACCCGGACTTCCTTCAAGTGGCAGAGGTCCCTCTGCCGATAGTACCGAATGCGTTTGGACTTGCCACTCCGTCGGATGCGACCCCGGAACGCCCCAACGAATTGCGCTATCAGAATTTCGGCATTCTCTATTCTGCGACTTTCAAAACACCGATCATTGCCGCGCTGAATATCGATGGTGCCAAAACCCGACCGCAAAAACGAGGTAGCGACAAGTGGTTCGCTGACCTGCGCATCCCGGCAAATGTCCAACTCGGCAAAGAGGATTATGATCACGCGGATATTGACCGGGGCCACCTGGTTCGCCGTGCGGCGACAAATTGGGGTGTCGATGATGCACAGGCCAAACAGGCCAATGATGACAGCTTTCACTATACCGCTGCTGCCCCACAGCACCGGGCCTTTAACCGGAGCCACGCGCAATGGTTGGGTCTTGAGAACTTTATCATGACAAATGTGCGCACACATGGATTCAAGGCCTGTGTGTTCACCGGACCAATCCTGACCGGTGACGAGCCGATGTTGAAAGATACCGGATCGCCGGTACCCCTGAAGTTCTTCAAGCTTGTGACCATGCTGGCCGAAGAGGATGGCAGCGAAGGCATTCTTCGCCTTCATTCCACCGCCTATGTACTCAGCCAGGTTGAGGTCATCCAACAGATGCTCTCGAACCAGGGGAGCGTGGAATCTGTCGGTGGATTTGAGTTTGGTGCCTATAAGACATTCCAGATCCGCGTCCGGGATCTGGAAAAATTAACCGGGCTGAACTTTGGCCCCCTTAGCGATGCCGACCCATTGGCGCAGCGTCTGACCGATGCAGAAAGCCTGGCGGGACAACCACGTCCGATCGTCACAGTCGAGAGCTTTGCCAACGTCGTAATCTGAGGGTGGCGGATGTATACTCAACTAGGAATTGTGCATTTGGCGAGCCGTGGAGGACTCGAACCCCCGACCTGAGAATTAGAAGTTCCCTGCTCTAATCCAGCTGAGCTAACGGCCCGCTCATATTCTGGCTGTATCAGTCAAATCCCTCGCCTTGTCAACTTGATGGAGAGATGAGGTTTTGGGGCAAAAAACCTCTCTGATTTCAGCATTATCTCTGACCGGAGCAAGCTTATACAGGTACCTTGATTGCTGGGTGAACTGCACCTCGAAGCCATGCCTCAAAAGGCCCTAACCGAGTCGAACTTACCAGACTAATTCAGGTCGCATTTGCAGCCTGTCACGATGACAGAATACATCGGCAAACTGGGATGCCGTCACCTGCATCACTGCAATTTGATATTGCACCGCGCAGTGGCAAACCTGTTTGATCAGATCTTCCGCAGATCCCAGCTGATTGCGGTGGCCGGAATTGTTAATAGCACCGCACACATGCCCAGACCCGTCATGGGGGGGTACGGTGATCCAGTTCCGTTTCGCTCAGATCCGCCAGCATCACGCGCGCCATTGATGTGACAAGGTACGGAAGGCGCGAACCAACTGGAATGTTCGAAACCAATGGGCTGGGTGACAGAAAATTCCTCGGCGATCTCGGACAATGATTTCAGCCTGACCAGCACCAAGTGCCCCAAGGTTCTTAAGCTCGCGCAGTAATGAGTTCCGTTGGTTCTATTCACCCTTCATCATAGTTTTTGCGCCAACCGACGCATGGTGGAAATATATCCGGCGTCGATGGACTCGTGATCGGGGTGCTGACCATCTTCAATGACCTTTTGACCAGCAACATAGACGGCAATGATTTCTGCCTGCTGACCCGAGAACATGTGGAAATCCAGCACGGCTCCGGGCGACACCGCCGCCATCAGACCATTCCTATCGTAAGACAGTTCTACAAAATCGGCACGGCACCCTTCTGCGATACGGCCGATATTGCGCCCGGCTGCACGCGCTCCACCTTGGGCGGCTGCTTGCCAGAGATAACCGCCGACATTGGGCATGTCCTTGGAGCACATAACATTGCGCTGCCGGTGCAGCAGGCGCTGACTATATTCCAGTGTGCGCAGCTCCTGAACTGCCTGGGTACAGTTGTTGCTGTCCGAGCCGATACCAAAATGGCCACTTGCTGCCACGAAATCGACCGCCCGGAAAATCCCGTCTCCAAGATTTGATTCCGTCAGCGGGCACAGACCCACGGTCGCGCCCGAAGCGGCAATGGCCGCAACCTCGGCGTCATCCAGATGGGTGGCATGGATCAGGCACCACGCGGCGTCAATCTGGACCTGGTCCATCAGCGCCGAAACAGAGCGTTTGCCACTATGGGCGATACTGTCTTCCACCTCTTTGGTCTGTTCGGCCACATGGATGTGAACTGGACACCCCGGCAACTGGTCTTGCCGAAGCTCCATAAGCCATGACATTTCATCCTCGGTTACGGCGCGCAGGGAATGCGGCGCGATTCCGAGGTTAAGCTTTTCATGCTGCTGCTTCAGGGTTTCGATCAGCAAAGCGTATTGATCACGTGTGTTGGTGAATCGCCTCTGAGCATCTTGCGGAGACACGCCGCCGAAATTTGCGTGTGCATAAAACACCGGAAGAAGCGTCAGGCTGAGGCTCGTTCGATCTGCAGCAGAGACAATTGCAGAAGACAGCTCCTCAGATTGGGCATAGTGCGCTCCATCTTCTTCATTGTGCAGATAATGAAACTCGACAATCTCGGTATAACCGCCTTTGAGCAATTCCATATACAGCTTGGCAGTGATTGCCTGCAGGTCCTCGGGCGATACATTATGAGCGAAATAATACATCATTTCGCGCCAGGACCAGAAGCTGTCGACCGGATTCCGGCGCACTTCTGATAACCCCGCCATCGCGTATTGAAAGGAATGACTGTGAAGGTTGGGCATGCCCGGCACAACCGGGCTTTCAATCACCGGATAGGCGTTGGGATTGTCGTCCGCGACCAGTGCTCCGAACTCACCAGATTCCGTAACGGTTACGGAGATATTGCTAAGCCAGCCCTGGTCCGTCAGTGCCTGTTTGAAATGAAATCCAGTTGTCATCCACTTTCCTTTACTTGGCTGCCGTATCGGCGAGTCTGTTTGGGTCATCCACGGGTGGTGTTAACTTCATCCAGCAACGCGGTAACAAGGTTCTTGATCGCGGCGCCAAGCACCTCTGCCTTAGGGGGCACAAGGTCCCAAGGGGCGTGCTCGATCATATAGGCGGACTGTGCAATTTCGAGTTGCAGCGCATGAATGTTCTGGTCGGGTTGGCCATAGTGCCGGGTAATATAGCCTCCCTTAAAGCGGCCGTTTTTGACAAAGCTGTATTGGCCGGACCCCAGCGATCTTTCGGCGCAGGCCTCAAAGCGCGCGGCTGTGCTGGCCCCGCTATTTGTGCCCAGATTCAAATCCGGCAGCACCCCATCAAACAGCCTTGGCACCTCGGAACGGATGGAATGCAGATCCAACAGTATGCAGGTGCCAAACTGCGCCCTGATCCGCAGAATCTCAGCCTTGAGCGCCTGATGATACGGTGCCCAATAGGATTGGATGCGCGCCTTTGTCTCTTGCCCATCTGGCTCTTGCCCTTCCAGATAAAGCAGCTGACCGTCAAAATCGATTTGCGATATCAGGCCGGTTGTCGGACCGGAATAAAGCGGCGCGTCATCAGCTGAACGGTTCAGGTCCACCACATAGCGCGAATACTGCGCCGCCATGACACCCACACCCAATTCGGCACAAGGCAGCGCCAGCTTGTCCATGTGCCAATCCGTATCCTTCAGCTCCAGCGCGGCGGGTCGCAAACGGCGTTCTACCTCCGGATGCAGCAAGGTTCCGGCATGTGGGACATTCAGCAAAATCGGCGTTGAACCCGCCTTAAACGTCATCAGATTCTGAACAGCCATCGCGTTCCCTTTGTTTGATGTTCTGTCAGCCCATAATTCGGCGGACCGACGAAAACCGACATTTTTTACCGCCCCAAAAGCTGGACTCCGGTCAGATCAGAGATGCGTCGTCATCCGGTATCCCGGCGCAAAGTAAAGCTTGGCATATGTCACCGGCGCGCGACGCAGCCAGGTAATGCGTTCGGCAGTAAAGATCGGGTCGCCAGGTGGCGTGTCCAGGAACTTGGAGATTTCACCATCAGCCTTGGTCGCCATGAAACTAAGCTCCAGATTGCTGAATGGCACCCTGTTAACCAACCAGTCATTCGGCCCCGATTGATCGAAACTTTCCTCCAACACTTCAGGTACAACGTCGGCAACTATCCATCGCACCTCAAGCTGAAACGCTACGTTGTCGGCATAATGCATACATCGCAGGTGCAAGACGTCCTGCTCTTTTTTCAGGTCGAGGCGTGATGCCAGCCAGGACGGTGCGGGTTGCACCTCTCGGTCCACCAAAGAGTACCGATAGGCCGCACCGGTGGCCGTTATCTCGTCACGCACCAAAGGGATCGCAAATTGCGCCTTTCTGATGGGAGAATTCAGAACCCGCGTGCCGGCCTTGCGTTTTCTTTCCAGGTATCCTTCTTCGGCAAGCTCTCTCAACGCCCGGTTGACCGTTGTTCGTGTACTTGAGAATTCAGCGGCCAAATCCACCTCGCTTGGCAAAATGGAATCCGGGCTCCAGATACCGGTTTGGATTCGATCCAAAACCACCTGCTTGATGTCCCGAAAGCTCATGTTCCCCTGAGGTCTTGCCATAAAATTCCCCAACTCAAAAACCGGCCTTAATTGGCTTATACATACACATAAGACATCTGCAATGAAGCATGTAACGCTGCCCCGCACCTATGACCTCTACCTAATTTGACTCCAAGAAGGCGGCTTCGGCGCGATGCCTTTCATTATTTTGTGTACACATTATTCAGTAATCAGTATACCTATTTCAGAAGCATTGCAACTTGGGATCAGATTCTCATGACTGGTAAAACAACCCTTCGTGGCGCAAAAATTGCAACACAAGCCAGCCAGCAGGGCCCTTATGGGCTAATCGAGGATGGCATCATCGTAATATCAGGTGAATTCATCGAATGGGTCGGACCCAGACGCGATCTGCCCGATGAATATACCGAGCTTGAGGCCGAGGATCTGAACGGACGCCTTGTGACGCCCGGTTTGATCGACTGCCACACCCATGTTGTATTTGGCGGCGACCGCGCCCAAGAGTTTGAAATGCGCCTGAATGGTGCAAGCTATGAACAGGTTGCGCGCGCCGGAGGCGGTATTAACGCAACCGTTCAAGCGACACGGGCCGCCAGCCTGGAAGAGCTGATAGAAAGTGCATTGCCCCGCGTCGACGCGATGACCCAAGAGGGCATGACCACTATCGAAATCAAGTCCGGCTATGGGCTAGAACAACAGACAGAGCTGAACATGCTGCGCGCCGCGCGCGAAATTGGAAAACGTCGCCCGGTTTCTGTTCAAACCACATATCTGGGCGCCCACGCGACTCCGCCAGAGTACAAGGGGCGCGATGACGCCTATATCGACGAGGTCGTCATTCCGACCTTGCGGGCCGCCCATGTAGAAGGGCTGGTCGATGCGGTTGACGGATTCTGCGAAGGGATCGCCTTTCAGCCCAAACAGATCGCCCGTGTCTTTGACGCCGCCGCAGCGCTTGGCCTTCCGGTTAAACTGCATGCCGAGCAGCTTTCTAATCTGGGCGGGGCGCAGCTTGCCGCCTCCTATGGCGCATTGTCTGCGGATCATATCGAGTATCTTGACGAAGACGGCGTGATCACCATGGCCCAGGCGGGAACAGCGGGCGTAATCCTGCCCGGTGCGTTCTATACTCTGCGTGAAACGCGTCAGCCTCCGATTGAGCTGCTGCGCAAACACGATGTCCCAATAGCACTGGCAACCGATTGCAATCCGGGATCATCCCCCCTGACATCTCTTCTTCTGACCATGAATATGGGCTGCACCCTGTTCCGCATGATGCCAGAGGAAACACTTGCGGGCGTAACCTGTAACGCAGCTCGTGCCCTTGGTTTGAGTGATCGCGGTATGATCGCCGCGGGTCAGCGGGCCGATCTGGCGGTCTGGAATGTGGGCCGTCCGGCCGAGCTTTCTTATCGTATCGGGTTCAACCCGCTTCACAAACGCATCTTTGGAGGTCAAGCGTGACAACTCTCACTCTGGCGCCCGGGCAGGCTACTCTGCCTCAGCTTGAAACCATCTATCGGGATGAAGCCTCGGTCATACTTGATCCGACGTGTCGTCCTGCGGTCGAGGCGGCCGCGAAACGGATCGCTATCGCCGCTGCGGGTGATGTACCGGTTTATGGCGTCAACACGGGTTTTGGCAAATTGGCCAGCCTCAAGATCAAATCTGAAGACACCGCCACTTTGCAGCGAAACCTGATCCTCAGCCATTGCTGCGGCGTAGGAAACGCGATGCCCCGCCGGATGGTTCGGCTTATGATGTCTCTTAAGCTATTGAGTTTTGGCCGTGGCGCATCTGGCGTCCGCTGGCAACTGATCGAGCTTATGCAAGACATGCTGGAAAAAGGCGTCACCCCTGTTGTTCCAAATCAAGGATCGGTTGGCGCGTCAGGCGATCTGGCACCTCTTTCACATATGACCGCAGTGGTGATCGGTGAGGGAGAGGCGGAATATAAAGGCGAAATTCTTCCGGGTGCCGAGGCGCTTGCAAAGGCTGGCCTGTCCCCGATCGAGCTTGGCCCCAAGGAAGGTTTGGCCTTTATCAATGGCACACAGTTTTCAACGGCCTATGCGCTTGCCGGTCTGTTCGAAGTCTGGCGTACTGTGCGCAATGCGCTGGTCATCTCGGCCATGTCCACCGATGCCATCATGGGATCAACCGCTCCGCTGCAGCCCGAAATCCATGCGTTGCGAGGACATCGTGGCCAGATCGAAGCGGCAGGTTCGATGCGTGAGATACTGGCGCAATCCGAAATTCGAGAAAGTCACCGGGATGATGATACACGTGTTCAGGATCCCTATTGCATCCGCTGTCAGCCGCAGGTGACTGGTGCGGCGATGGATGTCCTGCGACAGGCCGCACAAACCCTTTTGATCGAAGCGAATGCTGCAACAGACAATCCACTTGTGCTGACCGAAGCGGATATGATCGTGTCCGGTGGTAATTTTCACGCGGAACCCGTTGGGTTCGCTGCTGACATGATTGCGCTGGCATTGTCCGAGATTGGCGCGATCAGTCAACGCCGTATTGCTCTGATGGTCGATCCAACGCTCAGCTTCGATCTTCCGCCCTTCCTGACACCTGAACCCGGATTGAATTCCGGCCTGATGATCGCCGAGGTGACGACAGCCGCTTTGATGAGCGAGAACAAGCATCTGGCCAACCCTTGTGTCACCGATTCAACACCCACCTCCGCCAATCAGGAAGATCACGTCTCGATGGCAGCGCATGGTGCGCGGCGGCTGTCCCGCATGGTCGAAAACCTCAACCATATCCTTGGGGTCGAGCTGCTCTGCGCCGCGCGTGGCATCGAATTCCGCGCCCCCCTCCAGACGAGCCCGTTGCTGCAACAGGCCATCGCACGGCTGCGCGAGGATGTTTCGAGCCTGCAAGAGGATCGCTATATGGCGCCCGATCTGAAAGCGGCAATGGAATTGGTCGCGTCGGGTGCGTTGCTGAACGCGCTGAACGCCTCTTTGCCGGGCCTTACCTGATGGCGGCCTTTGCCATGATGGCGCGCGACCGCAGCCGAGACACATGATTGAAAACTTCAATGCCCTTGCCCTGTCGGGCTCTATCCAATCTGAAGGGAATGACCGATGAGCGATCCTCGTAAGAACAGCCGGGACATCTATCCGCCAACCGGGACCGAACTGAATGCCAAAAGCTGGCTGACCGAAGCACCACTGCGGATGCTGATGAACAACCTGCATCCTGACGTGGCAGAAAACCCGCACGAGCTGGTAGTATATGGCGGCATTGGCCGGGCCGCGCGAACCTGGAAGGATTTCGACCTGATCGTCGACAGCCTGAAAGACCTGGAAGCGGACGAAACCCTGGTCGTGCAGTCGGGAAAGCCCGTCGCCATCGTCAAAACCCACAAGGACGCACCGCGCGTGCTGATTGCCAACTCGAACCTGGTGCCGCATTGGGCGAATTGGGATCACTTCAACGAGTTGGATAAGAAAGGTCTGGCGATGTATGGCCAGATGACTGCGGGTTCCTGGATTTACATCGGGTCGCAGGGCATCGTCCAAGGCACCTATGAGACCTTCATGGAAGCAGGACGTCAGCACTATGGTGGCAGTCTGAAAGGCCGTTGGATCCTGACCGGGGGTCTGGGTGGTATGGGCGGTGCTCAGCCACTGGCTGCTGTGATGGCGGGTGCCTGCTGTCTGGCCGTGGAGTGCGACGAGAAATCCGCCGATTTCCGGCTGCGCACGCGCTATGTCGACGAAAAAACCCACAGTCTGGACGAGGCGCTGGACATGATCGACCGCTGGACCAAAGCGGGCGAAGCCAAATCCGTGGCGCTGATCGGAAACGCCGCCGATATCTTCCCCGAAATACACAAGCGCGGCGTCAAGCCCGACATCGTCACCGATCAGACTAGCGCGCATGACCCGATCAACGGATACCTGCCGCAGGGCTGGACCGTGGCCGAGTGGCGCGCCAAGGCTGAAACCGCTCCGAAGGAAGTGGAAAAGGCAGCCCGCGCCTCGATGAAGGTGCAGGTCGCGGCGATGGTCGCCTTTCACAATGACGGTGTTCCAACCGTCGACTATGGCAACAACATCCGGCAAATGGCGCTTGAGGAAGGTCTGGAAGACGCCTTTGCCTTCCCCGGCTTTGTGCCTGCCTATATCCGCCCGCTGTTTTGCCGTGGCATCGGCCCGTTCCGCTGGGCGGCCCTGTCGGGCGACCCCGAGGACATCTATAAGACCGATCAAAAGGTCAAGGAACTGCTGCCCGACAACACACATCTGCACAACTGGCTGGATATGGCGCGCGAACGGATCGCATTCCAAGGCCTTCCTGCGCGTATCTGTTGGGTTGGTCTGGGTGACCGACATCGCCTGGGTCTGGCGTTTAACGAGATGGTTAGAACGGGCGAGCTAAGCGCGCCGGTGGTCATTGGTCGTGACCATCTGGATTCCGGTTCAGTCGCCTCGCCCAACCGCGAGACCGAAGCGATGAAGGACGGGTCTGACGCGGTCTCGGACTGGCCTCTGCTAAATGCACTGGTCAACACCGCCTCGGGCGCGACTTGGGTATCTCTGCACCATGGCGGCGGCGTTGGCATGGGCTTTTCCCAGCATGCGGGTGTGGTGATCTGCGCCGACGGCACCGATGATGCTGCCAAACGCCTGGAGCGCGTTTTGTGGAACGACCCTGCCTCGGGCGTGTGGCGTCACGCCGATGCTGGTTATGACCTAGCCAAGGATTGCGCTCGTGAACACGGGCTGCGCCTGCCTGGAATTCTGGGAAACTAAGCCCGGATCAACCGGAACAGATCCCGGCCATTCATTTGTGAAGGCCGGGTTTGAACGATCACAAAACACCGTGCGCGCCGGTTGCTTTCAGAAACGGTGATCTAATGGACAAAGCAGAGCGTGTTGAACGCGCGTCTCCAGGCTGAAACCTCGGAGGCAATCGGCGCGCCTTGCAGACCTTGTTTGATCAAGCCCGCCAGACGACCCGCATCGCCTGCGGTCATCCCCCAACGGATAAGCTCGGGCGTGCCAATCCGCAAACCGTTCATATCACCCTCAACCGCCGCCACGGGCAGACCGATGCCGCAGGCAAGGAACCCAGCTTGGCGTAAGGTTTTTGAGGCCGCCTGCCCGCCCCCGAATGGCTCGGCCAGCACAGCGAACTGGTGAGAGTTGGTAAAGCCCTCGGCCCCAGCGAACACAGGCACATTTTGTGCATCCAAAGCCGCAGCCAATGCCTGCGCCATAGCGATCATCTCTTTCGCATAGGCCGCGCCAAAGTCTTTCCAGTCCAGCATCGTGACCGCAAGCGCGGCAGTTTTCGCCGCATCAAAATTGGCCGTCATGCCGGGAAAGGCGATAGCGTCCAGCGTTTTGGCGATTTCTGCATCATTCGAAACGATCAGCCCACCTGCAGGGCCACCAAGGCTTTTATAGGTGCTCATCGTCATGAAATGCGCGCCCTCGGCCAGCGGGTTGGACCAGGCGCGCCCGGCAATAATGCCGCATTGATGGGCCGCATCGAACATGACCTTGGCCCCGACCTCATCGGCGATGGACCGCACTTCGGACACGGGATGCTCGAACAGGTTCAGGCTGCCACCAATCGTAATCAGCTTGGGCCGCTCGGCTCGTGCCAGCGCCCGCAGTTGGTCCAGATCAACGGTATAGCCATCGGCATTCACCGGGGCCTCTATGGTGCGCAAGTCGTATAAGCCGGCGCAGCCATCGACATGATGAGTCACATGCCCGCCAATGGATGCGGGCGGCGCAATGATTGTGTCGCCCGGTTTGCATGTGGCCATAAAGCCATAGAAGTTGGCAATCGCACCAGAAGGCACACGAACCTCGGCGAATTTGGCATCGAACACATCCGCGCAAAGCTGGGCCGCGATCACTTCGATTTCCTCGATCGCTTCCAGTCCCATTTCGTATTTGTCGCCGGGATACCCCAAAGAGGGGCGCGACCCGATGCCAGAGGATAATAGCGCTTCGGCTTTCGGGTTCATCACATTGGTCGCAGGGTTGAGGTTAAAGCACTCTTCCTCATGGATCACTCGGTTCTGCTCGGCCAGCTGCTCGATACGGGCCAGCAGATCGGCAGACGTTGCGGACGCCGTCGTGGCCGCTATGTCCTGAATCAGGGTTTCACTGGTGCTCGGCACCCAATCTCGTTGTGCAAGCGTCATTGGACGTCCTCCGTTTTGCAGCATGGTGGCAGCCATTCCGTGACAGCGCAAAGCAGATTTGCTATTTCTTGGCGTAGAAAAACTAAGGCTTGAAATGAGTGTCATGCCCAAACGCCCGAAAGGGCCCCCGCTGAATGCAATGCGCGCCTTTGAAGCTGCCGCACGTCATGTCAGCTTTGTCGCCGCCGCTGAGGAATTGAGCGTCACGCCCGGAGCGATTTCGCAGCACATCAAGACACTGGAGGGCTGGGCAGGTACCGCGTTGTTTCGGCGCAACGCGCAGGGGGTGGAACTGACCAAGGCCGGGGCTTCGCTGGTGGCTGAATTCTCTGCGGCGTTCGACGGGTTGGCCGAGGCGGCGCGTGCCCTCCGCAACCTCAAACCCAACGCCGATTTTCATATCGCCGCCTTGCCATCTGTTGCGCAGCTTTGGCTACCAAAACGGCTAAGCCGGGTCAGGGCGCAGTTTCCGCATATCAATTTTTCGGTGACCGCGATGGAAAATCCACCCAGTCTTGATCGGGAATTGTTCGATCTGGCCATATTCATTGGCGAACCCGATGCTGAGCCCGAGCAGATTTGCATCTGCCCCGATCTCATCTCTCCGGTCGGCGCGCCTAGCCAGATTGAACGTATGAACCACTTTGGCGACGCCGTCCTTCTGCATGACCAGACCTGGAACGACGATTGGACAATCTGGTCACAGAACACGGGAATTGAACTGCAGGATGCGCAGACCGGGCCGCAGTTCTCTCTGTACAGCCTGGCCGTGGAAGAAGCGAAGGCAGGTGCGGGTATTCTGATGGGGCATCTATGTTTGCTTGAGGATGCCTTGGCAAGCGGCGCTCTTAAGTCTGCAAGCGAATACACCTGCCCAACGGGCCGCTTTCTGTTCGTCCACATACCTGGCGCAACGCGGCAAAGGCCCGAAACGCAACAGGTCGTGGCATTGCTGAACGAAGGTAGTGCCTAACAACCGGCCTATTCTGCGGGCTTTAGATCCAATCGCATGAAGGCGCTGTTGGGGTCGGCCTCATAGCCGTAGATCGGGCCGCAATAGGAATAGCCCAGCGCTTCATACAGCCTGCGCGCGGCGTCGTAGTAGGACAGATGATCGGCGCCCGTCTCAAGAACCAGCGCCGAGGTCCCTTCGACCCGTGCGTGATCAGCAAGATGGGTCATCATCACTCGCGCCAGACCGCGACCACGTGCGGTGGCAAGGATATGCACGGATTTGACTTCGGCGGTCCCATCCGGCAGCGCCTTGAGCGCGCCGCAGCCCAGCACCTTGTTACCCTCATACAAAGCCCAGAACCGCATTCCGGGCCCGGCCAAGGCACTGGCATCCATCGTGTGATTGCTCTCGGCTGGCCCGGCGGTTTCGCTATGGGCAAAATGCGCCTCGACCACCGGGCGCAATGCGTCGGAGGTTGGGTCAGCCTCGCGAATGTCGATCATTTAATGCGTCCAGGGTGCGCGCCGATCGGTGGCAAAATTCTCGCCATAACCGCGCGCGCGCAGGTTCGGCTTGCGTTTATGCGGTTCACTGACCTGTGCGTCGATACCGTTGTCCCTGGCGTAATCCAGCGCCTCTTCCTTGGTGTCGAAATTCAGACGCACCTGGGTCTGGGTGTCACTGGAAGACGTCCAGCCCATCAACGGATCAACCTCGCGCGTGGATTCTGGGGCATATTCCAACACCCAATGCCGGGTCTTGGCCGTACCCGATGTCATCGCATTCCGCGAAGGCTGGTAGATCCGTGCGCGCATGTCGCCTCTCCGTACTCACTTGGCTGAAGTTGTTTATGCGTCAGAGCGAGGCCTGGGACAAGGTGGCAAATGTCGCGGAGGACACGGATGTTCTGATGACGAAAACTGTCATTAGGGGAATGGTATAATCATTCAAACGCCACAACAAGGACAGCAAGATGATCCACCACGAACGCAGCCTCGACATTGATACCCGACCCGAAGATATCTGGGCCATTTTGAGCCGGTTCATGCATATCGACGATTTCGCCCCGCAGGTGACATCAGTAGATGCGCTAACACAAGGTGCGGATGGGGTGGGATCGAAACGACGATGCCATTTTGAAAATGGGACGTCTCTGGTAGAAGAAGTCACGGATTGGCAAATCAACCGGGGCTACCGTGTCCGCTTGTCTGAGATGTCTGCAATGCCTCTGACCCAAGCACATGCAGCAATCGCCGTTGAACCCCTTGCCAACAACCAATCCAGAGTAGTCTGGAGCATGGATTATCAAATGAAGTTTGGTCCATTGGGATGGCTGATGGGGCAGACTGTGCTGAAAGCGATGATGGGGCGTGTCCTGGGTGACAACCTGAAAGCGCTTGAAGAAAAGGTGCGTTCGGATCAAATACCGGATCATCGGTTTGCGTATTACTGAAACTGCCGTTTCTAGATCGGATCAGGTCTTGCAGTTGGACAAAATAAGAACAAATGTAGGGGCCTGACCCGGAGCCTGCCCATGCCTTACGCCCATTCCGACAAGACTCAGCTGACTGCTGATGACGTCCGCGCCCGCCTGAAACTGGAAGGCGGTAAAGAATTCGTCATGCATACCGAGTTCTCACCGGCAGGCGACCAGCCCACCGCGATCAAAGAGCTGACCAACGGTATCTTCGACGGCGAAAGAGAACAGGTCCTGCTGGGCGCGACCGGGACGGGCAAGACCTTCACCATGGCCAAGGTGATCGAAGAAACCCAGCGACCCGCCATCATCCTTGCGCCCAACAAGACACTGGCGGCGCAGCTCTATGGTGAGTTCAAAGGTTTCTTCCCGGAAAACTCGGTCGAGTATTTCGTGTCTTACTACGACTACTACCAACCCGAGGCCTATGTCGCGCGCAGCGACACCTATATCGAGAAAGAATCCCAGATCAACGAACAGATCGACCGGATGCGCCACTCGGCCACGCGGGCGCTATTGGAACGCGATGACGTGATCATCGTCGCCTCAGTGTCGTGCATCTACGGTATCGGCTCGGTCGAAACCTATGGGGCGATGACGCAGGACCTGAAGGTTGGCGGCGAATACAACCAGCGCCAGATCATGGCCGATCTGGTCGCCCAGCAATACCGCCGAAATGATCAGGCATTCCAACGGGGCTCGTTCCGGGTGCGGGGTGACAGCCTGGAAATCTGGCCCGCCCACCTTGAAGATCGCGCTTGGAAATTCTCGTTCTTCGGTGAGGAATTGGAAACCATCACCGAGTTCGACCCGCTGACCGGTGAACGCGCCGCGAATATGGAACAGGTGCGGGTTTACGCCAACTCGCACTACGTGACGCCGAAGCCAACGATGAACCAGGCGATCATCGGCATCAAGAAGGAACTCCGCATCCGACTGGATCAACTGGTCGGAGAGGGCAAACTGCTGGAAGCGCAACGTCTGGAACAACGCACGAATTTCGATCTGGAGATGTTGGAGGCCACCGGCGTCTGTAACGGAATCGAAAACTACTCGCGCTATCTGACAGGCCGCGCACCGGGCGAGCCGCCCCCGACGCTGTTCGAATTCATCCCCGACAACGCCATCGTCTTTGCCGACGAATCCCACGTCAGCGTGCCGCAGATCGGTGGCATGTACCGGGGCGACTATCGGCGCAAATTCACCCTGGCCGAACACGGGTTCCGCCTGCCGTCCTGCATGGATAACCGCCCCCTCAAGTTCGAGGAATGGGACGCCATGCGCCCGCAATCCGTGTTCGTCTCGGCCACGCCTGCCAAGTGGGAGATCGAACAGACCGGCGGCGTTTTCACCGAACAGGTGATCCGCCCCACAGGCCTGCTGGACCCCGAAGTCGAAATCCGCCCTGTCGGCATGCAGGTCGACGATCTGCTGGACGAGGTGCGCAAGGTCGCCGCCGACGGTTATCGCACGCTGGTCACAACGTTGACCAAACGCATGGCCGAGGACCTGACTGAATACATGCACGAACAGGGCATCAGGGTCCGTTACATGCACTCGGACATCGACACGCTGGAACGCATCGAGATTCTGCGTGACCTGCGTCTGGGCGCGTTTGACGTGCTGATCGGCATCAACCTGCTGCGCGAGGGGCTCGACATCCCCGAATGCGGGCTGGTCGCCATTCTGGACGCCGACAAAGAAGGCTTCCTGCGCTCGGAAACCTCACTGGTTCAGACCATTGGCCGCGCCGCGCGCAACGCCGACGGGCGGGTGATCATGTATGCCGACAAGATCACCGGTTCCATGGAGCGCGCGCTGAACGAAACCGATCGCCGCCGCGCCAAGCAGATCGCCTATAACGAGGAACACGGCATCACCCCAGCAACGGTGAAGAAAAACGTCGAGGATGTTCTGGCCGGTCTCTACAAGGGCGACGTCGACATGAACCGCGTCACCGCCACCATCGACAAACCGATGCACGGCGCGAACCTCGAGGCCCATCTGGACGGGCTGCGCGACAAGATGCGCAAAGCCGCCGAAAATCTGGAATTCGAAGAGGCCGCCAACATCAGGGATGAGGTCAAACGCCTGGAAGCGGTCGACCTCGCCATCGCCGACGACCCCATGGCACGCCAATGGGCGGTCGAGAAGGCCTCGGAAGACGCAGTGAAATCGCGCGGACGGTCAACGGCTGGCAGGCCGGGGCAACGGGGTGGGAATGTGAAGCGGAAGAAGAGGTAGCTTAATAGTTACCGGTATTGAATAACGAATACTAGTACTTAGATTTTATGCTGTGGAGAGGAAACTTGACAGACACAATCGTTCTAGACTGGATTCGGATATTCGAACTCATGGTACTCGTTGCTGCGGTATTCGTTGCTCTGGCGACTTCGTACTACGCTTACAAGACCGCAAAAGCGCAAAAAGACGTTTTTGAAGCCGGATTTGTTCGAGACACCAGAAGTATCTATTTCGACGACGAGATGAAGGAGCACCTTCGAACTCTCAATCAGTTTCTGATCGACAGTGGCGGTGACTTAAAAGGGAAGTACGAAAAGCTTCGACAAGAATTCCTCCAACAAGGCCGGAATCCAGAGTTTGAAGCACTAGATGAGGCTCGACGTAAAGTTAAAAACTTCTTCGAGACGATTGCAGTTTTGCATCAGGGAAAACTGATTTCCGATACTGCGTTTCATTTGCTTACGGGCTTTGCTGGACGGCAATTGTATCAAGATGTTGTGCATCCGCTGGGTGTTGCCTTGGATCCTCGTTGGTCGACTGAAAACTACGAATACCTTTCAGCAAAGTGCAGACCAATCGATACATCAGTAGCATTTGTACCTGCGGTTCAAGTGAAGCCTTGACGTTTTGTTAGCAAGTGTAGGATGGGGTTTCGTCCCATCACTCCGAAGCCACCCAAACTCATGATAGGGTAAAACCCCATCCTACACTTCGCGCAACAAAAAATGGGCGGTAACGTCCCGCCCGATACCCTACCCCTTATCCCAATGGGCAATCACATCATACCCAACCGGCGTTGGCGGGCTTTCCATGAACTCGGCGAAATGGCCCCACAGCTCGGCCACTTTGGGCGCGTTCGCGTTCGAGGTCGCCTCGCTCTCGACAACCGAGATCACATAGCCCGACCCGTCCTCGTTCATCACATTGGTAAAGCTGTGCATGCCGGGCATGCCCATGATTTCTGATTTCAATGCGTTCATTTTCGCCGTCGCCGCCTCACGCGTGCCGGGCTTCATCTTGAATTGAGTAATACGTGCAAACATGATCTTCCTCCCTCGTCCGGCGATATCGCCATGTGACGCGGTCGGAACGACCCCGCCGCACGCAACCTAGCACGGCAGCCCGAAATCTCACATTGATACGCGTGATTTGCGGCCATTTTCAACCATACGCCTCACTGTATTTGGGCCACTGACACGCCAGAGTTGCTGCCCAGCGCGGAAGGCGCGACATCTGAATTCACATATTGTGATTCCACTGCCGCAGCCAGATCGGACTCGAACAACCAAAGCGCCGTTCACCGTGTTTGCGGCCTGTGCTAATTGCCGGCCTGAGACAAGCCGGCTTTCAGCTTCTCCAGCGTATTCAAAAGGCGGTCTAGGTCAGGTTCGTCCAGCCCGGTATCGGCGATCATGCAGGCGGTGATCTCATGCGCCACAGACCGTAATGCCGATCCCGCCCCTGTCAGAGAAACAACAACCTGGCGTTCGTCCTCTTTGCTACGGGTTCGGTCGACAAGCCCGTCGGCCTCAAGGCGTTTCAGCAGCGGGGTCAGCGTGCTGGTTTCCATCGACAACGCGTTGGCCAACTCACTGACATTTCGCCGGTCTCTCTGCCACAGCAGGGTCAGGGTGATGTATTGCGGATAGGTCAGCCCTAGCGGGCCGAGGTGTCTCTTATAAGCGCGGTTGATCACATGCCATGACGTATAGACCGCATGGCAAAACATCTCGTCGGTCTTCGGTTGGGTCGGAGAATCTGTCACGGCAGCACCTTCGCTCGCTTATATCGTGCACGATATAATTCATTGACCCACGCCCACAAGGCAGTTTATATCGTGCTCGATATTATTGCGCACGATATAGGAGGCAACACATGTCCTGGCTACCAACGCTCATCACCGAGACACCCGAGGAGGGATTTGACCTGGCAATCAAACTATCACGGATGGCGGTTAAGAAGACGCAGCCCAATGACGAGATTCGTCAGCGCCTGAGGCCGATCTACGAAAACGATGCGGACAGCCTGACTATGGTGTCGCATGTCGTGGCGACAAATTACCAGACTGTGGCGGCAGCGAACAACTATTGGCGCAAGTGAGTAAAAGTGAAATGGGCTGGGTGGCGGATGGGATGACCTATTCCTATACGCCCAGTTCCGCCCGCATCTTCTTGGTCAGCTTGGCCACGATCAGATCATAGGACGTCACGATATGCTCGCGCAGCGACGTGTCGCTCATCCCGCGGTCCTCATAGACCTGCAGCCATTTCATCCCGCGCGAGGCCAGATATGGCGCAGGGCGAATTCCGGGTTCGTCGCTCAGCACCTCAAAGGCCAGTTCAGTGGCTTTGAAGGTGAAGGCGTCTTGACCGTCGTTCCAGCCGCAGATCGCAAACACCTTGCCCCCCACTTTCCACACGTCTGCATTGCCCCATTGAACCACATGAGAGCTGGCCTTCAGGCCCGCGCAGAAACTGTTGAACTCTGCTCGCGTCATCGGCTCAGCCTCTTTGTTCCGAAGTCCTTACCCATCTGTCAGGGCCTCACGAATTTGGCATTGCCAACGCGTTTTTGAGGGGCAGCGCTTTGTTCTGCATTCGGGGCAATCACTCCACAGGCCACACCATCCTGATCGGGATCGTTTTGCCGGTGATAGCCCGGCTCGCCCTCCAGAAACGGACCAGGAAGAACCGAGAGCGCAGCACCACATCCGGCAAGGGCAACAAGATGTAAAACCGCCTCATCACGCTCGAATTCTGAAGTGCGCAACCAGACGCTCAGGGCAATGATGCCTGTCGTCAGCGGCAACATGAGGACCATCAGCAGAATCCGCACCGGTGACAATGCGCGCCGGCGCAGAGCTTCGGCGCGTTGAACACGTTTGGCCGATTTCGGATCCGTGAACAGCGCCTTGGGAGTGGTCTTTTCTGGCTGCATTCCCGATCAATACACCAGTATCCGTGGGATGCCGATACCTAAGGGACAAACATATCTGTGAAACTCTGTCACGATGCAGGACGCTCTACGAACCTGGGCCAAGCAAACAAGACAGACCGTCCAATTTCTTGGCTGCTCGCTTGTGATCTGGCAGAGACCTAACGCACCACGTGCACTGAGCATGCAGCGTGGCGGACAACATGGGTAGCGGTGGAGCCCAAAAGCAAATCCTGCATACCTGGTCGATGAGACGCGATGATGATCAGATCCGGCTTATTCACGTCGGCCCAGTCAAGGATCGTCCGACCGGAATGCCCCTCGACAACGACTCCGCGGGCGCCCGAAATATTTTCCGCCAGCGCATCCAACTCGGCCTGAACGGCCTTGCGCGCATCGTCCAGATACCCGACCGGCATATAAGCGCTGGCATAGGCCGGTATATGTTCGACCACGTGCAGCAGCGTGACCTGTGACTCGGGTGCCGCCAACAGTTGCGCCAGTTTCAATGCGGACGGCATATCACGCGCGTCGTCGAATGATATTGGTACAAGAATATTGTGATACATGGCACGCGCCTCCTTGGTTGCTCAAGTATACTGGTCGATTACCAGACGCGTGACCTTGATCCAGGTCAGGATCAGTTGAAGGTTTCCGCAACATCGTACATGACGGGCTCAAAACTCTTGCACAACTCGTTGATTTTACGGTTTCTATCACGCATTTCTGACGTACGCAGCATGGCCAGAAAATCCTCGCGACGCTCCCATTGCGAATAATTGGCAATCCGGGTCTGGGCGTCGTTCACGTGCAATCCCGCTGCAACAAATCCAGGTTGCTTTGAGATGAAGCTGGCATAGGCATCCGTCAACGCCTCAAGCAGATCCTGGCAGGTGCCAGGCGTCATTTCAAATGTTGTGATTACGGTCTGCACAGTAGCGTTTTTGGAAATCTTTGGCATCTTGAAACTCCCTTGTCTGTCTCAAACCTAACACAGGATTCTGAAAGGTCTTGTGTTTCCTTTTGGCCTAGGCGCGCTCTTTTCAATTCGAAAAATAAACAAAACACTAACACTCCGTTAACCATGCTGACGGAAGCTGCAAGCATGTATCGCATTGCCCTGATATTGCACCTGTTGCTGATGGCCTCTCCTGCCTGGTCAGGTGCATGGCTGCGAGAAAAGGATGCAGCATTCACAGCCGCCTCACTGACAGCTTTTCGGCTCCCTGAGGATGGGTACGACTATAAAACCTCTCTCTATGCGGAATGGGGATACAGCCAGAACCTGACGGTCGGCTTTGATTTCGAACAAAACCAAGACCTCTATGGCCATGCACTCATCTTTGCCCGTGTCCCAGTAGCGGATTTGGGCCAATGGGGTCGGTTCGCTGCTGAATTTGGTGCCGGTGCATATCACAAACATGAACGGGCCTGGGCACAGTACAAAGTGACGCTGTCTTACGGCAAAGGATTCCAGAGCGCCTTGGGAAGCGGTTGGATCGCGATTGATGCCGCCATCGAAAACCGAACACATGATGACATCTATCGAAAGCTCGACCTGACAACAGGGCTTTCATCGGACAGGTTGATCAATCCCCTAATCCAAATCGAAACGGCCTACAGGTCTGGGCACTCGATATATTGGAAGGCACGCCCCTCGGTCATGATCCGAACCAAAGACAGTTCTACTACCTGGGTTCTGGGGGTGGAAAGAAATGATGCCCGCAAAAACACGGGCATCAAACTGGCTTTGTGGAACGAATTCTAAGTCCAATCCGTTCCTACATTAATTCCGGCAGACGCCCGCACCGTCAGCGCTCCATCCTCAGGATTGCTGAAACCTCGCCCTTCAGACCCTCAGGCCAGCGTAACTGGATATCAGATCCATCCACCCCGTGCTCCAGCAGGACATAGGGGTGCGAATATTTGGTTGACCCAAGCGCTGTCTTCAAAGGTCCCAGAACGGTAACCGAGTCACAACTGCGCGCCTTGCCACCAAAGGGCAACCGGTCCTCAGAAGATACCGTCCACGCCGTTGCAGCTGTGTTCTGTGCGTGCCGTACCCTCAGTGGATTTGCGGTTTTAGCAGTCACACCATGGAACGTATTGTTTTCAAACGTCACGTTCAAATGGGCTGTGTTGTTCAGATCAGCGAATGTCGTGTCCACGCGTTCGGCCCGGTCGATCCCTCCGTTGATGGACCGGAATTTGTTTCCCGTCACGACGACGCCGTTCAGGAAATGCCCGGCGCCATAGGGACGAATGACAATGCTGCTGAACCAGGGCGCGACCTCGTTCGAGTAGAAGATATTGTCGGTAATGCTCATGGCGCTGAATGAGAAGCCAGCGGTGTAAACAGGGTCTGAATCCCGCTCATTTGTCCATTCGACAAAACAGTTATCGACATAGTTCTCGGCGATGGTCGAGCTGTTGTAAGTTCCGATCATGACCAAACCGGCCGAGCGCACCCCCTGAGTGATGCTGTCTCCCTGGAAAAAATGGTTGCCTAGGACCATGTTGTTGGTCCCTGCCAGCACCGCAAAATGCAGGAAACGAACCGCGCGATTGTGGCGCAACTTGATGTCATTGGCCGTTGAGTTCAACGCAATCGACTTGCGATCCGAGACGTCAAAGGACTCTTCAGAAGACAGGAACTGACAATTATCGACCAACATGCCCTGACACCCTGTACCGATCGAGGTGATACCGCGATCCAAAGGTCGGCTGATAAAACAGTTCGTTATGGCAAATGTGCTGCCTGACGGCGCAAGGCGGATTGCGCTACAGCGGCCATTGCATTGAAACTCGATCTCTTCCATTCCGAACTTGCGCAACGTGCTGAAACCGCTGAAATCAAGCAGATATTTGAAAGACAAAAAGGTAAATGTCTGCGTCCCGGATGCGTTATAGATCGGCGCGTTCAAAGTGATCTCTCCCGCCCCCTCATCCTTGGACCGGACATAGATCTCGCGGCCAACGCCGCTGCCCTGCACCAGCGCGCCGACAGGAATGTTGGCAACATTCGCAACATTGGTCAAACGCGTTGGGTCCGACGGGCTGTAGGTTGCCAGAGATGTGAATGTCTCGGTGCCCCAGGCCGAACTGCTTTGAACATCGAACTGGCCATTGCGGATGATCCGGCGTGTCGAAAACCCTGTTTGTTTGTTCGGAACCGCCGCTGCCATGTCAATCGGCTCACTCACCGAAATCTTGCGCCCGCCCAGATCCAGCGATTCATGATCCGAGTTGTTCAGCAAAGCCTGAAAGGCCTTTTTGAATGCCAGGTCCTCGGCGCCGAAGGCCGTGATATAGGCCGGCAGGTTAAAGTTCTTCGTCAGCAAGAGCATCTTGTCATCGGGCATTGTGACCATGCCCTCAAATTCAATCTCAGACGAGATCGTCGTGTTTTCCGTCAACAGGTAGGTGCCATCCGAGACAAAGACACGTCGTCCATTCGCTGCCTGATCAGCGGCGACAAACGCTGCTGTGTCATCCGCTACACCATCACCGACCGCCCCGAAATCACGGATATCGACCAGAGAGATCATGTCGCGCAGGAACACATTGGTGACATCCGTAATCTCGATATCGTCGATCCGGACCACAGCGCCGTTGGTGCCTTCAATATCCAGCCCGAAATGCCCGTACAGGGTGGAAACACCCCAAGGCATATCCACACCCGTCCGTTGCCCCGCGCCCACAATCGCAGTGATTTCATGCACGGTGCCGTACCCGGACAGCTGTGTTGCCGGGCCCTGTTTGACCACGCCCGGCACCTGAACATCACCTGCCCCGCCCGCCCAGGCGGCGATACGAACCTCGGGCAAGGGGCCGCTAATCGCTTTTATCCGGGCTTTGATCTGTAAGTAGCACCCGGGCAGCAGCGGTGTCTGACCCATATAGCGCAGCTGTTGTGTTGCGTTCACCTTCAGAATTTCCAGACATCCGCCAAAATCCGCATCTGCCGGAACAAATATACCATTCCCCGATCCATGATAGGTTGGCGAACCCGGTGTTCCGTCACCACTTGACCATACGTTCAGACCGTTTGCGAAAGCAGGCGGCATGAACACGATGCCGTCGGTGATTGCCTTGTTCATAGAAATCCCTTTCCCATTCGCGCAGCGGCCAATCACCACGCGCATAAACCCAGTGTTCGGGGTCGGCCCCGAACGCAAAAGCCTGAGTATCGAAAAGGAATTAACCGCCGCTCATATCACCGTGACGGTGGTGTTGCGCTAGGCCGCCGGATCCGAATTTCCCAAAAGCTGCACGCCGTTGATTTTCCAGCCCCGTCCCTGAGGGATCATCTCGTAGTCCAGAATGTGAACCTGCCCGTCGCCATCCGTGATCATCACCTTCTGCCACAACGCCCCTGAAATTTCGCGAAGTTCCAGAAACCGCACGTCCGCAGGCCGCCAGACCATCGGATAGCCACGCCGGACCATCACCCCGAAATTCTCAGGCGTTCCGAAAAGGCGCTGGATAGTGGGGCTGGCAAATGTAAAGGCGGTTGCGAAATCATCCGCCTTGAACGCCTGTATCTGCCCCGCGATATTCGCCTCGATCTCGGCGTTTTGGGCAATGGCTCCGGATGCCAGTCCGGCACTCAAAGATACAGCAAGCAATAAACGACGCATGGGGCCACCTCCTGATCGAAGGATAGCCCCACGCGCGATCAGGTCAAATCAGACCAGCTCTCCGGCCAGCGCCTTGTCGATCAGCGCAATGGTTTCCGGCACGCCATAAAGCGCGATGAACCCGCCAAATCGCGGCCCCTGGGATGCGCCCAACAGCACTTCATACAGCGCGGTGAACCAACCCCGCATAGGGTCAAACCGCTCGCGCCCGACAGAGTAAACCACCGATTGCAACGCCTCATCCTCGATCGGTCCGTCATATGCCGCCAGCTCTGCTTTCAACGCCTCCAGCGCTTCGCGCTCTTGATCCGTCGGCGCCCGGTGCTGGCGGGTGGGCTTGACGAAATCGTTAAAGTAGCGGACCGCAAAGCCCGCCGCCTGATCCAGATCAGGATGCGTCTCAGCCGTGGCCTCAGGCGCATAGCGGCGGATGAACCCCCACAGCGCCTCTTTGTCTTCAGCCCCCGAAACCGACGCCAGATTCAACAGCATCGCAAACGGCACCATCAGGGTCGATTCAGGAACCTCCCCGCCGTGGATATGCCACACCGGATTGTTCAACTGCGCCTTCAGCTCCTGCCCCGGATAGGCCCGCAGTTGCTGATGATATTCATCATAGGCCTTGGGGATCACATCAAAATGCATCCGCTTGGCGGTCTTGGGCTTTTGATACATAAAATACGCAAGACTCTCAGTCGGTGCATAGGTCAGCCATTCGTCGATCGAGACGCCATTGCCCGAAGATTTCGAAATCTTCTGACCGTTCTCATCCAAAAACAGCTCATAACTGAAATGCTCTGGCGCACGGCCACCCAACGCCCGGCAGATCGCGTCATAGATCTTTTCGTTGGTTGCATGTTCCTTGCCATACATTTCAAAATCAACGCCCAGCGCGGCCCAGCGCGCACCGAAATCCGGCTTCCACTGCAGCTTTACGTTGCCACCCGTGACCGGCAGCGTCCATTCCTTGCCGTCGTCGTCATCAAAGGTGACGGTATAGGTCTCGGCGCAGACCTTTTTCATCGGCACGTACAGAACCCGACCCGTTTCGGGGTGGATCGGCAGGAAGATCGAATAGGTCTGCTGCCGCTCTTCTCGCAGGCTTTTCAACATGATGGCCATTACGGCATCATAGTTGTCGACCGCCCGCTTCAGAATCTCGTCAAACTGACCCGAGCGATAAAAGTCGCGCGCCGAATAGAAATCATACTCGAACCCAAAAGTGTCGAGGAACCGGCGTAACATTGCGTTGTTGTATTCGCCAAAGCTTGGGTATTCGCCGAACGGATCAGGGACCGAAGTCAGAGGACGCTGCAAATGCTCTTCAAGCGCTTCGGGATTCGGCACGTTGCCGGGAACTTTGCGCATACCGTCCAGATCGTCCGAGAAACAGATCAGCTTGGTCGGAATATCCGACAGCGCCTCAAACGCACGCTTGACCATGGTGGTCCGCGCCACCTCGCCAAATGTCCCGATATGCGGCAAGCCGGACGGGCCATAGCCCGTCTCGAACAACACATACCCCTTGTCCGGAGCCCCTTTCTGATAGCGTTTGAGCAACCGGCGCGCCTCTTCAAAAGGCCAAGCCTTGGACGACATCGCGGTTTCACGCAGTTCAGACATTTTCTTCAAGCTCCATCGGGAAAACAGCGTCGGCTTTCGTTTGCCGCCGACCGACCCCTCCTATTGTGCCGGTGCAGCATGAGTCAATAAAGCAAGCTGTTTTTCCTGTCTGGAAACTGGCCTCAGACGACTAACTGATCCAACTTGGCCGCCCAGATGAAATCATTCTCACTAAGGCCGTCAATTTCGTGGGTCATCAGCTGAACATCCACATATCCCCATCCAAATCTAATGTCGGGATGATGCCCTTGCTGATCGGCCAGCCAGGCGCAAAGGTTTGCCAGATAGGTCGCCTTGGCAAAGCCTTTGAATTTGAAATGACGGCTGAGAGTTTTTGCATCCGCATCCAGCGACCAATCGGAGGTCAACTGGGCCAGATGCGCGCTTGCCGCATCACGGTTCAAAGCTGGAATGCCGCCGGAACAAGGGGCACAGGTCCGATCCGATAGGGTGCAAGTTTGTTCTGATGTGGTCATGTCCAGCTTACTCCGCCGCTGTTGCCTTTTCGGGAAACTTATTCGGCAACAGGCCCAGTGATTGCGCCTTATGCACATCCGCCAGCAAATCCCGATCGGCGGCAGCAAACAGTTCCTCGGGGTCGTCCAGCACGAAATAGCCCATCTGGTGCATATCAATCCGGTAGGGCGTGCGCAGGATCGTCAGAACGTCAAAGGGATCGCGGTCGGGTATTTCGCTTTCCACCGCGTAGACAAGTTCGGTCGGGGATGAGGCAAGCCCCGATCCCAGCGCCTTGATCACCCCATCCTGACGCCGCAGACCAAATTCGATCGAAAACCAATACAATCGGATCAGCCAAGCATAGTCCTTTTCACCGGCCCGCACCCCAGCCATTCCGATAGCATGACTGAACGCAGCAAATCGCGGATCGCTCAACAACGGAGTATGGCCGAAAATTTCATGAAAGATGTCCGGTTCCTCGATATAATCGAAATCCTCGCGGGACCGGATAAACGAGGCGGCCGGGAAAACCCGGTCGGCCAACATGCCAAAGAAGGTCTTGAACCCGATCAGCGCGGGTACAGGCTGCACTTTCCAGCCTGTCATATCCAGAAGCCTCTCAGAAATATCAGCGCATGATGGAACACGGGTTTTCGGAAGCTCCAGCCGGTCCAGCCCCGCGAGATAATCACGCGCCATATAGCGCTGTATGTTCTCTTGCTGAGCGGCATAAAGATCAGCCCAGACAGCATCCTCTTCGTCGGTATATGTGATGTGACCATCGGCATTGGCCACCTTGGCGACGTATTTTGTCGACTTTGGCATGGAAGCTCCTCCTGAAAAGAGCATAGCCAGCCATCGTGAAAAATTTCATTTGAATATTTTTCAGGATCATACAATATGAACGAAACATTTCACAAACTCAAAAGATATGACGCAAATGCTTCAAAACGCGGATATCGCCATCCTGCAAGAGCTTCAGACCGATGGCCGTCTGTCTATGCAAGAGCTCGCGGATCGTACCGGCCTGTCTGCCTCGCAATGTTGGCGGCGGGTTCGCGATCTCGAAGCTGCTGGGGTTGTGGCAGGCTATACCGCTCGTGTGCCCGCCAAATCCGTCGGCCTGAACGCAATAGCCTATGTTCATGTTGCGCTGCGCGATCATCAGGAAGACAGCATCACTTCGTTTTTGCGGCTGGTTGAGACCGAGGCTCAGATTGTCGAGTGCGCCTCAATCACCGGGGATCATGACTTCATTCTGAAAGTCTATTCGAAAACACCCGAAGATCTTGAGGCGTTCATCATGCAAAGGCTGTTGAAATCGGGGTTAGTCCGCGACACTCGCAGCAATTTTGTACTGCGGCAGACGAAAACACGTGGCCCTTTGCCCATTCTTTGATCTATCGCTCCAAAATCCGTTGAACCTATTCCCTGCCCCACCTATCGTGCGGGATCAG
The DNA here is from genome assembly GCF_059611265.1 of Ruegeria sp. CDSA241. Lineage (NCBI taxonomy): Bacteria > Pseudomonadati > Pseudomonadota > Alphaproteobacteria > Rhodobacterales > Roseobacteraceae > Ruegeria > Ruegeria sp. CDSA241. The sequence goes on from NZ_JBXWPF010000001.1 coordinate 166,775, forward strand.
AACAGTTCAATCAGGACACCCCTATGACCAACCAAGTGCCACACCCGATGTCTCCTCAAGATTGCCTCGTGGCGATTATGGTTGCGATCTCTGCATCAGATGAGACCATCCGCACCGCCGAGCTGGTCAAAATCGAGGGCGCGGTCAACATGCTGCCTGTCTTTGCAGAATATGACATCGACCGGATGTATCGCGTTTCCCAGATCGTCTTCGATCTGTTTGAACAAGAAGATGGTCTGGATGCCCTGTTTGGACTGATTCGCGACAACCTGCCCGAACGCCTGAACGAAACCTCCTATGCGCTTGCATGTGATGTTGCGGCTGCAGATGGTACGCTGGCAGAATCCGAATTGCGGCTGCTCGAGGAAATCCGTTACGAGTTGGACATCGACCGTTTGCATGCCGCTGCCATCGAGCGCGGCGCGCGGGCACGGCACACGACCTGACATCAGCTGCTGCCGGCCAGCTTCCCCCACCTTTCGATCAGTGCGCGCTGCAATTTGCGCGACCTGTTATTCCAGCTCCGCCCGCCTTCGGGCCGTTCACGATACGCTCGGGGGATCGTTGCGCGATGTTCTATGTCGGCCGTGAATATCGCAAAGGCCAGCTCTGCCCCATCTGGTGAGGTTATGAACCCACCCAGGCCCGAGACAAAGTTCAGGGTTCCGGTTTTCGCATTCACTCTGATCGGATGATCCTTGACCGGCCGCCCCTGACTGTCGGCAAGGGTAAATTTCTTCAGCAAAGGCCGGAGGTCTCCGGCTTTCTGCGCCGCCAGCAGCGCGACCACCAAATCCTCGGGCGCTACGCGTGAATCGCCCCCAAGCCCTGAATGATCGACCATCGCAACCCCGGTCACACCATAGGTCTCTGTGGCCCATCTGTTCATCTCGGCGGCTGACTCCGCCAAAGTCTGCGGTCGCGTACCGCGCGCCCTCGAGGCAGCGAGCCCTACCATCTCGGCAGTGAGGTTGGTCGAGTATTTCAGCATGCCCTGCAATATGCTCTCGAGCGGGTCGCTTTGATGAATGACCAAAGGGGTTCCATTCGGCATCTGCCGCGTGACCTGCGTCCGCCCCAGCACAATTCCGTTGGATCGGGCCAATGTTCTGAAAACGTCACCTGCATAAAGCGCGGGCTTGCGGACAGGCAGCCACCGCGCCCCATCGCTACCTAACGCGCCTTTGGCAACAGTCCACCGGTCCTGACGGGCGCTGGGTTCGTAGGTATAGATCGGCAGGTTGCGGCCCTCGACCTTCATGGACGCCACTTCCACTGCAGGGGTATAGCGCGTGCTTCGGGCATCCATGGTCACGTCATAGCTGGCGCCCTGCTTTTTCCACTCGAAATGCACGCGATTGAAATTCAGAGAAATGCCGCTGATCGCAGGGCTGTACCCCAAATGATCTGGCTGCCCCGGATCAATGCTGAACACGTAAGGCAACGCGCCATCATAAACTTTGAACGCGCCGCGGACCTCGGTGATTCCGGCCTCGCGCAAGTTTGCCGCCATCGCGGCCAGCGCATCCGTATCCAGCAAAGGATCACCACCGCCAACAAGAACAAGATCGCCGTTCAAAATGCCGTTTTCTATGGGCCCCTCAGCGACCAACGCAGTTTCGAACCTGTAGTCAGCACCCAACACATTCAGCGCGTAAAGCGCGGTCAGGGCCTTGCCAACACTTGCCGGTGGCAAACCCCGGTCGCCACCATAGGCTTCAAGCACCGTGCCTGTATCAGCGTCGGCTACAGCAAAGGCGACTTCGCCGCGCAGGTTCGCGGCTTCGACCAAGCGCACAACACCTACGATCGGCTCATCACGAATCTGAGGCCTCAATGATGTAAGCGGTGCCTCACCCATAACGGCCACAGGCATCAGGGCCGCGCCCAGCCCAGCAATAAATCCTCGTCGCGAATAACGATCATTCATGGGTTAATTAAAATCCCAGAGATCACAGGCAAACAACCTGAGATCCGAATTATGGGCCCACAGGGGCTATTCAGGCAACACCTTGTTGCCCCAAACCCCCTGAATGCGCAACTGGGTCGAACTGACATCCAGCATCGGCACATTCACAAAACACCACGCCGGGGCCTGTGCCCGGCCCAGTAAATGCCGCGCCTGCCCGTCGATGCGGTATTTGGCATAGCGACGCGCCGCAGGGGACATACGTGCAGAGATGCGGTCTCCGGGACGGGCAACAACGCCAACCGGTACGGTTTCAATAATCGACTGCCAATCCTTCCACTTATGGAATTGCGCCAGGTTATCTGCACCCATCAGCCAGACAAACCTGACCTGCGGATAAAGCTTCTGCAGGGCGGCGACAGTATCCGCCGTGGCGCGCGTGCCGATCTGGGCCTCGATATCCGTCACCTCGACACGTGAATGCTGCATCACAGCTTGCGCTGCCTTCACCCGCCGCGCCAATGGCGCAGGCCCGCGCTCTTTCAACGGATTGCCCGGAGAGACCAGCCACCACACCCGATCCAGCCCAAAGGCCTTCATTGCCTCGAGTGTCACATGCACATGGCCCTTATGCGGCGGATCAAATGACCCCCCGAACAACCCCACGACCTGCCCGGGCCGCGCATATGGGATAGAGCTACGCTGCATCTCTAGCTGATGTTCAGAACTCGGCGGGGTTGTCAATCAACAGGTTGCACAGCGCCGCCCAAACGAACCCGCCCGGGCCGCACGACCTCGGCGCACCAACCGCCATGACCCCGCACGGCGGAATAGCCACCCTCGTCCAGCGCCTCCTCCATCCGGCTGCACGGCGCGCAGATCACAGTGAAACGCAGGATGGCCTCGTCCACCTGCACTTCACGCCCTTTGAGCGCGGATAGATTGATCCCCGAAACAACCAGATTGCGCCGCAGGATTTCAGGCGCGGCCGGGCCCTACCCGAGATAAGAGCCTATCGCCGACAGATGTTCCTGCTGGATCAATGTAACTGCCCGCTTTCCCGGACGGCTATGATCGCCCTTGAACCCCTCGCCCAAAATCATGGCTTCGTCGACCGAGACCATGTCCACCCTCCGCGCCGACCGGAGGCCAATCCACGCAATCCTCCCCGACTGCGCCCAGCCCGCTATGAGATTTTTCAGGGACATGGAGGGGCTTTCTTATTTGAATTGCTTCACAATAAGACACTTAATTCGGCGGCCCTCCTGGGTTCAATAGATCGGTTACGTTAGGCTCAATCTGCAGATTGACCGCGTATCGACAGGTGATTTCACGTAGCTTGTGTTAGAACCCCCAATCAAAGCGACGAGAAAGCGACATATGAGTGCTTGTAGCTCAAGCGTTAGATTCTGATTGGAATTGATACCATGCAAACCGAACCCGAGCGGCTGATCCATATATAGGGCTTCGTGCACCGCATCATTTCGGATTGCGGCAATCTCTGCGCCCCCCGAGTTACTCGAATCTGCCCATTCCGGAACATTCATGTCAAATAACTGACATAGCCACTCAGCACGTTTCGCATGAGCTATTCTGGCATTCGGTGGCTGTATTTCGGTGGCGAGTGCATAACAAGCGTCAAGAGCGGCATATAGATACAGAAACCGTTCAAATTGCAGCGCGGGTGGATACTGTGCCAAGAAAAGGGCGTGAACGGCGGCTTCAAAGCGATGAGACTGGCGAGGGTTTCTCCGGTTGTCAGTCCAGAAACGTTCGGTGAGATCAATACTCTGTGACAAATCATCGGAGAATGGAGTGAAGTCTACTAATTTCCCGGGCTTAACCGGAGTCGCATCTAGGAATCCAGCCTCTGTAGCAGTCAGACGCAGGCCTGTAAAAAGGGACAGGCTCCAAAGATGAAATACAAGATGATCCTCGTCGTCTGCCCTACGATGACTGATCGTGTGTGTTTTGGGCAACCTGAAGACACGGGCGGAATAGGGTTTGTCACGCACTGCGCCAGTCATAAAATCCCTAGCCCTTTGTGGTGGTGCGTAAACCCAATCGCTTTCGATCACCTCGACACTCCGGAAATCTGCAACAATAGACTCATGATCTGGTGCTGTTCTTATGTTTAGATCGCCAGCGTCTATTTCCAACTGATTTGGATGAAAACCGAAGCTAAGAGATAGCTCTGCCATAAAAATTCTCCTAGTGATCAAATACCTCAAGCATAGGCACCTTCTAACCAAACACACAAGATCGCAACTCGGACATCTAACCGAATTGTTGTCTTACCATGCGCTTATTGCCCCCACCCCACGCATCCGCTATCACACCGCCCAACCAAATTTCTCCGACCCAAAGGACGCGACATGGCCGCCTATCAATATGTCTACCACATGCAGGGTGTCTCCAAGACCTATCCCGGTGGCAAGAAATGCTTTGAAAACATCCACCTGAGCTTTCTGCCCGGCGTGAAAATCGGTGTTGTCGGCGTCAACGGCGCCGGTAAATCGACACTGATGAAGATCATGGCGGGCCTCGACAAGGATTTCACCGGCGAGGCCTGGGCGGCCGAAGGCGCCAAAGTCGGTTACCTGCCGCAGGAACCGAAGCTGGACGAAAGCCTCAGCGTGCGCGAAAACGTCATGCTGGGCGTGGCCGAGAAAAAGGCGGTCCTCGACCGCTATAACGAATTGGCGATGAACTACTCAGACGAAACCGCGGATGAGATGGCCAAGCTGCAGGACGAGATCGACAGCCAGAACCTCTGGGATCTCGACAGCCAGATCGACGTTTCGATGGAGGCCCTGCGCTGCCCGCCGGATGATGCCAATATCGCCAACCTCTCAGGCGGTGAAAAACGCCGCGTCGCGCTGTGCAAATTGCTGCTCGAAGCGCCCGACATGCTGCTGCTCGACGAGCCGACCAACCACCTGGATGCCGAAACAATCGCCTGGCTGCAACAGCACCTGATCGACTACAAGGGCACCATCCTGATCGTCACTCACGACCGCTATTTCCTCGACAGTATCACCGGCTGGATCCTCGAACTCGACCGTGGCCGTGGCCTGCCTTACGAGGGCAACTATTCTGCATGGCTGGAACAAAAGGCCAAACGGCTGGAGCAGGAAGCCCGCGAGGACAAGTCTAAGCAAAAGACCCTGCAACGCGAGTTGGACTGGATGCGCCAAGGCCAGAAGGCCCGTCAGGCCAAATCCAAAGCCCGGATCAACGCCTATAATGATTTGGCGGAACAGTCCGAGCGCGAAAAGCTGACCCGCGCACAGATCGTCATCCCCAACGGCCAGCGCCTTGGCGGTAAGGTGATCGAGGTCGAAGGCCTGTCCAAACACATGGGTGATAAGCAACTGATCGAGAACCTCGACTTTACCCTGCCCCCCGGCGGAATTGTCGGCGTCATCGGGCCCAACGGCGCCGGTAAATCGACCCTGTTCAAGATGCTTACTAGTCAAGAGCAGCCCGACGCAGGCACCATCACGCTTGGCGACACGGTTGAACTGTCCTATGTCGACCAGTCCCGCGACGACCTCAAGGACAACGACACCGTATGGGAGGCGATCACCGGCGGCGCCGAGATCATTCAGTTGGGCGATGCGCAGGTCAATTCCCGCGCCTATTGCTCGTCCTTCAACTTCAAGGGCGGCGACCAGCAGAAAAAGGTCTCCTTGCTGTCAGGGGGTGAGCGCAACCGCGTCCACATGGCCCGCCTGCTGAAAGAGGGCGGCAACGTCCTGCTGCTCGATGAACCGACCAACGATTTGGACGTCGAAACCCTGCGCGCCCTGGAAGACGCGCTGGTCGATTTCGCCGGCTGCGCCGTGGTCATCAGCCACGACCGCTTCTTCCTCGACCGGATCTGCACGCATATTCTGGCGTTTGAGGGTGATGCCCATGTCGAATGGTTCGAGGGCAACTTCGAGGATTACGAAGAGGACAAGAAACGCCGTCTGGGACCAGACGCGCTGGAGCCGAAGCGGTTGAAGCATAAGAAGTTTGCGCGATGAGACGGAAGCTCAAAAGACGGTTGGAAAAATGGCAACGTAGCGCGCTGAAAATCAGCGCGCCGCTGCGCAAGCGCATCCGGCAAATGTACAAGACAGATTACTGTGTGATCGTCGCAAGCAATGGCCGGTCGGGCAGCACCATGACCTACCATGCGCTGCGCGATGCACTGGAAAGGCTGGACCCAAACCTCTCGGGTCAGGCCAGTTTCGTGTCTCGGTTGGACGACGCCACCTTCCAGGCGCCGTTTCTTTACAAGACGCATGATTTTCCGCAGGTTTTGTCAAACTGGTCAAAAGATACCCGAGTCGTCTTTTGCTTTGGCTCGACAAAGGACTCTACCTTTTCAGTCTACACAGCGATGGAAGGCTATGGCCCTGAGTGGATAAAAAAGCACTTCTACAATCTGCATGCGACGGGCACATATGACGAGCTTTTCGAACGTGATGTGCTGCAACAGGCACGGCAGATCAAGGAATGGGTCACTTATGACGACATCCCGGTATTGTGCGTTCACTACGATGCGTTGTGGGAATATCAGGACGAAATCTCTGAATTTACCGGATTGAAATTTGTACCGGCTCCGCGGCGTGAACGGGCTGAAAAAGATATTCCGGAAGATCTGCGAAAGGCCGCGAGCCAAATCTACGATCCGATTGACGAAGTGATTTCCCAGCTTCCCAGATGTTTTGTGGCCTCGCCCGAAATGAACGAGATCGTGGGCAAATTGCCGCTCGCAAAGTGATCCTCGGACGGTCTGGCGCGTGACGTTCTTCCGGGCGCTCGCGAATCCAAAAAATTCAGTCTAACCACATAAATTGTATAGATTGTTTCAGGATATTCTGATGCGTAGATTCTGATGCCTGGCGCTAGTTTCAGTCGTTCAGGATTGCAAATCCGGCTTGTCACATCTCGTCTGAACTGGCATACTCAGAGTGCTACCGTTTTTCTATTTCGACCCACTGTCTCCTTCTACGGCGTTCAGTCTATCGATACAGACGACGACGCCAGGCTGTCGCAACTCCGTGGGCAGCACCAGATAAGGAGAACACGGATATGCCTTCAGGCACCGTAAAATGGTTCAACACCACCAAAGGCTACGGCTTTATTGCACCCGAAGATGGCGGCAAAGACATCTTCGTTCACATCTCGGCCGTCGAACGCTCGGGCCTGACCGGTCTGGCCGACAACCAGAAAGTCACGTACGAGCTGCGCTCGGGTCGTGACGGTCGCGAAAGCGCCGACGACATCCAGCTGGCGTAAGCCGCTGTAAGGGCAGGGTTTTCCTCTGCCCTTTTCTATTTGTGCCTGAGCGACCACCTGTAAAAGTGTGTCTCGGCGATTACATCACAATTCAGTTACTCTTCCCCGACGATTGACCGGATCGGATATCATCCGGACACTATGGTCATGATTTTTCTGTTGTATTGAAGAGAGCTGATATGTTGACACGCCGTACATTCCTGACTGCAACAGCAGCAGCAAGCCTTGTTTCGACCGCCGCGTCGGCAAAGAAAGCCGTCGAATACGACCCTACTCCACAATTTGTTCGAATCAAAAAGCAATTCCTGCCAGGCCAGCTTCTGGTGGTTCCACGCTCGTTCTATCTGTACTTCGTAACAGAACCTCGCAAGGCAATCCGTTACGGGTGTGGGGTGGGCAAAGCCGGGCTGGAGTTCACCGGAACAGCGACCATAGACGTCAAAAAGGAGTGGCCCACCTGGCGCCCCACCAATGAAATGATCGAGCGTGAACCAATTACATATGCTCGTTTCAAGGATAACGACTATGTGCAGCCTGGCGGTGACGGCAATCCGTTAGGTGCACGGGCGCTTTATCTGTTCCAGAACGGCGTTGACACTTATTTCCGAATTCACGGGACCACTCAGCCGCAGACCATAGGCCGTGCGGCCTCGAACGGATGTATACGCATGCTGAACACGCATGTCATCGACCTGTACCAGCGGGTGCCGATTGGAACAGTTGTGACGGTCGTCTGATCAATCTTCTGCTGAATTCACAAGTTCCAAAACCTTTGGTCCAAGGTCTTCAACGATGAGGGCCACACCACTGGCGTTGGGATGGATGCCATCTGCCTGCATGTGTTCCCGTACTTCTTCGGGGTTTCCTGCCGCAGTCAAACCTGTGAAAAAACTTGGCGCATATCCAGTCTGATATCGATCCGCCAGATCGGAGTAGATCGCATCAAATGCGGCTTTGTAATCTGGACCGTAATTCCCCGGCGCCTGCATCCCGACCAACAACACGGCGACCTCAGCGCCATCTGCTGCTTTCAGGATCGTCTCAAGATTTGCGCGTGCAACTGCCGGATCAAGCCCTCGCAACAGATCGTTCCCGCCCAATGCGACGATCATCCCATCCACGTCGGGCGTCAGTGTCCAGTCCACACGTGCCGCCCCTCCGGCGGTGGTGTCCCCGGATACACCCGCATTGATCAGGCGCACATCCGCTCCGTGATCTTTCAACCAACGATCCAGCTGCGGAACAAATCCGTCTTGCTCGGGCAGGCCGTACCCTTGAGTCAAAGAATCCCCGAGAGCTGCAATCACTACGGTTTCTGCTGTGGCCGCAAAGCCGCAACACGTGATAAGCACCGGCATCAAAGCCTTGCGCAACATCTCAACTGCTCCATATCCCATTTGATTACCTCGGTTCGGACCTACCCATGATCGCAACTGTTCTATCGCTTGAAAATGCCGCTTTATCGCTGGATGGCAATGCCGGTCAGGTAGATATCCTGCACGACATCACGCTTTCCGTACACAAGGGCGAGACACTGGGTCTGATTGGGCCGTCCGGGTCAGGAAAATCGTCGTTACTAATGCTGATGGGCGGGCTGGAACAGGCGACGGGCGGCCAGGTAACCGCACTCGGGCAAAATCTGACCCGCATGAACGAAGACGAGCTCGCGCGGTTCCGACGCAACAGCATGGGCGTTGTATTTCAGAATTTCCACCTGATCCCCACGATGACTGCCCTTGAGAACGTGGCCACACCGCTGGAGTTGGCCGGCCACAAAGATGCCTTTCAACGGGCCGAAGCCGAATTGGAGTCCGTAGGGCTGACGCATCGACGCGACCATTATCCGGCGCAGCTCTCCGGTGGAGAGCAGCAGCGCGTCGCGCTCGCCCGTGCCTCTGCCCCGCGACCACAGATCCTGCTGGCGGATGAGCCTACCGGCAATCTGGACGAAACAAACGGAGCCGCCATCATTGATCTGCTGCTTGGCCTGCGCGACAGGCATGGTGCTACTTTAGTTCTGGTGACCCATAGCCACAGCCTTGCGCGCAGATGTGACCGTGTTGTCCGGCTGCGCGATGGAAGGATTGCCGATGACACAAGGCAAGAGGCCGCCGAATGAGCCTGCGGATGGCCGGGCGGCTGGCGCGGCGGGAACTGCGCGGAGGTCTGCGCGGTTTTCGGGTGTTTCTGGCTTGTCTTGCACTTGGGGTCGCTGCCATTGCCGCAGTGGGTTCGGTCCGCCACGCCATCCAAACCGGACTGACGCAAGAAGGCGCGGCTCTGCTGGGCGGGGATGCACAGCTGGAATTCACCTATCGCTTTGCGGATGAGGCTGAGCGTGCATGGATGAACGACGCGGCCTTAGCCATCTCCGAAGTCGTCGATTTTCGGTCAATGGCAGTCGCGCAGCAGAATAGTGACCCACAGCGGGCGCTTACGCAGGTCAAATCCGTTGACGACTCCTATCCATTGTTGGGCAAGCCAATACTAGAGCCCCAGATGCCCCTGCGTGACGCCTTTACAGGCCAGCAAGGGGCGCCCGGTGCCGTAATGGCTCCCGCTCTGATCGACCGGCTTCAGCTATCGGTTGGGGATCGGTTTTCACTTGGAACTCAGGAATTTGTCCTGATGGCAGCCCTGATCCACGAATCGGACGGGGCGGCAGACGGGTTTGGATTGGGTCCGCGCACGCTGATCCGCACACAGGACTTGCTGACTTCCGGATTATTGGCACCGGGTACTCTGTTTTCCACCAAATACCGCCTGGATCTACCGCCGGGGTCTGATCTTACAGCTCTTTCGGCGCAGGCAAGCGAAGCCCTTGAAGGCAGCGGAATGCGGTGGACCGATGCACGGAACGGTGCCCCCGGCATTTCAGAATTTGTTGCCCGGCTCAGCGCTTTTCTGGTTCTGGTTGGACTATCCGGGCTGGCTGTTGGCGGCATCGGCGTATCTGCAGCGGTGCGCGCCTATCTGGCGCAAAAGACTGAAACCATTGCTACCTTGCGTACTTTGGGTGCCGATCGGGCGACCGTGTTTCAGACTTATCTGATCCAGATCGGTATTCTCTCTGGCATCGGCATTTTTCTGGGCATCATATTGGGTGGATCGGTGCCTCTGCTGCTTGCGCCGCTGATCGAAACTCGCCTGCCTGTGCCCGCAGTGTTCTCGTTCTATCCGCAGCCTCTGGCTGAAGCCGCGCTTTACGGCGTGCTCACCGCCTTTTTATTCACACTCTGGCCCCTTGCCCGTACTGAAGAAGTCCGCGCTGCGACCCTGTTTCGCGATGCGCTGTCTTCGGCGCGCTTCCTGCCCCGTGCAAAATACATCCTAGCGACAGGCATCGGGCTTGCGGCGCTGATCGGCGCAGCTGCCTTTTTCAGCGGATCGGCGCGCCTGACCCTTTGGACCAGCGGCGGGTTGGCCGGAGCGCTGGTTCTGCTTTCGATGGCAGCGCTGGCGATCCGCAAACTGGCGCGCCTGACCACAAAACCCGCCCGAGGGAATCCTCCCCTGCGATGGGCCCTGTCGGCCATTTCCGATCCGCGCGAAGGGGCCGCATCGGTTGTCCTGTCGCTGGGGTTGGGCCTGTCGGTACTGGCCGCAGTCGGGCAAATCGACGGCACCCTGCGAAACGCGATTTCAGGAAACCTGCCCGATGTCGCCCCTTCTTATTTCTTCGTCGATATCCAGAAAGAGCAGATGCCCGGCTTTACCGAACGGCTGGAAAACGACCCTGCCGTAAGCCGGATCCAAAGCGCGCCCATGCTGCGCGGGATCATCACGCAGATTAACGGGCAGCCCGCGATTGAGGTCGCCGGGGACCACTGGGTACTGGAAGGCGACCGCGGGGTCACCTATTCCGACGCCCCGCCCTCGAACGCACGGGTCACCGCCGGGGAATGGTGGTCCGAGGACTATTCCGGAACGCCTCAGGTCAGCTTCGCCGCTGAAGAGGCCGAAGAGATGGGCCTGAAGCTGGGTGACCAACTGACCGTCAACATATTGGGGCGCGACATCACCGCAGAGCTCACCTCTCTGCGCGAGGTGGATTTCTCGACCGCCGGGATGGGTTTCATCATGTCCATGAACCCGTCGGCCCTGGCCGGCGCACCGCATAGCTTCATTGCCACCGTCTATGCCGAAGAGCAGGCCGAAGCCGCGATCCTTCGTGATCTGGCGGGTAAATTCCCCAATATCACCGCAATCCGTGTCCGCGATGCGATTGACCGGGTCTCGGGTCTGCTGGCCGGGTTGGCCGCTGCGACGTCTTATGGGGCTGGTGTATCGCTGCTAACCGGCTTTCTGGTCCTGATCGGCGCCGCGGCAGCGGGTGAACCAGCCCGGCGGTACGAGGCCGCAGTCCTGAAGACCATCGGTGCCGACCGTCGGCGCATATTGATCAGCTTTGCCCTTCGGGCTGTTCTGCTGGGGTCTGCCGCTGGAATTGTGGCCCTGATGGTGGGCATCCTCGGCGGCTGGGCGGTTGCGACATATATTTTCGACACCAGCTTTGACGTCATCTGGCCATCTGCCATCGGCATCGTATTGGCCGGGATCATCGTCACGCTGGGCGCGGGGTTGATCTTTGCCTTGAAACCCCTTGCCGTTCGCCCGGCGCGCATCTTGCGCGCCAGCGACTGAGTTTATCGGACGCAGGCGACGGGCTGCAAAATCGTCAGCAGATTTGCATTGTCACACACCAGCGAATCCAGCGTGATTTCGTCCAGCGAGGCATAAAAGACCTCGGCCGCGTCCCGCAGCGCAAGACGCAGCCGGCAGGCGTTGGTGAGCGGACATGTATTGTCGGCATCCGCAAAGCACTCGGCAATCGGCAAGTCGCCCTCGATATGCCGAAAAACCGAACCGATCCGTATCTGATCAGCAGATCTAGCGAGTACCATACCGCCATTGCGACCGCGATGAGTGCTCAGATAATCTAACTGGCTGAGTTGGTTGATCACCTGCGCCAAATGGTTTTCCGAGATATTACAGGCCTTTGCGATCTCGGATTTGGTCACCAACCTGTCTGGATTTGCTGCACAATACATCAGTAGGCGCACAGCAATATTTGTCCGCTTGGTTATCCGCATGTTTGCCTCCCTAAGTTCAACATGCTGCCTTATTGCATGTTGGGCAAAAAAGCGGTTTGACATACATCAATTCCCGGTCAGAAGTGATCCCGCATGGCAGACCCCTATTTCTTTGGCTACGGCAGCCTCGTGAACCTCGCGACCCACGATTTCCCCGACCCGCATCCCGCGCAGTTGAAGGGATGGCGGCGGGCCTGGCGGCATACCGATTTGCGCCCGGTCGCTTTCCTGACCGCCATTCCGGATCCCACTTCTGAAATCGACGGCATGATTGCCCATGTCCCGGGAAATGACTGGGACGCGCTGGATCAACGTGAGTGGGCCTACGACCGCGTTCCAGCGACTAAGGCCGTCACCCATTCTCTGCCACACGAGGTTGAGATCGCTGTTTATGCCGTACCTGATGACCGTCAATCCGCGGCCAGCCGGCGCCACCCCCTGCTGATGAGCTATATCGATGTGGTTGTGCAGGGCTATTTGCGTGCGTTCGGGTCCGAGGGCGCCGATCGCTTTTTTGCCACCACTGATGGCTGGGACGCCCCGATCCTGAATGACCGGGCAGAGCCGCGGTATCCGCGCCACCAGGCATTGAAACCGGATGAGACTTGTTTTGTGGATGATCGGCTGAAGCGAATAGCAGCCCAGATCGTAAAGACCTTATAGAAAAAGGCGCGGCCAGCAGACCACGCCTTATCACAATCTAACGCACTAAGATCAGCCGCGCGCGCGGATCACCTGCAGAAGGGGCAACAGGGTGGCCATCTCGGGGCCGCGCTCCATTCCTGTCAGTGCCTTGCGCAAAGGCATGAACAGACTCTTGCCCTTGCGGCCTGTCGCGTCTTTCACCGCGCTGGTCCACTGCCCCCAGGTCGCGCCGTCGAAAGGGCCTTCTGGCAACAACGCCACGGCCTCGGTGATGAACTCTCGGTCTTCATCGGCAATCAGTGGTTCGGCACCGTTACGGCACAGCTCCCACCACCCTTTCAGGTCTGCCAGAGTGGTGATGTTCTCGCGGGCCATGGCCCAGAATGGTTCGGCCAGTTCGGCCGGTACGCCCGCATCTGCCACAGCATCCGCAACGTCGGCCAATGACAAAGATTGCAGGTGTTTTGCCGTCAACGGAAACAAGTCCTGAACGTCAAACTTGGTCGGTGCGGCACCAAAACGACCAATGTCAAATCCATCGATCAGCTCGGCCATCTCTGTCCGCAACTCAACCGGGTCGGATGAGCCCAGACGCGCCATCAAGCTGAGCAATGCTAACGGCTGTACGCCCTGCTCGCGCAGATCACGCAGAGCCAGCGTGCCCAGTCGCTTAGACAGCGCCTCGCCCTGGGGGCCGGTCAGCAGAGAATGATGTGCAAAACGCGGGCAAGTACCGCCCAGCGCTTGGATGATCTGAATCTGCGTCGCGGTATTGGTCACATGGTCCGAGCCACGCACCACGTCGGTCACACCCATTTCGGTATCATCGACCACCGACGCAATCGTGTACAGAACCTGACCGTCGCCCCGGATCAGAACCGGGTCAGAGACCGAGGCCGCATCAATCGAAATATCGCCCAGAATGCCGTCGGTCCACTCGATCCGTTCATGATCCAGCCTAAAGCGCCAGACACCGTTGCCACGTTCTGCCCGCAGCGCGTCTTTCTTGGCGTCGTTAAGGTTCAATGCTGCGCGGTCATAGACCGGCGGTTTGCCCATATTCAGCTGCTTCTTGCGCTTGAGGTCCAGCTCGGTCGGGGTTTCGAAAGCCTCATAGAAACGACCCATCTCGCGCAGCTTGTCGGCTGCCTCGGCATAGCGGTCCAGACGCTCGGACTGTCGTTCGACCCGGTCCCAATGCAGGCCCAACCACTCGAGGTCCTGCTTGATGGCATCGACATATTCTTCCTTCGACCGCTCGGGGTCTGTGTCGTCGATACGCAGGATGAACGTGCCGCCGGCCTTGCGGGCAATCAAGTAGTTCATCAGCGCTGTGCGCAGGTTGCCCACATGGATGTAACCGGTGGGCGACGGGGCGAAACGGGTGGTTGTCATAGGAGTCTCCTGTTGGCGCGGCTCTTCTCACAGGATGGGCAAATTGTCCAGCCACCGCACCGGTTCACGCCAACGTCAGGTGGCAATCCTCGGGCGATACCCTATCTTCAAAGTGCTGGCACACACAGGGAGATCTCAAAATGACCGTTACACTAACTCGTAGGGCCGCACTGGGCGCGGCGGCAGCATTGCCTTTTGCATCAGCTGCTACCCCAATCCTGGCTGCAGCAAGCGATACCAAAGCGAATTCAATCATCGCGAAATCGTTCCAGCTGGGCGATTTCACCGTAACAACTCTGCTGGATGGCAGCCTGCCGCGCGATGGCGCCAAAGAGATTTTCGGCGGTGGCGCCACGGATGAGGAATTTGCAAACGTATCGGCCCAGAATTTTATTCCTACCGATAAAGCCCAGTTCTTTTTCACACCAACGCTGGTCAATACCGGATCTGAACTTGTGCTGTTTGATACTGGCCTTGGGCAAGGCGGCATTCAGGCGGCATTGGCAGATGCAGGCGTGAACCCGGATCAAATCGACGTCGTCGTCATCACCCATATGCACCCTGACCATATTGGCGGCATGACCACAAATGACGCGCCAACCTTCCCGAATGCGCGCTATGTCACCGCATCATCCGAGTATGACTTTTGGGCCGCGCAGGATTCCGGCAATCGGGTCGGCGATCTGGTCGCCGCCAAAGTGACCCCAATGGCCGAAAAGATGACCTTTGTCGGCGATGGCGGCGAGGTTCTGTCCGGAATAACCGCCGTTTCAGCGCATGGGCATACCCCCGGACACACGGTCTTTCATCTGGAAAGCAACGGTCAACGTCTGGTGCTGACGGCCGATCTGGCCAATCACTATGTCTGGTCCTTCGCCCAACCCGAGTGGGAAGTGAAATTCGACATGGACAAAGCCGCAGCCGCCGCTTCTCGGCGTAATGTGCTGGGAATGCTGGCGGCGGACAAAATCCCGATGATCGGATATCACATGCCCTTCCCTGCCGCCGGTTTCGTCGAGACGCGCGGCGATGGGTTCCGATTTGTCCCGGTCAGCTATCAGATGATGGGTTAACGTCTAATACCCCAGGTCCGGCCGGATTTTCGACCCGTCCGTAAAGCGGGACAGGCGGAAAACGGCCGGATTAACACAGGGGACATTGCCCGAGACCAGATCAGCCATCAGCCGCCCGGCACCGGGCCCGATTCCGAACCCATGACCCGAGAAACCCGTAGCGATGAACAAGCCGGGCCTGTGGTCCACGTGCGAGATGATCGGGATCGCATCCGGCGTTACATCAATCATCCCTGCCCAGCTTTGAACGATTTCAACCTGCTTTAGCGCGGGAATACCACTGATTGCGCTTTTCCAAGCCCGCCGCAACACCCGGAGCGATGGTTCGGGATCCAGAGTGCGGCAAAGTTCGAACGGTGTCACATCCGTGGGCAACCACCTCCGATCTTGTCGCGCCTCTTCGGCCCACCGCTTCGACACCCGAAACCGCAGCGACCGCCACTCCTGGCGAAACGCAGGAAGAAATTGCCACGCCAGACGAAGGCTATCCGGCACGATATCAACGGTGTTTTCGTGCCCGGACGCAATCGTATACCCTCCGTCGTCCCGCTTGCGTATTGCAAAATTGTCCGACCACAAGGCAGCCTCAGGACCGGAAACCGGAGAGGTTCGGAATACGGTGTTCAGCACCTTCAGTTGTGGAAAATCAACTCCAGCATTCCCTGCAAACAAGCGCGACCACGCACCGCCCGCCAGTACGACATTGCCGCAGGCCACGCGACCGCGTTCTGTGAAGACACCGACGACACGGTCCGCCTCTGTATCCAGACAGCGCACTGCACAGTTGGTCATCAACAGGGCCCCCCGGTCACGCGCAGCTTCGGCGATTGCGGGTGCAGCCCATTGCGGTTCCGCCCTACCGTCTTGCGGCATAAACAATGCGCAATCCAACCCCGTCTGATGGTCTGGCATAAGTTCCGCCAACAGAGCCCCGGACACCATCCTTGCCCCAGTATTCAACCCCTCCACATGGCGAAGCCAGCGTTCAAGATTGCTCTGTTCCCGCTTGCCTGAGGCGCCGAACAGGATACCGGCCTGTGTGAAACCTGTCTTGCGCCCGGTGCGTTGATCGAGCTGCGCCCAGATACGCTGTGATTCCTGCATCAGCGGGATTTCCCGAGGATCGCGCATACCCAAACGCACCCATCCCCAGTTCCGTGAACTCTGCTCAGAGGCAATTTGTCCCTTTTCGCACAGAAGGACAGACATTCCCCGCTCTGACAGTTCGAGGGCGGTTGATGCCCCAATAATTCCTCCACCAATGACAACAACATCAACGGCTTTTGGCAGCTTTAGATCGGGTTCAACAGCATTAGGCTTGGGGCCAGGCATCAACCGCTCATAACTCATTGCACGGACCGCAATGAAGGCGCGGGATCAGGACAGACGCAACAGAAGAAACTTCGCTTCAATGACTATTGCTCAGGCCTGTGACCATTCGGCCAACGTGGCAAGCCAGCGCATCTAATTCAGGATTTTGAAAACTTCAGGCCGCGCCGCACAATTCAGCCAGTTTCTGACGCAAAGAGGTAGCGATACTGCCTTCCGGCACCTTGGCTTCTGTTTCCAGAAACTGCGCGCCGGGGCCCACCGTCGTGGATTCCTCTTTGGGCACCTCTTCATTCAACAAATTGGCAATGGCAGCATCTACCTTTGCCTCATCCAGAGACCGACCTTCGGATTGCATAGACCGCCATTTTGGCGGTGAATGAAGCGGTTTATCGTATTCATCGTACATAATGGCACCAAATCGTTAACTCAGACATCCAATTTCGGACGCGTCGCTAAAGACCGAAGGGAAAGCTCATCAACACCTATTTCCCACAATGCGTCGCATCCGCCCCACATAGGGCAACAATCAAGCTAAAATGTGGCAAAAAAAAGACCGAGCATCAAGTGGGGCTCGGATACGCCCAAGAAAATCTAAGCCGCTGCATTCAAAAACAAAAACAGTTCCAGAAGCAGGCGACTATTGCCCATAAATTGGAAACAGTTTTCGCGTCAGAATGGTGATTCCTGTAAGGCGTCAGGTCCTGTCGCGCCAACGATTCACGATAGGATACCTACGATCCAGCCAGAATGCCCGCTTGGTCAAACGTGTCCCCGGGGCGGACTGAAACCGTTTGTATTCGCTGATATAGACCAAATGTTCGATCCGGCGCGCAACGGCTTCTTCGAACCCGGCGGCTACGCAATCCGCGATCGACCCATCCTGATCAACCAATATATCCAGAATGGCGTCCAGAACCGGATAATCCGGCAGGCTGTCACTGTCCTTCTGGTCTTCGCGCAACTCGGCACTAGGAGGTTTGTCGATGACCGAGGGTCGGATGACTTCACCCTCAGGGCCTTTCATCCAGCCGCGATGATTGGCATTGCGCCAGCGGCAGGTCTCGAACACGCGGGTTTTGTACAGGTCTTTGATCGGATTATAACCACCGTTCATATCCCCATAGATCGTGGCATATCCAACGGCGACTTCGGATTTGTTGCCTGTGGTCAGCAGCATCTCGCCGAACTTGTTCGACAGGGCCATCAGCAACAGCCCCCGCAGGCGGGACTGGATGTTTTCTTCGGTCAGATCTTCGTCTCGCCCGGCAAACAATGGGGCAAGCGTATCCGTGATCGCCGCGCGCCCCTGTGCAATAGGGACGAAATCATAGTGAACACCCAACGACTTAGCCACCGCTTCGGCATCATCCAAAGAATCCTGGCTGGTATATTCCGACGGCAACATCACGCAGCGAACATTTTCAGCGCCAATCGCATCCACCGCTATTGCCGCGACAAGGGCTGAATCAACGCCGCCAGAGAGACCCAGAACACCCTTTTTGAACCCGGTTTTGGCCATGTAATCACGCAGAGACTGGACCATCGCGCGATAGTCCTGCTCCCACGCATCTGGCTGCGGCACAATCTCGTCCGGAATTATGCGCCAACCTGCATCGCCGCGTTCAAGATCCACATGCGCTATCGCTTCGTCGAACACAGGCATTCGGAATGCCAGTTCTCCGCCTGGATTCAACCCGAAGGTCGCCCCGTCAAAGACCTGATCGTCCTGCCCTCCGACCATGTTCAGGTAAATCAGCGGCAATCCGGTCTCAACCACGCGCGCCACCATATGGTTCAGGCGCACATCATATTTGTTTCGGAAATAAGGCGAGCCGTTGGGGATCAGCAGAAACTCGGCTCCTGTCTCCTCCAGCGTCTCGGCAACATCCGGATGCCAGCTGTCTTCGCAGATCGGGCTGCCGATCCGAGAGTTGCCAACCGAATAGGGACCGCCCAGCGGGCCGGAATCATATAGGCGCACTTCGTCAAAGACTGTCTCATTCGGCAGGTGATGTTTCAGCACTTTACTGCTGATCCTGCCGTTCTTGAGGATGAGATAGGCGTTATACAGCCGGTCATCTTCGAACCACGGCCCACCGATCGCAATCGCAGGTCCATCGGCGCAACGTTCCGCAAGCGCCTCAACAGCTTTCATTGCGGCTTTGTGGAACGCGGGCTTGATCACAAGGTCCTGCGTATTATAGCCGGTGATGAACATCTCGGGGAAAGCAACAAGTTGGGCACCGGCCTCGCGCGCCTGTTCCCACGCAGAAAAAGCCTTGGCCGCATTGCCTTCCAAATCCCCGACAATGGGATTGAGTTGCGCCAGAGTGATACGGAAACGGTCGGCCATACTGCCCTCTTGCCCTCGTCTGTCCTATTGCCATTTACCAGATCGCACCGCGAGTGAAAGACCAATAAGGCAAAAGCCGTTGCCCTGCCTGCGTCGGTATCCTAGTTTTGCGCAAAAGCACGATGCTCGCGCAGACAGGACCAAACATGAACGTTTTTCGCACTTCAATCGCCGCAGTTGCATTGACCCTGTCAGCGCTGACCGCCTTCGCGCAGAACGATCAGGTAGTCGTGGCCGATGACGAAGTGGGCGGCGTATACGAAGGCACGTTCCTAAATGGCCTGCGGCACGGAACCGGCACCTACCAGTTGCCGGATGGTTTCGAATACGAAGGCGAATGGATCGAAGGCGAAATTCAGGGTCAGGGTATCGCGCGCTATGCTAACGGGTCGATCTATCAGGGCGCCTTTGCCAACGGTCAACCCGAAGGGTTCGGAACGATCATCTATGCTGATGGTGGCAGCTATGAAGGGGAATGGGCCGATGGCTCGTTCAACGGCCAAGGAGTCGCCGTCTATGCCAACGGAGCGAAATACGAAGGTGGGTTCAAGAATGCCCGGCACCACGGCAAAGGCACTCTGACCGACCCGACCGGAGAGGTCTACGAGGGCGACTGGGTCGACGGGGTCAAGCAGGGCAAAGGCAAGATCACCTCAGCCAAAGGCAACGTGTATGAGGGCGACATCAAAGACGGCAAGCGTCATGGCACAGGTAGCCTGACACGGCCGGAAGGTATGAGTTATACGGGTGACTGGTCCGAAAATCGCATGACCGGAAAAGGCCGTCTACTGCAAGCCAATGGCGATTTGTATGAAGGCGACTTTTTTGATGGGCGCCGACAAGGCAAGGGCAAGGCAACCTATGCCAGTGGCGCCATTTACGAAGGTGACTATCACGATGATCGCCGCCACGGCAAAGGCCGTTTTCTGGGCACGGACGGGTTTGACTATACTGGTGAATGGAAAGACGGCCAGATTGAGGGCCTCGGAGAGCTGACCTATCCTGACGGTTCGACCTATGTCGGTGATTTCAGTGCAGACCTGCCCCATGGCAAAGGAATGCACACCTATCCTGATGGCCTGATTTACGACGGCGACTGGATCGCCGGCGTCTTCGAGGGTCAGGGCAAGGCCACTTACCCGAACGGCGCCATCTACGATGGGCAGTTCAAGAACGGTCTGAACCACGGCACCGGTGTTCTGACATTTGCAAACGGGTACAAATATGAAGGCGATTGGGTCGACGGTGCGCGCCAGGGCGAGGGCACAGCCAGCTTCCCGGACGGAACGACCTACAAGGGTGATTTCAAAGATGGGCAGCGCCACGGGCAAGGATCGATAACCACACCGCGCGGCTTCACCTATACAGGCGGTTGGGTCGAGGGGAAGATCAGCGGCACCGGAACCGCTACCTATGCGACTGGTGACGTGTACGAAGGTGGGTTTTTGGACAACAAACGCCACGGTGACGGCACGATGCGCTATGCAGACGGCAAAGAAGAAACCGGCGTCTGGGAAAACGGTGTTCTGCCGGGTGAAAACACCAGCGAGCCGCAGGAGAGTGCTCCGGCAGACGACAGCGCGACAACGGCAACCAGCCCTGCCTCTGACGGTTAGCGGGTCTCACCACGGCACAGGTTTTCCAGCCCAGTCGAAGAACCCGCCCGTGTCTGCGGGCACAAGCGCCTTGGCGACGCTCAGCAGGTTTCGCGCAGCTTCATCCGATTCAACGGCCGGGTGTCGCCCGACATATTTGCGCGTGAATTCTGTACGCACTGTGCCCGGATGCAGGGCCACACAGATCGCCTCTTTGTGGGTGCGGGCCAGCTCAATCGCGGATGTGCGCACAATCTGGTTGGCCGCAGCTTTTGAGGCCCGATAGCTGATCCATCCACCCAGCTGATTATCTCCGATTGATCCGACGCGGGCGGACAACACCGCTACGACAGATCGCCTGTCCCGTGGTAGCAGCCGCGCAGCGTGTGACAGCACAAGGGCCGGACCAACCGCATTCAGGGCAAACTGGTCCATCATTGCTTGCGCTGAAATTGATCTGATGGACTTCTCTGGCTGTGCACCATTGATTTCCAAAGCACCCGTCGCAATGAAGATCATGTCAAACGGGCATTGCAATGCTTCCAGAGCCGGGCCGACAGCTTCGACATTCGTGAGGTCGAAACCATCAGCAGAACGCGACAAGGTGGTTACGTCTACGGATTGCATGGTCAACAGCCTTTGCAGCGCGGCACCGATACCACCCGAGGCACCTATGATGAGAGCTTTTTCCATTCCGGATCAACTAGCGGTCTTCACTCGGCAATCAACCGTCACGGTTCGTGCAGGTTTTGACGTCTGCATGAAATTCCTACTTTTCATTCCCCGCATGCGCTGTATAAGCTCAACCCCATGATCAACCGCGCAGATATCCTTGTTGCCGACACCGCCCCCTGCGGTGCGTCTCTGCGTGGCCTACTGATCCTAATCCGCCTCTGAGCGTGCCACCCGGCGCGCCCGCTCAGAGGAGGACGCCCGCGCGCCATAGGCTTTAGGACAGAAGAAGAAAGAGAATCCCATGACCAATGTGACCGACCAAGACCGCGTCTTGATCTTTGACACCACTTTGCGCGACGGCGAGCAGAGCCCCGGCGCGACCATGACCCATGCCGAAAAGCTGGAAATCGCGGAACTGCTGGACGAGATGGGTGTTGACATCATCGAGGCCGGTTTCCCGATCGCATCAGAAGGCGACTTCAAAGCCGTCAGCGAGATTGCCGAGCGATCACAAAACAGCCGCATCTGTGGGTTGGCCCGTGCGAATTTCGCTGATATCGACCGCTGCTGGGAGGCGATCAAACACGCTGGCAAGAACCGCATCCACACTTTCATCGGCACCTCTCCACTGCACCGTGCCATTCCGAACCTGACCATGGACGAGATGGCCGACAAGATCCACGAAACCGTCAGCCACGCCCGCAACCTGTGCGAAAATGTACAGTGGTCGCCGATGGATGCGACCCGGACCGAGTGGGATTATCTGTGCCGTGTGATCGAGATCGCGATCAAGGCCGGTGCCACGACGATCAACATCCCCGACACTGTCGGTTACACGGCACCTGTCGAATCCGCTGACCTGATCAAGCGCCTGATCGAAACGGTTCCGGGCGCGGATGAGGTGGTGTTTGCCACCCATTGCCACAACGATCTTGGCATGGCGACGGCGAACTCACTGGCGGCTGTCGCTGGTGGTGCGCGTCAAATCGAGTGCACCATCAATGGCCTTGGCGAGCGTGCGGGCAATACTGCGCTGGAAGAAGTTGTGATGGCGCTGCGCACCCGCAATGACATCATGCCGTGGCATACCGGCATCGACACCACCAAGATCATGCATATCTCGCGCCGGGTTGCGACGGTTGCGGGCTTCCCGGTTCAGTTCAACAAAGCCATTGTCGGCAAGAATGCCTTTGCGCATGAAAGCGGAATCCATCAGGACGGCATGCTGAAGAACCGAGAGAATTTCGAGATCATGCGCCCTGAAGATATCGGCCTGTCGGGCACCTCTTTGCCGCTTGGCAAACACTCGGGCCGGGCTGCGTTGCGCGATAAGCTGGAAACGCTCGGCTTTGAGGTCGGTGACAATCAGCTCAAGGACATCTTCGTGCGGTTCAAGGATCTGGCCGACCGCAAGAAAGAGGTTTTTGACGACGACCTGATCGCGTTGATGAGCCAGGATGATGAGGCCGACGATCACCTGCAGTTGGTTTCGATGAAAGTCACCTGCGGCACCGGCGGTCAGGCGGAATCGACGGTCGAACTGGAAGTGGATGGCAAGGACATTGTCGCGACCGAACATGGCGACGGTCCAGTCGATGCCACCTTCAAAGCCGTTCGCCGAATCTATCCCAACACCGCCCGCCTGCAACTGTATCAGGTCCATGCTGTGACCGAGGGTACTGATGCGCAGGCAACCGTATCGGTTCGGCTGGAAGAGGACGGCATGATCGCCACCGGTCAGTCAGCGAATACCGATACGGTCGTGGCATCCGCCAAGGCCTATATCCACGCACTGAACCGCCTGATCATGCGCCGTGAAAAGGCCGGGCCAGGTGCAGACACGCGTGAAATCAGCTACAAGGACCTGACCTGACCGCCAGATGAAACTCCCAAGGGCTCCCGCACCTGCAGGTGCCCGGCTACGCCGGACGCCCTTGCGGCTTTGGGCCCGGCAGCGCGCCTGCGGCGCGCTGCCGGGCCCAACACGTTTGACGGCATCTTTAAGATGCTGGCAAATGGGGCGGGAGAACCCTATGGTCCGAAATCAGACTGGCGTCACAGCCCTTTGAACAGCTCTGACAGACGGTCCATTTCATCTTGGATGCCAAAGGGCGCGTTCAGCAGGAACATCCCTGATCCGACCATTCGGTGACCTTCCCGCGCAGGTGCAAACTGGACTTCATGACAGATCGCCTTGGGAAAGCCCTGCGCCTTCAACGCGGCAATCATCGGGGCCTGGCGTTGATCGGTCAGGATCGGATACCACAGCGCGATGACGCCCACATTCCATTTACGGTGCAGTTTTGAGATCACGCCCGGCAGCCGGTCATAATCCGCCTTCACCTCATAGCTGGGATCAATCATCAGCATCCCGCGCCGCGGCGTTGGCGGCAGCAACGACTGCGCCAGCTCAAACCCGTCCTGTTTGTACTCCTTTGCCCCAAAGGGGGACATGGTCATCGACAATGCCGCGTATTCCTGCGGGTGCAGCTCTGCGAAATGCAGGCTGTCCTGATCCCTCAGCAGGTTGGCCGCGATCAGCGGCGAACCGGCATAGCTGTTTTCTCCGTGCCGTTCATGAACCTTGGCCAGCGCCTGCGACAAAGGATGATCAGATGGAAACCACCCTTCGCGCTGCGCTCGCTTGATACCTACGGCGGCCTCGCCTGTGCGCACGGCTTCTGCTGCGTCTAACTGGTACAGGCCACGCCCGGAATGGGTTTCAAGATAGGTTATCGGCTTATCTTTTCGCGTCAGATAGTCCAGTACCCATGCCAAAAGAGCGTGCTTTTGAACATCAGCCAGATTCCCGGCGTGGTAAATGTGTTGATAAGAGAGCATGTTGCCTTCTAAAGTCCCTCTCAATAAGGCGGAAAGGTGCTGAGTTACGCGGAATCAGCCCTTTTACCGGGCGAGATGGCACCCTATAAGACATCCGTCCCGGAACCGTCGAGTCGCGGGCAGTAGAAATTCTGACGAACGGGATCAGTACAACATGGGCATCTTTGGCAATCTGGGCGGCTTGTTCTCAGCGGACATGGCGATCGACCTTGGAACAGCAAATACGCTTGTTTATGTCAAAGGGCGCGGTGTGATCCTGTCGGAACCTTCAGTTGTGGCTTACCACGTCAAGGATGGGGTTAAGAAAGTCCTCGCCGTCGGTGAGGATGCCAAGCTGATGCTGGGCCGAACCCCTGGTTCGATCGAAGCGATCCGCCCCATGCGCGAAGGCGTGATTGCGGATTTCGACACCGCTGAAGAAATGATCAAGCACTTTATTCGTAAGGTGCATAAACGCTCCACATTCTCAAAGCCCAAAATCATTGTCTGCGTCCCCCATGGTGCTACGCCTGTTGAAAAACGGGCCATTCGCCAATCGGTTATGTCCGCAGGCGCTCGCCGGGCGGGCCTGATCGCCGAACCCATCGCTGCGGCTATTGGTGCAGGAATGCCCATCACCGACCCGACCGGCAACATGGTTGTGGACATCGGCGGCGGTACCACCGAGGTTGCCGTTCTGTCGCTGGGCGACATTGTCTATGCCCGTTCGGTCCGCGTCGGCGGAGACCGGATGGATGAGGCGATTATCTCATACTTGCGCCGCCAGCAGAACCTGTTGGTGGGTGAATCCACCGCCGAGCGGATCAAGACCACCATCGGAACCGCCCGTATGCCTGATGACGGGCGCGGCCAGTCGATGCATATCCGTGGCCGCGATCTGTTGAATGGCGTGCCCAAAGAAATCGAAATCAGCCAGGCGCAGGTCGCCGAGGCCCTGTCGGAACCGGTTCAGGCAATCTGCGAAGCCGTTATGACCGCACTTGAAACCACGCCACCTGATCTGGCCGCAGATATCGTGGACCGCGGCGTCATGCTGACCGGTGGCGGTGCTTTGTTGGGCGATTTGGATTTGGCACTGCGGGAACAGACAGGTCTGGCCGTGTCAATTGCTGATGAAAGCCTGAACTGTGTGGCTTTGGGCACCGGCAAGGCACTGGAATACGAAAAACAGCTGCGCCACGCGATTGACTACGAAAGCTAAGGCGCGCACCCTCTAAAGGGTACATTCGGGCGCGAGCAGCACGGGAAGGAGTCCTGTGGCAAAGGACCGATCACAGCGCGATGAATACACCACCCCGCTCCGCCGTCTGCTGCTGGGGATCGTGGTTCTGTGCCTTCTGGGCATCTTTCTGGTCTGGCGCATTGACAGCCCTCGCGTCGAACGGTTTCGGGCGCAGGTTGTCGACAACGTGGTGCCCTCGATGGATTGGGCGATGGTTCCGGTTACCGCTGCGGTCAATCTGGCACGGGATTTTCAGAGCTATCAACGCCTGAGCGAGCAGAACCAGGAATTGCGCAGCGAGTTGCGTCTGATGCGCGCCTGGAAAGAGGCCGCACTGCAACTTGAGCAGGAAAATGCCCGGCTTCTGGATCTAAACAATGTGCGTCTCGATCCGCGCCTGACCTATATTACCGGGGTCGTCATGGCCGATAGCGGTTCTCCGTTCCGGCAGTCGGTTCTGTTGAACGTGGGCGAGCGTGACGGAATCATGGATGGATGGGCCACCATGGACGGGATTGGCGTTGTCGGCCGTATCTCGGGAGTTGGTCCAGATACCGCACGGGTGATCCTGATGACCGACGCAACCAGCGCGATACCTGCCACGATTCAACCGTCGGGGCAGACCGCTCTGATTGCCGGGGACAACACCGCCGCGCCTGTGGTTGAGTTTCTGGAGAATCGCGAACTGGTCCGCCCGGGCGACAGGGTTGTGACCTCGGGGGATGGCGGCGTTTTCCCTGGCGGCCTGCTGATCGGTCAGATTACCGCTGATCCGGGTGGCCGCCTGCGGGTGCGGCTGTCTGCAGATTTTGAACGGCTCAAATTTCTAAGAGTGCTGCGCTATCAGTCTGCGCCACTTATTCAGAACCCCGGAGGAATTGTCGGCCCACGCCAACCCGAGGCGGCACTGACACCGACGGAGACCGGCGATGGATAGTGCCGCGTCCGATCTGTGGCCCAAACGTGGCCTGTATCTGCTGTTGGCGCTGCTGGTCTTGTTCCTGCACCTGCTGCCACTGGACACGCAGCCGGATCGCTGGCCGTTTCCGGATTTCCTGATTGCGTTGACCTTTGCCTGGGTTCTGCGGCGCCCCGAATATGTGCCAACCCTGCTGGTCGCCCTGATCATGCTGGCAGCCGACCTTCTGTTTCAACGTCCCCCCGGGTTGCTGGCCGCGCTTGTTGTGTTGGGTACTGCCTATCTTCAGTCCGCAACTCCCGGGTTGCGCGACGCGGGCTTTTTGGGCGAATGGACCACCGTTGCCGTCGTGATCACAGCTGTTTTTTTCCTGAATCGCGTCATTCTTGCTATTCTGTCCGTGCAACAAGCGGCATTGGGGATGGTCGTGGTGCAAGTGGTTCTGACAATCGGGATCTACCCATTGATCGTTCTGCTCAGTCAGAACGGTTTTGGTGTGCGTCGTGCCGCACCTTCTGACCCTGGCCTGTCCGGAGGGCGGTAATGAAACAGCGCAAACCCAAGTCACAGGGCCTCGCCTATAAACGTTTGCCACGCCGTGCGTTGATCCTTGGAGGCCTGCAAGCCGCTTTTATCGGGGGTCTGGCCGCCCGGATGCGGTTTATGCAGGTAGATCAGGCTGACGAATACCGCCTGTTGGCCGAGGAAAACCGGATTAACATCCGACTGATCCCGCCCACACGTGGTCGAATATACGATCGCAACGGGCAGATCATCGGGCAAAACTCTCCGTCCTACCGTATCGTCATGGTGCGCGAAGATGCGGGCGATGTTGAAGCTGTCATCTCCAAGCTTTCTGAACTGATCCCACTGACCGAGGATGAGATCGAACGCGCCATGACCGAAATGCGCAGATCGGCCCCGTTCCTGCCGGTCACTCTGGCCGATCAAGTCACGTGGGAAGATATCTCGAAAGTTGCCGTCAACGCCCCCGCCCTGCCCGGTGTCACACCCGAGGTTGGGATGACCCGGCAATATCCCAGATATGAGGATTTCGCGCATATCGTCGGCTATGTCGGACCGGTCAGCGATTACGACCTCAGTCAGATAGAAGATCCGGAACCCGTTCTGCGCATTCCCCGTTTTCAGATTGGCAAGGTCGGGCTTGAGGCCAAACAGGAAATCAGCCTGCGCGGCAAAGCAGGCGCCAAACGCGTCGAAGTGAACGCCACCGGCCGCGTGATGCGTGAACTTGACCGTCAAGAAGGTTTGGCCGGAGCCGATTTGCAACTGTCGGTCGATGCCGATCTTCAACAATACGCTCAGGCCCGTTTGGCTGGTGAAAGCGCCGCAGCAGTGGTGATCGACTGTGAGACCGGTGATATCCGCGCCATCAGTTCCGCACCCAGCTTTGATCCCAACCTTTTTGTGCGCGGAATCTCGGTTGCCGATTACCGGGCTCTGACACAAGACAACTATCGCCCGTTGGCCAACAAGACAGTACAGGGCACTTATCCACCCGGCTCGACCTTTAAGATGATCACCGCCATGGCCGCGCTTGAGGCTGGGGTCATCGGTCCTGGAAACACTGTTTACTGCCCCGGCCACTTGAAAGTCGGCAGTCGCCGGTTCCATTGTTGGAAACGCGGCGGGCATGGTACAGTTGATCTTGGTCTGTCTCTGAAACGCAGCTGCGATGTGTATTATTACGACGTTGCCCTGCGCACAGGCATCGACAATATCTCCGACATGGCTCGTATCTTTGGGCTGGGCGTGAAGCACGATATCCCGATGTCCGCAGTGGCTGCAGGGCTTGCCCCCAATCAGGCTTGGAAAGAGCGTGTCCACGGCGAAGAATGGCTGGTAGGTGACACTGCCAATGCCTCAATCGGTCAGGGCTTTATGCTGGCCTCACCGCTGCAACTAGCCGTCATGACAGCCCGGATTGCAACTGGGCGTGCGGTCTCGCCACGCCTTGTGCGTTCGGTCAATGGGGTCGAACAACCCTCGGGCGCCGGGGAACCGCTGGCGGTCAATCGGACTAATCTGGAATATGTCCGCAAGGCGATGTTCTCGGTCTCGAACGACCGGCGCGGGACGGCCTATCGCAGCCGCATCATTTCGGATGAGTTCCGCATGGCGGGCAAGACAGGCACCAGCCAGGTCCGCAATATCACCAAGGCAGAGCGTGCGGCTGGCGTTATCCGCAACGAAGACCTGCCGTGGGAACGCCGTGACCACGCGCTGTTCGTCAGCTTTGCCCCCTATGACAACCCGAAATACGCCGTAGCCGTCGTGGTGGAACATGGCGGGGGGGGGTCGAAGGCCGCGGCACCAGTTGCACGGGATATCATGCTGCAGGCGCTGTACAACGGTACGCCACCACTCGAAGCCTATCCGGCCGCCGATCGTGAGCGTATCAAGGAACAGCAAAAACGGCTGGAGGGCGACCGCCGCCCCAAAGCGCGTCCGCCCCAGAAGGACCGCGCATGAGCTATCTTGAATATGCCGTCAAATCCACGCCATCGGGGTTCCGCAAGTTCCTGTATATGAACTGGCCCCTGACCCTGCTGCTGATCAGCGTGGCCAGCGCAGGGTTCCTGATGCTGTACTCGGTGGCGGGTGGATCATGGACCCCTTGGGCCGAACCTCAGATGGAACGCTTTGGGTTGGGCCTGACCGCGATGTTCATTGTGGCACTGGTCCCGATCTGGTTCTGGCGAAATATGTCGGTTCTGGCTTATCTGGCCTCGATCGCTCTACTTGTGGTGGTCGAGTTGTTCGGAACAGTTGGCATGGGCGCGCAACGCTGGATCGACCTGGGGTTCATGCGCCTGCAGCCATCAGAGGTGATGAAAGTAGCACTGGTGATGGTGCTTGCGGCCTATTACGACTGGCTCCCATCGCATAAAACGTCACACCCCCTTTGGGTTCTGATCCCTGTCATCCTGATCCTGATCCCAACCTTCATGGTGTTGCGCCAGCCGGATCTCGGCACCTCGATCCTGCTGCTGGCGGCGGGGGGAGGCCTGATGTTTCTGGCCGGCGTTCACTGGGCCTATTTCGCTGCGGTTATTGCCGCAGGTGTCGGTCTGATCGCCACGGTCTTCAACAGCCGCGGAACCGAGTGGCAGTTGCTCAAGGATTACCAGTTCCGCCGCATCGACACCTTCCTTGATCCCTCCACCGATCCGCTGGGCGCGGGGTATCACATCACCCAATCCAAGATCGCGCTGGGGTCCGGAGGCTGGAACGGGCGCGGGTTCATGCAGGGCACACAATCGCGCCTGAACTTCCTGCCCGAGAAACACACAGATTTCATCTTTACGACGCTGGCCGAAGAATTCGGATTTGTCGGCGGCATCACCCTGCTGGTTCTCTATGGGCTGATCCTGATCTTCTGCCTGGTTACGGCCCTGACAACCAAGGACAG
Organism: Ruegeria sp. CDSA241; assembly: GCF_059611265.1. Classification (NCBI taxonomy): domain Bacteria; kingdom Pseudomonadati; phylum Pseudomonadota; class Alphaproteobacteria; order Rhodobacterales; family Roseobacteraceae; genus Ruegeria; species Ruegeria sp. CDSA241. Next base: position 196,552 of record NZ_JBXWPF010000001.1, read on the forward strand.
GTTTTCCTCTTTGGTCACGCTGGGTATCGCACTGAACTTCTTCCTATTCTTTGCCGTGAACATGTCGATGGTCATGGGCTTGGCCCCAGTCGTAGGAGTTCCCCTGCCGATGGTCAGCTATGGCGGTTCGGCCATGCTGGTTTTGATGGCAGCTTTCGGCATCGTCCAAAGTGCCCATATTCACCGCCCCCGCTGATCCGAAAGGCCCGTTATGACTGCAAACATCCTGTTCTCGGCACGCCCCGAACTATGGCCCGTGTATCAACCCTTGATGACACAGTACCTGACTAATGCCGGGGTCGTGTTTCAGCTAGGCACCACGTTTGAACCAGATCAGGTGGATTACGTCGTCTATGCGCCCAATAGCGGCTTACGGGATTTTGCACCTTACACCCGCCTCAAGGCCGTGCTCAGCCTATGGGCTGGGATCGAAAGCATCGTCGAGAATGACACTCTGACTGTGCCGCTGGCGCGAATGGTGGACCACGGGTTGACGCAGGGAATGACCGAATGGGTCGTCGGTCACGTGCTGCGCTATCATCTGGGTATGGACCTGCACATCACGGTTCAGGATGGGGTTTGGGCCCCAGATCCACCACCGCTGGCCTCGGACAGAACCGTCTGCATCCTGGGCCTTGGCGCATTGGGAGAGGCCGCAGCCCGCGCGCTGTCGACACTGAATTTCAACGTTACCGGCTGGAGCCGCTCGGCCAAGGCCATCCCCGGGGTCACCTGCTTTCACGGTGAGGATGGGTTGCGTGCGGCACTGACACAGGCCGAGATCGCGGTTTTATTGCTGCCCGATACGCCTGCCACGGAAAACACACTGAACGCCGAAACCCTGTCGCTGATGCCTAAGGGTGCGCATATCATCAACCCGGGCCGAGGACCGCTGATCGACGATCACGCCTTGCTGGCAGCTCTGGATACGGGCCAGATCGGTCACGCAACGCTGGATGTTTTCCGGGTCGAGCCGCTGCCTGCGAGCCACCCGTATTGGACGCATCCAAACGTCACGGTGACGCCTCACATTGCCTCTGAAACCCGCCCCGTTACATCGGCGCAGGTGATCAGTGATAATATTCGCAGAGGTGAGGCGGGCGAGCCTTTCCTGCACCTCGTTGACCGCGAATTGGGATATTAGGCTGCGATAAGGCCGCGCCCCTTCAGCAGGGCCTCGACCCCCGGCAAACGACCGCGGAAGGCCAGATATAGTTCTTCGGCTTCGCGGGAACCGCCGGTGGACAGGATATTTTCCTCCAGCGCTTTTGCGCGTTCGGAATCAAAGGCGCCCCCCGCCTCTTCGAACGCGGCGAAGGCGTCTGAATCCATGACCTCGGACCACATATAGCTGTAATAGCCAGCGCTATAGCCGTCACCAGCAAACACATGCGCAAAATGCGGCGTGGCATGGCGCATCCCGATTGCCGCGGGCATTCCAAGATCCGCCAGAACTTCGGCCTGTCTCGCCATCGGATCGTCGGGCACAGCGCCCTCATGAAAGGCCAGATCAACCAGCGCCGAGGCCACATATTCTACAGTCTGGAACCCCTGATCGAAATTGACGGCCTTGAGCACTTTCTTTAGCATCTCCTGCGGCATCGGTTCGCCGGTTTCGGCATGGGTGGCGAATTCGGCCAGAACTTCAGGGACTTCAAGCCAGTGTTCGTATAGCTGGCTGGGCAGCTCGACAAAGTCGCGCGCAACGGAGGTGCCCGAGATGCTTTCATAGGTCACGTCCGACAGCATCTGGTGCAACGCATGGCCGAATTCATGGAACAAAGTCCGAGCGTCGTCATAAGACAGCAGCGCCGGATCACCCTTGGCGAAATTACAGACGTTGGTCACGACCGGAGCCTGCACCTTGGGAAACTTTGCCTGCCCGCGCATCGCGCTGCACCAAGCGCCTGACCGTTTGGAGCCGCGTGCAAAGTAATCCCCAATGAACACCGCGATATGTTGCCCGTTCCGTGTCACCTCCCAGGCCCGGCAGTCCGGATGGTACAGCGGTATGTCCAACTGCTTGAATTCCAGCCCGAACAAACGGTTCGCGCAGGCAAAAGAGGCCTCGATCATGCGATCCAACTGCAGGTACGGTTTCAGCGCCGCCTCATCGAGATCGTGTTCAGCCTTGCGGCGTTTCTCGGCGTAGTAACGCCAGTCCCACGCTTCCAAGGGCCCATTGACCCCATCATTCTGCATCATCTGCGTCAGGATTTCGGCATCAGCATTGGCGCGCGTTTTGGCAGGCTCCCAAACCTGCATCAGCAGATCACGGACGCGGTCGGGCGTGCGGGCCATTTCGGTTTCCAGTTTGAAATCGGCAAAGCTTTCATAGCCCAGCAGCTTTGCACGTTCCTGACGCAACTGCAGGATTTCGGCGGCAATTTCCCGGTTGTCAGTCTCGCCGCCATTTGCCCCCCGGGCAGTCCATGCGCGATAGGCTTTCTGGCGCAAATCCCGGCGCGGTGAAAACTGCAGAAACGGTACGATCAGTGACCGGGACAGGGTGACAACCGGTCCTTTTGCACCCTTTTCCTCACCCGCTGCCCGGGCAGAATTGACCACAAAATCAGGAAGCCCCTGTAGGTCATCTTCGGACAATTCCATGAACCAATCGCGCTCATCGGCAAGAAGGTTCTGGGTGAAGGACGTCCCCAGCGAGGCAAGCCGCGCTTTGATCTCTTGCATCCGCGTGTCTTCGTTTCCCTCAAGCGCCGCACCAGCGCGCACAAACCCGCGATGCGACAGCATCAGAACGCGTGCCTGCTCATCCGTCAGGCCCAGTTCATCCTTGCGCGCCCACAGGTCGGCGACCCGCTGAAACAACGCCTTGTTGGACGAAATCCCCGAGAAATGCGCGGCCAGCTTGGGTGAAAATTCGCGCTGCAACTCCTCACGCAAGGGATTGCTGTCTGCGCCCGCGACCGTGAAGAATACAGACAGAACCTTGTCCATCATCTCTCCTGCAGCTTCCAGCGCTTCGACCGTGTTGGCAAAAGTCGGGGCCTCCGGGTTAGAGGCAATCGCGCCAATCTCAGCGTTATGGGCCTGCATGGCCGCGTCCAGGGCCGGGGCGAAATCCGTGTCGGATATCGTGTCGAACGGTGCAATTTCGAACGCGCTGGTCCAGGCGGACAGAATCGGGTTGGTCATTGAAGTCTCCTTTGTCCCCTACCTAAGAACGACGGCGCGTTCGATCCAGAGCAGGGGGGTTATCCTTTGCCACAAACGGGGCAATCTGCACGGCGAGGCAGTGTAATCTTGCGGCTTTCGCCATAGAGAGCGTCGTAAATCAGCATCTCACCCCTCAGTGCCAGACCCGCCCCGGTGATCACCTTGATCGCCTCAACAGCCATCATCGAACCGACGACGCCAGGCAAGGGGCCGATCACCCCAGCCTCGGCGCAGGACGGGGCCAGACCTGGAGCCGGAGCCTCGGGGAAAATGCACTGATAACAAGGCGCATCGTTGGCCGGGTCGAAAACGCTGAGCTGGCCTTCCCATTGCGACAGAGCCCCCGAAATCAGCGGCTTACCCAACGCGACCGCCGTGCGATTGGCCAAATAGCGCGTGTCGAAATTATCAGTTCCGTCCAGGATGACGTCAAAATCGGAAAATAGCTCGGTGGCGACCTCTTCGGTCAGTCGGCGGTGATAGGGCAGAACAACCACATTCGGGTTTTGCGCCAGCATGGCCTGCTGGGCCGAAAAAACCTTGGGCATGCCGATATCCGCATCCTGGTGGATCACCTGACGCTGAAGATTGGCGTTCTCAACCTCATCATCATCAATCACCCCGATCGTGCCGACCCCGGCCGCAGCCAGATACTGCAAAGCGGGCGCCCCAAGCCCCCCGGCGCCGATCACAAGCACGCGGGCCTGCTTCATCTTTTTCTGCCCTGGCCCACCAATTTCGCGCAACACGATATGGCGGGCATAGCGGTCAAGCTCGGTCTCGGAGAATTTGTCTGAGGGCATGGCTGGCTCCTTGTTCGAGGCCGGCGCCGCGCGTTTTCGCAGCGCTTTCAGTCCCTTTCCATAGATCAGAACCAGAACCGCCGTACCAACCAAAATCAACCAGGTCGCAGCAGAACCACCCGTGGCCTGACGCAGGGGGTTACCAAGGGGCAAAACCAGCTGTGCCGAGATTACCCCCAGCAACAACACCCCAACCGAAATCATCCGTGCATTGCGTGACACGCCGGCCAGATAGCCGAGCCCCCAAAGCGCTGCGGCGATGATCAGGACAAGTAACATCAGCCGCGCCCGGTCGAACCGAACCCGCCTGCACCGCGGTCAGTATCGCTGAGCGTATCCGTGGCCTCAAATGACGCCTGCACCACCGGGGCGACGACCAGTTGGGCGATACGTTCCCCATGTGTGATTTCAAAGCTCTCCTGCCCAGCGTTCAACAGGATCACCCCCAGAGGGCCGCGATAGTCGCTGTCGATCGTACCCGGCGTATTGGGCAGCGTGATCCCGTATTTCAGCGCAAAGCCCGAGCGGGGCCGGACCTGCACCTCATACCCATTTGGGATTTCAATCCGCAGTCCGGTGGGAACCAGAGCCCGTTGACCGGGCAGCAGCGTGACCGGCGTCTTGTCCGGCAAGTTTGCACGCACATCCGCACCTGCCGCTCCGGTGGTTTCATAAGATGGCAAGGGCACCGAAGGGTCGGCCCCGTCCTCACGGATCACACGAATTGCTACCATCGGATATCCTCTTGTCTAACCGGCCAACGCGTCGGAAATCTTGCGTGCCAGTTTTTCGGCCACTGCGTCTTTGCCCATGCGTGGCCATTCCTCGGCCCCATCGTCGGAAATCAGGATCACCGCGTTTTCGGCCCCCCCCATGATCCCGGTCCCCGGGCTGACATCATTCGCAATGATCCAGTCGCACCCTTTGCGGTCGCGTTTGGCGGTCGCATGTTCGATCACATTGTCCGTTTCCGCGGCAAAGCCAACAACTAGCGCGGGGCGTCCATCGTCCAGCTTGGCGACCCGCTTCAGAATGTCCGGGTTTTCAGCAAAATCCAGCGCCGGAAGACCGTCGCGTGTCTTTTTCAGCTTGCGGTCCGACGCGCTGGCCACCCGCCAATCCGCCACGGCGGCGGCAAATACCCCGGCATCGACAGGCAAGGCTGAATCCACCGCGTCTGACATCTGCTGGGCTGTTTCAACCCGCACAACCTCGACCCCATCGGGTGCAGGAACCTCGGCAGGTCCGGTTACAAACACAACCTCTGCACCCAACGCAGACAGAGCACGTGCAATCGCTGTGCCCTGCGCCCCGGATGAGCGGTTCGCGATATAGCGGACCGGGTCAATCGGCTCGTGCGTGGGACCCGAGGTCACAAGAATGCGTTTACCGCTGAGCGGTCCGCCGCCCAGCGATGCCTCAACCGCGGCGACGATCTCAAGCGGTTCCGACATGCGGCCCGGACCAAATTCGCCACAGGCCATGTCGCCTTCGTTCGGCCCGACAAAACGAATGCCGTCCGCCTGCAACTGTTCAAAATTACGACGCATCGCCGGGTGATCCCACATACGGACATTCATCGCAGGCGCACACAGAACCGGTGTGTCAGTCGCCATCAATAGGGTCGAGGCCAGATCATTCGCCAACCCACCTGCCATTTTGCCCATTAAATCCGCAGTCGCCGGAGCGACTACGACAAGATCCGCAGATCGGGACAGCTGGATATGCCCCATCTCGGCCTCATCGGTCAGATCGAACAGATCGCGATAGGCCTTCTCGCCGGCCAGCGCGGCAACAGACAGAGGTGTCACGAATTCTTCTGCTGCGCGGGTCAGGACCGGCGTAACGGCGGCGTCGCGTTCCTTCAGTCGCCGGATCAGATCCAGTGACTTATAGGCAGCAATACCGCCACCAATGATCAGCAGAATCCGTTTCGATGCCAGCATGTTGTGCCCTTCCCGTCTCGGTCGGCCCCGACATTAGGCAAGCGCGCCCGACAGTTCCAGCGGTTAATTCTGCGGTTGAAAGGCCAGGCAGGGGTCTTCTCGGTCCGCGGTCGGGCTGTCGATGACTGCATCATAGTCCCCTTGGATCGTACCGTCTTCAGACTGACCCAGGACATACACTTTAAGACCCGGACGCAGACGCGACAGGAATGTCGGAATACCGCGGTCCTTTCGTGCGTGGCCATTTCCGGTGATAACTGCAACCGGGCCACCGGTTTCGTCAACGGCACGCAATATGGCCCGTGCCAGCACCGCATCGCGCAACCTTTGGATCGCAACCAGCTGCGGCAGAGCGCTTTCCGGCAGCGCATCGCAATGCGCCGCCATCTGGTCAGCCTCGCGCGCCGCCTGTTCCGCCTTTGACAGAGGTACGGTCAACCCAAATCGCGCTGCGTCAGCGCCTAGCGCAGTTGCAGCGCCACGTTCCATCGCTGTACGCGCTGCCTTACGCGGGACCATTGCGCCATAGACCGGCGCATCCGTGGCCTGAAAGATCGGGTAATACAGGCTGAGAGGGGGCCAGCCGGATTCCGCCCAACGCAGGATGCGTGACAGTTCTTCGGGATCGGACGCCGCTTTTTGCGCCAGGCGCTGCGCGCCTTCCTCGGTGACCATTTCCCAGACTACAGCGGAGGGGTCGATCAATGTAATCGCCTGTTCCTGAACCAGATGATGGCGGGGATTGTCATGGGTTTCGCCCAGCAAAACAACGTCTGCCATTCGCATCGCTGCCGCGACATCGTCAGGGATCAGGTCATCGGCATGACCGGACCCAGCCATAACCATCAGCGTACACATCAGAATCGCAATCTGTTTCATGCGATGAAGTGTTGCACCTCGCGCGATTGAGCTTCAAGGTTCTTACGCATTTTTACAAAAGCCGCGGCTTCAAGCTGACGCACCCTCTCTTTCGACAGGCCCAGTTCCTGACCCAGACTTTCCAGTGTGCGCACCGGTTCGCGCAGCTTGCGTTCACGCACGATGAAGCGCTCTCGGTCGTTGAGGGCCTGCATCGCCATCACCAACCATTCGCGCAACTGTTCGGTGTCGTGCTTGTTTTCAACGGTTTCAGCGGCCTGTGCCCGGTCATCCTCTAACGCGTCGATCCATTCGCGCCCGTCTTCATCCGTAGATTGCACAGCGTTCAACGAGAAATCCGACCCTGCCAGCCGGCCTTGCATCATCTCAACGTCGCGCAACGGAACACCGATCTCGGCTGCTATCATCTGGTGCAACTGGTGACGGTCCAGCGCCATTCCATCAGTGGCCGCTTCGCGTTCAAGCCGGGCCTGGACGCGACGCATGTTGAAAAACAGGGATTTCTGGGCAGAGGTGGACCCGGTCCGAACCATTGACCAGTTTCGCATTACATAGTCCTGGATACTCGCCTTGATCCACCAGACGGCATAGGTCGAGAACCGAACCCCGCGATCCGGGTCAAATTTGTCAGCGGCCTTCATCAGACCCAATCCGGCCTCTTGGATCAGATCGTTCATCGGCGCGCCATAACGTTTGAACTTGGCCGCCATCGAAATTGCCAGTCGCATATAGGCAGTGATTAACCGGTGCAGCGCCTTTTCATCGCGCTGGTCGCGCCAGGCATAGGCCAGCTTCAACTCGGTTTCTGCATCCAGTAACTCGGCCTTCATCGCCCTGCGCGACATCGAGAAATCGTTTGCGCTGTCCAGTGCCATGGAAATCTCCCTTTTTCGCTGGCGCGGCCCGGGCTTGCCTTGCCGACCCATGGTCGATACGCAGAACAACACCAGGTGGATCACTTAAAAGGTAATGATCGTGGGTTCGGATTTAACCTTTGTGCTGGGCGGAGCAGCCTCAGGCAAGTCGGCATTCGCCGAGCAACTTGTTGTTTTATCACGGAAAAGCCGCGTTTATCTGGCTACATCACAAGTGTTTGATGATGAGATGCGCGATAAGGTTAAGCGCCATGTTTCACAGCGCGGCAGCGGTTGGGAAACGATCGAGACCCCCCTGGACCTTGGCGCAACGCTGGCCGAGCTGACCCCGGATCAGATCTGTCTGATAGATTGTGCTACCATGTGGCTAACCAATCACCTGCTGGCGGAACACGACCTGCAGCAGGCCCAGACAGCACTGATTGATGCGTTACGAGACTGTCCTGCCCCGGTCGTCATCGTCTCGAACGAGGTTGGCCACGGGATCGTCCCGGGCAACGCCCTGTCTCGCCAATTCCGTGAGGCGCAAGGCCGCCTGAACATCGCGCTCGCCGCGCAGGCTGATCTGGTGGTTCAGGTCACCGCCGGGCTTCCTGTGGTGTTGAAAGGGCAACTGCCATGACGCGTCTGCATCTAGTCAGGCACGGTCCGACCCATGCCAAAACCATGGTCGGCTGGTCCAATCTGCCTGCTGACCTAAGCGACCACGCCGCCATTGGCCGGCTAAAAAGCTACTTGCCGGCCAACGGGTTGTTGATCTCATCCGACCTGTGCCGTGCCGTTGACACGGCTTCGGCGGTACAGGGCACCCGGCACCGCCTGCCCCACCACCCCGACCTGCGAGAGATCAATTTTGGCAGTTGGGAATTGCGCGGGTTCGAGGAAATCGAGGCCGAAGACCCCGAACTAACCTTCGCCTACTGGGACAATCCCGGTGAAGTTCGCCCGCCAAACGGCGAAAGCTGGAATGAAGTCCGAGCCCGCGTCAACGCGGTTATTGACAGGTTGATTGGCGATCACACCGGCCAGGACCTGATCATTGTTGCCCATTTCGGCGTCATCCTGACACAGGTCCAGCGTGCCATGGATGTGGACGCGCAAGAGGCTTTCGGCCACCGGATCGACAATCTTTCCGTGACTGAGATTACTCATCACGGCGACGGTTGGTCGGTCGGTCGGATCAATCACTGCCCGTGATCAGGCCGCGCACAAATCTCTGTTTTACGGATTGAATAGCTTGAGTCATCCTAGACCCATGACCTATGATTTGTTTATCGGAGACCGCCTGTTTTCCAGTTGGTCCTTGCGTGGTTGGTTGATGCTGGAAAAGTTCGACCTGCCCTATCGAAACCACATGATCGGCCTTTATTCAGGCACTATGGCCGAGGATATGAAACCCCTGTTCCCGGCGCGTCTGGTGCCTGCTCTGCGCCTGCCAGACGGAACTGTGGTTGGTGAAAGCCTTGCCATGGCCGAGACCTTCGCTGAGCGCCACCCACAGGTCGGATTGTGGCCCTCTGACGCGGCTGCCCGCGCCACTGCACGGTGGCTTTGCACCGAGATGGTGGCCGGGTTTTCAGCCCTCCGCGGGGAATGCGCGATGCAGCTGCTTCATAGTTGGAAGGGTTTCGAACCGGCGGCCGAAACGCTTGCTGACCTGCGCCGGATCGAAACCCTTTGGGATCATGCGCGCCAAGTGTCTGGGGCGAACACCGGCCCTTTGTTCGGTACATATTCTTTGGTGGATGTGTTTTACACGCCCGTTGCCGCGCGGATCATCGGTTATGGGCTACCTGTTTCGGACGCCAACCGGGACTATTGCCTGACCCTCCTGTCGGATCCGGTTGTCAGGCAGTGGCGTGCGATGGGTCTGACAGTCCAGTACGACCCTTTCCCGTATTCGCTGGACCTTCAATCGGATCCCTGGCCAATCGGCGGGGCATCGTCTGCTGTGGCCGCCCAGAGCGGTCCCTCGGTCAACCAGACCTGCCCCTATTCCGGAGAGCCCGTCACAGATTTTCTGGACCTGGACGGTCAGCGCTGGGGATTCTGCAATCGGTTCTGCCGCGACAAAACCCTCGCCGATCCGGAGGCATGGCCGAAATTCACTCAGATGGTCAGCGCCGTTAACGATTCCTAAACCGGCGGCGTGCCAGTAACGACCTGTTAACCAAGCAGGTCGTTCATGGTCGCTCGTTCTCATACAGTCGCCTTTCAAGGTGTCGACGCCCGCCCGGTCGAGGTGCAATGCGCGGTTTCACCGGGGTTGCCTGCCTTTTCCATCGTCGGCCTGCCCGACAAAGCAGTTTCAGAGGCCCGCGATCGCGTCCGAAGCGCGCTAAGCTCGATGGCCATTGCCCTGCCGTCAAAGCGTATCACCATCAACCTATCCCCCGCTGACCTGCCCAAAGAAGGCAGCCATTTCGACCTGCCCATTGCGGTGGCTCTGTTGTCAGCCCTGGAAATCATTCCCAAGGACGCGGCTGAAGGGGCCGTTTCACTGGGGGAATTGTCACTGGACGGGTCTCTTGTGCCTGTTGTCGGGGCGCTTCCTGCCGCGATGACCGCCGCGGCCGAGGACCGAACCCTGCTGTGCCCTCGGGCCTCCAGCGCCGAGGCGGCTTGGGTTGACGCTACTCAGGTGATCGGCGCTGAATCTTTGGGCGATGTTGTCCGCCACTTCTCGGGCCAAGCCCCTTTGCCCGCTGCCCTGCCCGGCGAGGTCAACCTTTCCCCCAGCACCCGCGACCTGCGCGATGTCAAAGGGCAGGAGCGGGCGAAACGCGCGTTGGAGATTGCCGCCGCAGGGCGGCACCACCTGATGATGATCGGCACGCCGGGGTCCGGGAAATCCATGCTGGCCGCGCGCCTGCCGGGGATATTGCCGCCGCTGACACCGACCGAGGCGCTTGAAACCTCGATGATCCAATCCCTGTGCGGCCTGCTTGACGAAGGCGGCATCAGCCGCACCAGACCATTTCGCGAGCCGCATCATACGGCATCGATGGCGGCCATTGTTGGTGGAGGGAAAGGAGCCAAACCAGGAGAAATCTCATTGGCCCATAACGGGGTTTTGTTCATGGATGAATTTCCCGAATTCCCACGAACCGTTCTGGAAACCCTGCGCCAACCCATCGAAACCGGAGAAGTCATGATTGCACGTGCCAATGCGCATGTGAAATATCCCTGCCGCTTTATGCTGGTTGCCGCCGCCAACCCCTGCAAATGCGGCTACCTGACAGATCCGGCGCGGGCCTGCTCGCGTGCGCCGGTCTGCGGCGAGGATTATCTGGGGCGCATATCAGGCCCGCTGATAGATCGGTTCGACCTGAGGATCGAGGTGCCTCCGGTCGGGTTCACCGACCTTGACCTGCCTCCATCCGGGGACAGTTCGGCCACGGTTGCCGCGCGTGTCGAGCAGACGCGTGCGGTTCAAGCGCAAAGATACACTGGAACGTCCGCGCGCCAGAATGCGGATGTTGAGGGCAATGTGCTGGAAGAAATCGCCGCGCCGGATGCCGAAGGAAAAGAGCTGCTGTTGAAAGCGGCCGAGAAATTTGGTTTGTCAGCGCGCGCCTTTCACCGCATCTTGCGGGTCGCGCGCACCATCGCCGATCTGGACGGCGCATCAGATGTCCGAAGACCCCATGTGGCCGAGGCGCTGAGCTTTCGCATCAGCGCCAATATTGCATCTTAAAGCCTGGCTTCGATGGCCTGCCAAATCTTTTCTGCGATGTTCACGCCATCAAACCGTTCCAATTCCTGAATTCCGGTTGGCGAAGTCACGTTGATCTCGGTCAGGTAATCGCCGATTACATCGATACCAACAAAAACCTGCCCTTTTTCCTTCAACAAAGGTCCAATGGCTGCGCAAATCTCAAGATCGCGATCCGTCAGACCAACCTTTTCGGGCCGTCCCCCCACATGCATGTTGGATCGTGTTTCACCTTTGGCGGGAACACGGTTGATTGCACCCACAGCCTGACCGTCCACCAGAATGACCCGTTTGTCGCCATTGCTGACATCGGGCAGGAATTTCTGAACGATCAGAGGTTCGCGCGAAAACCCGGTGAACAATTCGTGCAAAGATGTCAGGTTCCGGTCGTTGCCATCCAACCGGAACACCCCCGCACCGCCATTTCCATAAAGCGGTTTCAGGATAATATCGCCGTGCTTTTCTTTGAACGCCTTAATCGTCTGCAGATCGCGGGCGATGGTTGTCGGTGGCGTCAGATCAGGGAAATCCAGCACCAGGAGTTTTTCGGGATAGTTCCGAACCCAGAATGGATCATTTACCACCAGCGCCTGTCCCTTAAGCCGGTCCAGCAGGTGGGTGGAAGTGATATAGTGCATGTCAAACGGGGGATCCTGACGCAGCCAGACCACGTCGAACTCGGCCAGATCAACCTCGCGCTCGGGCCCCAATTCTGCCGGGTTTCCAGCCACGCGCTGCACCGTCATATCGTGGCCGCGGGCCGTGATCCGGCCCTCCTGATAAGCCAGTTTGTCAGGGCTGTAGAAGAACAGCGTATGCCCGCGCGCCTGTGCCTCTTCGGCCAGACGGAATGAGCTGTCGGCATTGATATCCACGGCCCCGATCGGGTCCATCTGAAAGGCAATTTTCATGGCGTGTCCCTCAGTTTCACGCCAGATACATGGCCCAGCCAGGCCGGGGGTTCAATGGGGTCAGACCTGATCAAAGGCGTTTTCGATGATTTGCACCGCGCCGAACGCATCCACCAAAGCCGCATCAAACCGAACATTTGTCAGCTGGCCGTTGGGTTCCCCTTCCAGAAATTGGGCAGCCGAGGCACAGATACGGTCCATCTGGCGCCGTTTGATCCGGGCAGCAGCCATCTCAAAGCTTGTGCTTTTCTTGACCTCGACGAAAACCAATCCATCGCCGTTGCGGACGATCAGATCAATCTCGCCCCCTGCCCCGCGCCAACGGCGATGTGCTATGGAATATCCCCGCCGCTCGTAATCTGCCGCAACCTGCTGTTCCGCCGCCTGACCCGCATGATAAGAAACCGAACTTCGGACAGTGCTGCGTGAGGTCATCTTACCTTTTCCCGAGTTTCAGCGCCTTCTGATAGATCGGTCGACGCGGCAGTTTATACATCTGCGACACCAAATCCGCCGCATCGCGTACTGAATGAGTTTCCAGGGCGCGTATCAAAGCCTCTTCTATGTCTGAATCGTTAACAGTTTCCGAAGCGCCACGGTCTACCAGCAGAACAATTTCGCCTTTGACCGTCTGACTCGCCAATTCTTCTGCCAGCTCTGCCAGCGACCCGCGCCGAACTTCTTCGAATTTCTTGGTTAATTCGCGGCACATCGCGGCCTGCCTGTTTTCCCCTAGAACCTCGGCTAGATCCGACAGACAGGACGCCACACGTTTCGGAGATTCATAAAATACCAACGTCCCAGGCACATCTCGCAGCGTCTCGATCCGCGTCCGGCGCGCGCCTGAGGCATTGGGCAAAAACCCCGCAAAGAAAAAGGCATCCGTCGGTAAACCGGCCAGCGTCAGCGCCATCAGCGCGGCGGACGGCCCCGGCGCGCAGGTGACAGTATGCCCCGCCTCGGCCGCCTGTCGTCCCAGATCATATCCCGGGTCCGCGATCAGAGGCATTCCGGCCTCAGACGCATAGGCCACCGATTTCCCCTCAGCCAGCGCGTCCAGGATTTTGCCGCGGGCGCCTGCACCGCTGTGATCGTGATAGGCAAGAATGCGGCGCCCCTCGAGAGGAACGCCGTGAATCTCCATCAACCGGCGCAGGCTGCGCGTGTCTTCGGCGGCGATCATATCCGCCGACGCCAACACGTCTAGCGCCCTGAGTGTAATGTCGCGCGCCGCCCCGATCGGAGTGGCAACAAAATACAGGCCCGTGCCCAATTTGACTTTTTGAAAATTCAAAGCTGGACCCTCACAGCGTGACGTCTATTATCGCGGCGCAAATAATGGCAGCATCCCAAGCCGCCGGATCAGGGAGTTTTCATTTAGATGTTTACCGTTTGCAAGCCCGTTCGCAAGTTGGCGCGTGCAGCCGCCGTCTTGGCCACCGCGACCATTCTGACGGCGTGTGACGTCAGCAGTATCGGCGGAGGCCCGTCGATCAACACTTCAAAACCTGTACCGGTTGCTTTGCTGGTTCCGGCTGGATCTGGAAATTCCGGGGACGCTGAACTGGCGCGCAGCCTTGAAAACGCAGCCCGCCTGGCGATGTCCGATCTGCAGAATGTACAGATTGATTTGCGGGTCTACGACACCCGGGGCAATTCGGGTACCGCCGCAACAGTCGCGCAGCAAGCCGTGGCAGACGGTGCAAAGATAATCATCGGTCCGGTCTACGCCCAGGCGGCAAACTCAGCTGGTCTTGCGGTACTGAACAACAAGGTCAACCTGCTGTCGTTTTCGAACAATACCAGCATCGCAGGCGGCAATGTCTTCGTGCTCGGCCCCACTTTTGAAAACACCGCCAACCGGTTGGTCAACTATGCCGGTTCGCGCGGCAAGACCGGAACGGTCATCGTGCATAGCAACGATGCCGCAGGGCGGCTTGGACAATCGGCTATCGCAACCGCGCTGAGCAACAGCCGAGTGGGTAATGCAGGCACGGTCGGCTATGACCGCTCTCAGCAGGGGGTCATCAACTCGGTGCCGACAATCAAGGCTACTGTAGCGTCCTCGGGGGCGGATTCGATCTTTCTGACTTCGACCACAGCAGGGGCGTTGCCGCTGTATTCCCAGCTTCTACCAGAAGCAGGCGTTTCCCCGGCAACCACGCAATATATGGGCCTGACCCGCTGGGACATCCCGGCCCAGACACTGGAACTGCCAGGCGTTCAGGGTGGCTGGTTCGCATTGCCGGACCCATCCAAGGCACAGGCTTATCGTCAGCGGTACAACAACACCTATGGCGAGGCACCACATCCGATCAGTGGCCTAGCCTATGATGGCATAGCCGCGATTGCTGCCTTGGTCAGCCAGGGCAAATCCGACGCTCTGACCGCATCTGCCCTAACTCAGAACGCCGGTTTTCAGGGCGTTGGCGGTATCTTCCGTCTGCGACCCAACGGTACGAATGAACGTGGTCTGGCCATTGCCACGATCCAGAACAAACAGGTGGTTGTGATTGACCCTGCCCCCCAAAGCTTCTCTGGCGCCGGATTCTGATCGGCTGGCTCTGACACTCATCCCAAGGGGTGACCTGATTTGCCAGCCCGAAGAAATCTTTGACAGCGCAGCCGTTATGGCACAGCTGTCAGAGGCCTTCGACAAGACATCTGATAACGCCGAAAGGCGCGGCGAAACCGTGCGGATTTTGCGCAACGTCCAGAAATCCGGTCGTCAGGCAATCGCCGATGCCTTTGTCCGCGATCCATTTGACGCGCGGCGGCTGACCCATTCCTATACCTACCTGACCGACGGGCTGGTCTGCACCGCGATGCAAGTGGCCAGTCGCGAGCTTCACCCGCTGGCCACGCCGACACAGGGAGAAAAAATGGCCGTGCTGGCAGTGGGCGGCTATGGGCGCGGGGAAATGGCCCCGTCCTCGGATGTCGATCTGCTGTTTCTGACCCCCTACAAAATCACTGCCTGGGCAGAGAGTGTGATCGAATCCATGTTGTATATCCTGTGGGATCTGCGGCTGAAGGTCGGGCATTCTTCGCGCACCATCAAGGATTGCCTGCGCCTGGGATCCGAGGATTTCACCATTCGCACCGCGATGTTGGAACAGCGCTATTTGGCTGGCGACGCCGATCTGGCAAATGAGTTGGAAACGCGCCTGAAAGACGATCTGTTCAAAGGCACTGAGCGCCAGTTCATCGAGGCCAAGCTGCAGGAACGCGACGCGCGCCATCTGAAACAGGGCGAGCGGTATATGGTCGAGCCCAACGTAAAAGAGGGCAAAGGCGGATTGCGCGACCTGCAATCGCTCTACTGGATTGCCAAATATATTTACGGCGTTCAGGACGTGGCCGAGTTGGTACCGCTGGGTCTGTTCACCCCCGAGGAATTCAGCACTTTTGTGGAAGCCGAGGATTTCCTGTGGGCCGTTCGCTCGCATTTGCATCTGGTGACCGGGCGCGCAACCGAACAACTGACCTTTGACATGCAGGTCGAGGTTGCTTCCAGAATGGGATACGAAGACCGGGTCGGTCGTCGGGCGGTCGAAGTGTTTATGCAGCGCTATTTCCGCGAGGCCACGAAGGTTGGCGAGCTGACGCGCATCTTCCTGACCAAACTCGAGGCGACGCATATGAAAGGCGCGCCTCTGCTAGAGCGTATTTTCCGCCGCCGCCCCAGGATCAAAGCCGGATATAAAGTCGTCCATGGACGTCTGGATGTAGCCGACCCGAACAAGTTTCTGGCGGACAAGCTGAACCTTCTGCGCCTGTTCGAGGAAGGTCTGCGCACCGGCATGCTGATCCACCCGGACGCGATGCGGCTGGTCAGCGCCAACCTGAACCTGATTGATGACGACATGCGCGAAGACAAAGAGGCGCGGCGCATCTTTCTCGACCTGATGCTGAAACACGGCAACCCGGAACGCGCCCTGCGCCGCATGAACGAACTGGGGGTGCTGTCGGCCTTTCTGCCCGAGTTCGAACACATCGTGGCGATGATGCAGTTCAACATGTACCACAGCTATACGGTGGATGAGCACACCATTCAGTGCATCGTCAATCTGGCCCAGATTGAACGCGGAGAGTTGGGGGAATCCCTGCCGCTGGCGTCTTCAATCCTGGAGGACGGGGTCAATCGCAAGGTTCTGTATGTTGCCCTGCTGATCCATGACATTGCTAAGGGGCGACCCGAGGATCATTCGATTTTGGGCGCACAGATGGCCCGCAAGATTGCACCTCGGCTGGGTCTGAACAAATCGGATTCAGAAACCGTGGAATGGCTGGTGCGTTATCACTTGTTGATGTCGGACATGGCGCAGAAACGCGATATTTCCGACCCGCGCACGGTGCGCGACTTTGCCAAGGCCGTGAAAACGGTCAAAAGGCTGGACCTACTGACCGTGTTGACCGTCTGCGACATTCGCGGCGTTGGACCCAACACCTGGAACAACTGGAAAGCCACCCTGCTACGCGCGCTGCATGCAGAAACCAAGCGCGCGCTTGAGACCGGGATGGAAGACCTCAACCGTGCCAATCGCGGTGCCGGTGCCAAAAAGGCGTTGCGGGCCGAGCTGGCGGGATGGACAAAAGCCGCCCTCAAAACCGAGACGGGTCGGCACTATGACCCCTATTGGCAGGGCCTGAACCTTTCGACCCATGTAGAATTTGCCGAGATGCTGAAAGAGCTGGACCGCAGCGGTGATGCTGGCGCGATGGAAATCCGTCTGCACCCGGATGAAGACCGCGATGCGACGCGGGCCTGCTTTGCCATGGGTGATCACCCCGGCATTTTTGCCCGTATCGCAGGCGCTTTGGCGCTGGTCGGGGCTAATGTGGTTGATGCGCGCAGTTACACCACCAAAGACGGCTATGTCACCGATGCGTTCTGGATTCAGGACGCCGATGGACACCCGTTCGAGGCCAGCCGCTTGCCGCGCCTGACACAGATGATCCACAAGACCCTGAAAGGCGAGGTCGTGGCGCGGGATGCCCTTAAATCACGCGACAAGATCAAGAAACGCGAACGGGCCTTTAACGTGCCGACCCATATCATCTTCGACAATGACGGGTCCGAGATCTACACGATCATCGAGGTCGATACCCGGGACAGGCCCGGCCTGCTCTATGATCTGACACGAACGCTTGCTGCCGCCAATGTCTATATCGCCAATGCGGTGATCGCTACCTATGGCGAACAGGTGGTGGACACCTTTTACGTCAAGGATATGTTTGGGTTGAAATATCACTCGGAAAGCAAGCAGCGCGGGCTTGAGACCAAGCTGCGCAAGGCCATCTCCGAAGGCGCCGAGCGCGCGGTCTCATGAAGCAGATCCGGCTGTTTTCAGGCCTGTTCACTGTCGGGTTCTGGACCCTGGCCAGCCGTATTCTGGGCTTTCTACGGGAAATCCTGCTGACCGCCTACATCGGGCCCGGGCCAGTAATGGATGCATTCGTCGCCGCCTTTCGCCTGCCCAACATGTTCCGCCGCTTCTTTGCCGAAGGTGCGTTTAACGCAGCCTTTGTGCCGATGTTTTCCAAACGGCTGGAAGGCGGGGAAAACGCGCAAGGCTTTGCACAGGACGCGTTCAACCTGCTGGCCGTGGCGGTGCTGGCGCTGGTCGGGCTGGCGATGGTTTTCATGCCTGGTCTGGTCTGGCTGACGGCTGAGGGCTTTTACGGTGACGACCGCTTCGACCTTGCCGTTGATTATGGATATGTGGTCTTTCCCTACATCTTTTTCATGTCGCTTGCGGCGCTGTTCTCGGGCGTGCTGAACGCAACCGGCCGTTTCGCGGCTGCCGCCGCCGCGCCGATTTTACTGAACATCTTTGCCTGCATAGCACTGATCGCCGGCGCTATATCAGGCGGAGAGGTCATCCGTTGGCTGATCGCCGTCATCCCCATCGCTGGTGTTGCGCAGCTAGCGCTGGTCTGGGTTGCAACCGAACGTGCGGGCATCCGTATCCGCCCGGGCCTGCCGAAACTCAGCCCTGAAATGCGCAACATGGTCCGCATTGCGGTTCCGGCCGCCTTGGCCATGGGGGTTACACAGGTCAATCTGGTGGTGGGCCAGCTGGTTGCTTCGAAAACCGAAAAGGCCGTCAGCTGGTTGTTTGCAGCGGATCGCTTGTACCAGTTGCCATTGGGCGTCGTGGGCATCGCCGTCGGCATCGTCCTGTTACCCGATCTATCTCGCCGCCTGCGCGCTGGGGACAAATCGGGCGCCCGCGATGCGTTTTCTCGCGCAGGTGAGTTTACGTTGCTGTTGACCATCCCGTCGACCGTTGCCTTTGTGCTCATCCCCACCCAGCTGGTCTCGGTTCTGTTCGAGCGCGGACAGTTCACCCCCGAAGACACCGCCGCCACCGCACTTGCCGTGGCGATCTATGGCATCGGCCTGCCCGCGTTCATGCTGCAGAAATTGTTGCAGCCTTTGTATTTCGCGCGTGAAGATACACGCTCGCCCTTTCACTATGCAGTGTTTGCGATGGTCGTGAACGCTGCACTGGCTTTCGGGCTGTATCCGTTGGTGGGATGGTTCGCACCTGCGATTGCCGCCTCGGTGGCCGGATGGGCCATGGTTGGACTGCTGGCCTTGGGCGCGCGAAAAATGGGGGAAGAAGCGCAGTTTGACGACCGGTTCAAGAACAGGGCATGGCGGATCATTGCGGCGTCCCTGGGGATGGGAGCTGTCCTGTATGCCGCTATTGAGCTGTTTGGCTGGGCCTTTGCCCTGGAAGGCTGGCGTTACCTGGCACTGCTCGGTTTGATCATCGTTGCTGCAGTCACGTATTTCCTGCTCGGCCACCTGATTGGTGCATTCAAACTTTCCGAGTTCAGAAAGGCTCTGCGTCGATCCTGATCAGTCGCGTCGGATGCGCCCGACAATCCGCGCCCACCCCCCCGGAGCAACCAGGAACGACAGGGCAAAACCAGTGGCAAAACCGCCCAGATCAGCCACCCAGTCCAGCGTTCCGCCAAACAGCAGGCCGAACAACAACTGAATGCCCATCAAAACGGCGATCAGGCTGAAGGCGCGGGATTGGTTTGCGCCCACCAGCGACAGCTTGCGCCATAATATCCACGTAAACGCTCCGATCAGCCCATAGACCGGAGGGAACCCACCCACCAGCGGAAAGCGCGGATCCAGCAACAGTGCATAAGCCAGCGCACCACCCACGCCCGACAGCACAAAGATCACCAGCATCTGAACGCTGCCAAAAACCTCGGCCACCATTTTACCCATGGCCAGCACAAAGACGCAGACAAAGATGGCCTGTGTGAACGTACCGGATACAAACGGATAGGTGACAAAGCGGATCAGATGCTCGAACGGCCAGCGCCCGTTTTCCACCATCCAGTCGAAGATATCCGGCGAAAACGAATAGTGCTGCAAAGCGTCCAGGCGCCAGCCTACAGCAGTTGGCCCCCCAATGATCCCGCGCGTACCTAGAGTAAATGCCAGTTCAACCCCCATGATGAACACACACAAAGCCACCACCACGGGCGGCAGAGGGTTCACGGCGGGTGTATAATGCTCACTGCTCATTGGGCGGGCCTTTCGCGGCTGTTGACGTCCCTTTGCCTCATGGGTAAGCGACGGGGGCTGATTTTTCCAGACGGGAGTTCCCTTCGATGACCGATTCCAAGTTCACGCCGCGCGTGTTTTCCGGTGCACAGCCATCCGGTAACCTGCACCTTGGCAACTATTTGGGCGCATTGCGGAACTGGGTTCGGATGCAAGGGTCCGACTATCAGACAATCTACTGTATGGTCGATTTGCACGCGATCACCGTTTGGCAGGACCCCAAAGAGTTGCAGCACGCAACGCGTGAGCTGTGCGCGGGGTATATCGCATCAGGATTAGATCCCGAAAAATCGATCCTGTTTAACCAAAGCCAGGTTCCTGAGCACGCGCAACTAGCATGGATTTTTAACTGCGTTGCCCGGCTTGGCTGGATGCAGCGCATGACACAGTTCAAAGATAAGGCTGGCAAGAACGCACAGAATGCATCGTTGGGCCTATTCGCCTATCCGGCGCTTATGGCCGCAGATATCCTTGTATATCACGCGACACATGTACCCGTCGGAGATGATCAAAAGCAACACCTGGAACTAACCCGAGATATCGCAACTAAGTTCAATCATGACTATGGCGTCGATTTTTTTCCGTTGACCGAACCCGTCATCAAAGGTGCGGCAACTCGGGTCATGAGCTTGCGCGATGGGTCAAAAAAGATGTCCAAATCCGACCCCTCTGACATGACCCGGATCAACATGACCGATGATGCCGAGACGATCGCCAAGAAAATCCGAAAGGCCAAGACCGACCCGGACGCTCTGCCTTCGGAAGTCGATGGCTTGGACAACCGCCCCGAGGCCCGCAATCTGGTGAATATCTACGCCGCCCTCAGCGATCAGACGGCGGATCAGGTTCTGGCCGACGTTGGCGGCAAGCAATTTGGCGAGTTCAAACCGATGCTGGCCGATCTGGCGGTTGCCAAACTGTCTCCGATCTCGACCGAAATGGCCCGCCTGATGGGTGAAGAGGCCGAGATTGATCGCATTCTGGCCAATGGCGCAGAAAAGGCGCGGGCGATTGCAGCCCCGATCCTGCAGCAGACCTATGACATCGTCGGCATGGTTGGTGCGAAACGGGGCTGATTGGCTCTGGACGTTGCCTTAACGCCTTCCTAGGTTTGCCTCAAAGCTTGGGAGGGCGTCATGGCAGTCGGCAAGAACATCCGCACCTATTTCAACGGGCAATGGCATGATGGGGATGCACCGATCATGCGCGCTGCGGATCATGGTGCGTGGCTGGGATCATCCGTCTTTGACGGCGCGCGGTTCTTCAACGGGCTGACCCCGGATCTGGAGGCCCATTGCGCCCGCGTGAACCGCTCTGCCGAGGCGCTGATGCTGACCCCGACCGTCACTAAAGACCAGATGGTCGAGATCGTGCTGGAAGGGCTTGAAGCCTATGCGCCCGACGCGGCCGTGTATATCCGCCCGATGTATTGGGGCATCGACGGAGATGCGACAGCGATCGTACCGCAGGAAAACAGCACCGGGTTTGCTGTCTGCCTGGAAGAGATTCCGATGGCGCCTGAGACCGCCTCGGACACGCTGGGACTGACCCGATTCCGCCGTCCGGTACTGGAATCAGCAGTGGTGAATGCCAAGGCCGGGTGCCTGTATCCCAACAACGCACGGATGCTGAACGAGGTACGTGCGAACGGGTTTTCGAATGCTTTGGTGGCTGACGCATTGGGCAACGTAGCCGAAACCGCAACCGCCAATATCTTTATGGTCCGCGACGGCGAGGTCTTTACCCCCGTCCCCAACGGCACCTTCCTTGCCGGCATCACCCGTGCACGACATATCAAAAACCTGCGGGCCGACGGCGTGGCTGTGCATGAGGCGGTTCTGAGTTTCGAGGATTTCTACGGGGCCGACGAGGTATTCATGACTGGCAACATGAGCAAGATCACCCCGGTGACCGCGCTGGAGGACACCCGGTTTCAGGTCGGGCCCGTCGCCCGGCGTGCACGCGACCTGTATTGGGACTGGGCCGCCAGTGGGCGTTAGGCTCTGGTTGCCAGCACGCACCTAGTCGGGCATGATCCCCGGAAATGAATGAGGACACCCATGCGCAAGTTCCTAGTGGTTCTGGATGACAGTCGCGAATGCCTGAATGCGATGCGATTCGCGGCTATGCGCGCGGCCCATACCGGCGGCGGCGTAACAATCCTGTCGGTAATCCCACCGGACGAATTCAACCATTGGATCGGCGTTGCCACCGTCATGCGTGAAGAAGCGCGCGAGCGTATCCATGCGCATTTTGAAGTTTTCGCAAAATGGATGCGCGACAAGCAAGACGTTGATCCTGAACTGGCCATCCGCGAAGGCGAGCCCGTTGCCCAGATCATCGAGCATGTGCAATCCGATCCTGATATCGGCGTTCTGGTTCTGGGTGCAGGCACCGACAAAAAGGGACCTGGCCCATTGGTGACTCAACTGACCAAAAACTCAGGCAGCCTGCCGATCCCAATCACTATTGTTCCCGGTGATCTGAGCAAAGAAAAACTCGAAGCGATTACCTGAGGCCACACCGATGCAGCGCAGCATTCAATTCTGGTTCGAATTCGCCTCGACCTATTCCTATCTCAGCGCGATGCGTATCGAAGAGGTCGCCGCCCGCCATGGCGTGTCGGTTGAATGGCAGCCTTTTCTGCTGGGGCCGATCTTTGCCGCCCAAGGGTGGGATAATTCTCCGTTCAATCTGTACCCGGCAAAAGGCCGGTACATGTGGCGGGATATGGAACGCCTGACCGCCCAGCGCGGCTTGCCATTTGTCCGGCCCGATCCTTTTCCGCAGAACGGCTTGAAAGCGGCCAGGTTAACATTGGCGATTGAAGATCAGGGGCAAAAAGCTGCCTTTGTGCGCGCCGTCTATTCTGCCGAATTTGCCCAAGGGCAGAACATCGCGGATGAGGCTGTTTTGGCCGGATGCCTCAGCTCAGCCGGGCTTGCCGCTGATTTACTTTCCCAGACCCAGAATCCGGCGATCAAAGCAGCGCTTATCGCGCAGACAAAAACCGCTCAGGCCAAAGGGCTTTTTGGCGCGCCCAGCTTTCTGGTCGGTGACGAGCTGTTTTGGGGCGATGATCGGCTGGACGATGCGATAAGCTCAGCTGCAGAAATTTAGAATCGTTCCAATTCTTGACTTCCAGCTCGTGGACCCGCATATCAGAGACAACAGATACGGAGCCGCGCCATGTTCATCCAGACCGAATCCACACCGAACCCTGCAACCCTGAAATTCCTGCCCGGCCAGACCGTGCTGGAAGCGGGCACTGCAGATTTCCCATCGGCTGAGGCTGCGGAAAAGTCGCCGCTGGCCAACCGCATTTTCGCAGTGAGTGGCGTGACCGGAGTCTTTTTCGGCAATGACTTCGTGACCGTGACCAAAGCGGACGACGTTCAGTGGGACCACATCAAACCCGCCATTCTGGGCGCGGTGATGGAGCATTACCAGTCCGGCCAGCCGATCATGGGCGCGGATGCCAATGCGGGTTCGGGCCATGCTGAACACAGCGGTGAGGACGCCGAAGTGGTCAACCAGATCAAAGACCTGCTGGACAGCCGGGTGCGCCCGGCAGTCGCGCAGGACGGGGGCGACATCACGTTTCACGGTTTTGACCGCGGCGTTGTCTACCTGCATATGCAAGGGGCCTGTGCAGGCTGCCCATCATCGACACTGACATTGAAGATGGGGATCGAAAACCTACTGCGTCATTACATTCCCGAAGTGACCGAGGTTCGCCCTGTTGCCGTCTGATCCTATCATTCTGGCGTTTGACACATCGGCCGCGCATTGCGCGGCCGCTTTGTTGCGCGGTGACCGGATTGTGGCGTCTTGTGTCGAGCCCATGTCGCGGGGACAAGCCGAACGTCTGATGCCGCTGCTCGAAGAGGTGCTGTCATCAGAACAATGCTCATGGCGCGACCTGTCAGCGATCGGCGTTGGAATAGGCCCCGGTAATTTCACCGGAATACGCATCTCGGTCTCGGCCGCGCGGGGTCTGGCCTTAGGTCTGGGTATACCGGCCATTGGCGTATCGGGCTTTGACGCGCTTGCTGTCCTGGACAGCGATGCGTTGCCCGCAATTCGCGCGCCCAGAGATCAGGTCTATGTTTCGCAGCCTGATATGGAACCGGCACTGATCCAGCTTGATCAGGCAGAATCGCTGGGTACGCTGATGTTCAACGACAACCCAAAGGCTCAGGTCTGCGCTATTGCCCGCGTGGCAGCGCAAAGATGGCAGACTACGACCGAGGCACCGGCCCCCCTGTACATACGCCCCGCAGACGCGGCGCCCTCCAAGGATCAACCGCCGATGTTGCTGGACGGATGACCCCGGAAGACCTGGCCGATACCCATGCGGCGGCTTTTACGCAAGCGCGCCCCTGGACCGCCACAGAGTTTGCAGAGCTGCTGCAGAATCGCTTTACCCAAATCGTCGGCGACACCCAGTCCTTTGCCCTTTTTCAGGCAATCGCTGACGATGCCGAACTGCTGACGATTGCCACCCATCCCACAGTTCAGCGTCAGGGACTGGCTAGGAAACGTATGGTCGAATGGCACACGGCTGCCAAAAAACTGGGCGCTATCCGGGCGATTCTGGATGTTTCCATCGCCAACCAGCCCGCGATTACACTTTACAAGCATTGCGGGTATCGTGTGTGCGGCACGCGCAAGAATTACTATACGGTTGAAAATAATCAGAAAATTGATGCCATCGTCATGGAATGCAATTTAACCTGAGACAGGCCGCGAATTTTCTTGGACCAAATGGTCAAAAATCTGTTGACCGCGGCGGTTGCAAACGGCCTTAATTCCCGCCATCACAACGGTTATGCTCGCTAACAGTGGGTAAACGGGGCTATCTTGGCTCCGACCGAAAAAACAAACGGGAGTAACAAATGACCCTGATGAAATCCTTGATGGGCGCCGCAGCGGCGGTTGCACTGACAGCGGGTGCCGCACTGGCCGAACCGGCACTGATCTTTGATCTGGGCGGCAAGTTCGACAAATCGTTCAACGAAGCCGCGCATAACGGCGCCTCACGCTGGGCGGAAGAAACGGGCGGCACATACCGCGAGATCGAAATGCAGTCCGAAGCGCAACGCGAACAGGCCCTGCGCCGCTTTGCCGAAGCAGGCTCGAACCCGATCATCACCATGGGTTTCGGTATGGCTGACCCGCTCAGCGCGGTTGTTGCCGACTATCCGGACACGAAATTTGTCGTTGTCGATGTAACCTGGCTGGACGCGCCTAACCTGCGTCAGGTTGGATTCGCTGAACACGAAGGGTCTTACCTCGTTGGTATGATGGCGGCGATGGCATCCGAATCCGGGACTGTTGGCTTCATCGGCGGCATGGATGTTCCGCTGATCCGTCACTTTGGCTGCGGCTATGCTCAGGGTGCCAAGGCGGTGAACCCCGATATCAACGTGGTTGCCAACATGACCGGCACAACGCCTGCGGCATGGAACGACCCGGTTAAGGGCTCGGAACTGACAAAGGCACAAATCAGCCAGGGTGCCGACGTGGTCTATGCCGCAGCTGGCGGCACCGGTGTTGGTGTTCTGCAAACCGCTGCTGACGAAGGCATCCTGTCAATCGGTGTCGACAGCAACCAGAACCACCTGCACCCGGGCAAAGTTCTGACCTCGATGCTGAAGCGCGTGGACGTCGCTGTTTACGAGGCGATGAGCGCAGGCGAGAACGTTGAGACCGGCGTATATATCATGGGTCTGGCCGAAGACGGCGTTGGCTATGCGATCGACGACAACAACGCTCCGCTGGTTTCGGATGATATGAAAGCAGCAGTCGACAAAGCCCGTCAGGACATCATCGACGGCAATGTTTCAGTTGTCAGCTATTACGAGAACGACAGCTGCCCAGCACTGCAGTTCTGATATCGCGCGGGTCGGGGGTGATGCTCCCGGCCCGATTCCACTTTGCTGCACCGGGATGACCGGGCAGTCCTTTCGGCAACTGAGGACAAGACATGACCGTCCCCGCCATTGAGCTCAAAGGGATATCCAAATCCTTTGGGCCGGTTCAGGCCAACAAAGACATTTCCATCAGCGTCGCCCCCGGTACGATCCATGGGATCATCGGTGAAAACGGTGCGGGCAAATCCACGCTGATGAGCATTCTCTACGGCTTTTACAAAGCCGACAAAGGTGAAATCTGGATCAATGGTCAAAAGACCGAAATCCCTGACAGCCAGGCCGCGATCGCCTCGGGCATCGGGATGGTGTTTCAGCATTTCAAACTGGTCGAGAATTTTACCGTTCTGGAAAACATCGTGCTGGGCGCCGAGGATGGAAGGCTGTTGGCCCCGTCCCTGAATAAAGCCCGCAAAGAGTTGAAAGAGCTGGAAGAAGAATACGAACTGTTCGTTGACCCCGACAAGCGTATCGACGAAATCGGTGTGGGGATGCAGCAAAGGGTTGAGATTCTTAAGGCGCTGTATCGCAAGGCCGAGATCCTGATTCTGGACGAACCAACCGGCGTGCTGACCCCATCCGAGGCGGATCAGCTGTTCCGCATCCTCGACCGGCTGCGGGCCGAGGGGAAGACGATCATCGTGATCACCCACAAACTGCGCGAGATCATGGAAAACACCGACACCGTGTCGGTCATGCGCCGCGGGCAAATGACGGCCACCGTGAAAACCGCCGAGACCAGCCCCGAAGAACTGGCCGAGCTGATGGTGGGCCGCAAGGTTCTGCTGCAGGTCGACAAGGTTCCGGCACAGCCCGGTAAGCCCATCCTCGAGATTGAAAACCTGCGTGTTTTCGACAGCGCGGGCGTCGAGCGTGTCAAAGGCATCGACTTGACCGTGCGCGCTGGTGAGATCGTGGGCATCGCAGGCGTCGCCGGCAATGGCCAATCCGAACTGCTAGAGGTTCTGGGCGGGATGCGCCCGGGCCAGGGCCAGATCAAACTGAACGGCACGCCGCTTGCGCTCAGCGGGGCGGGGTCAGATGGCCAGGCGCGGCGCGCGCAGCACATTGCGCATGTGCCCGAAGACCGCCAGCGCGAAGGCCTGATCATGGATTTCCACGCCTGGGAGAACGTGGCCTTCGGCTATCACCGAGACCCGGCCTATAAGCGTGGCCTCTTCATGGATAACGCCGCCCTGCGCGCCGATACCGAAGCCAAGATCGAAAAATTCGATGTGCGCCCGCCGAACCCCTGGCTGTCGGCTAAAAGCTTTTCGGGCGGCAATCAGCAGAAGATCGTCGTCGCGCGTGAAATCGAACGTAACCCGGACCTGCTGTTGGTCGGTCAGCCGACCCGAGGCGTGGATATCGGGGCGATCGAATTCATTCACAAACAGATCGTCGATCTGCGCGACCAGGGCAAGGCGATCCTGCTGGTCTCGGTCGAGCTGGAAGAGATTTTCTCGCTGTCGGATCGAATCGCGGTCATGTTTGACGGACATATCATGGGCGAACGCCTGCCCCATGAAACTGATGAAAAAGAACTTGGCCTGTTGATGGCCGGTGTTGCGGGAGAGGCAGCGTAACATGGAAAAAATGCCCAAATGGGCCGATGTCGTTCTGATCCCGGTGATCAGTCTGCTTCTGGCTGCAATCCTGTCGGCGCTGGTGATCCTCGCCATTGGCGAAAACCCGATCGAAGCGGTGAACCTGATGGTCACCGGCGCGCTGGGATCGACCTATGGCTGGGGCTATACGCTGTATTACGCCACGAATTTCATGTTCACCGGACTCGCTGTGGCGGTCGCCTTTCACGCACGGCTGTTCAATATCGGTGGCGAAGGTCAGGCGATGCTGGGCGGGCTTGGCGTGGCGGTGGTGTGCCTTTACATCGACTGGCCGCATTGGAGCATCGCCTTGCTGGCCGCCTGTGCC
The DNA here is from genome assembly GCF_059611265.1 of Ruegeria sp. CDSA241. Taxonomy (NCBI): domain Bacteria; kingdom Pseudomonadati; phylum Pseudomonadota; class Alphaproteobacteria; order Rhodobacterales; family Roseobacteraceae; genus Ruegeria; species Ruegeria sp. CDSA241. Next base: position 224,323 of record NZ_JBXWPF010000001.1, read on the forward strand.
GCATCGATGGTGTTTGGGGCCGCTTGGGCGGCCATTCCGGCCTATCTGCAGGCCAAACGCGGCAGCCATATCGTGATCACCACGATCATGTTCAACTTCATCGCTGCTGCCTTGCTGAACTATATGCTGGTCAACGTCATGCGCCCGCAGGGCTCGCAAGACCCGGCAACTGCACGCTTCCCCGAGGCGGTGCATCTGCCGACGTTCCAGTCGATGTTCTCGACCGCTGAAAACGTCGTATTCCGTGGCGCACCTGCCAATATCTCATTCTTTGTTGCAGTCCTGGCCTGTGTGATCGTTTGGGCGCTGATCTGGCGCACCCGGCTGGGCTATGAGATCCGCGCCTATGGGCATTCGGAAACCGGTGCCGTCTATGCCGGTATTTCTCCGGTTCGGATCACCATCATCGCCATGCTGATCTCGGGCGCGCTGGCTGGTCTGATGGCCACGAACAACGTGATGGGTGAGGCAGAGCGGCTGGTTCTGAACTCGACCGAGGGCGCTGGCTTTATCGGTATCGCCGTGGCGCTGATGGGTCGATCCCATCCGTTTGGGGTGTTTCTGGCGGCGCTGCTGTTTGGTTTCCTCTATCAGGGCGGGGCCGAGCTGGCGTTGTGGACGTCGATCCCACGCGAGCTTATCGTGGTCATTCAGGCCCTGGTGATCCTGTTCACCGGCGCCTTGGACAACATGGTCCGCATGCCGCTGGAAAAGCTGTTCCTTGCCATGCGGAAGGAGGGCTAAGCGATGGATACTTTCGTTACCCTCATCCAGGTCCTCGATTCGACCGTCCGCCTGGCTACGCCGCTGTTGCTGGCCTGTCTGGCCGGTCTGTACTCCGAACGCGCCGGTATTTTCGACATCGGGCTTGAGGGCAAGATGCTGATCGCGGCGTTCTTTTCTGCCGCCGTCGCCGCCGTGACCGGATCGGTCTGGCTGGGATTGCTGGCCGGGATCGCGGCCTCTCTTGTTCTGTCCGCCCTGCATGGGGTGGCCTCGATCACCTTTCGGGGCAACCAGCTGATTTCAGGCGTCGCCATCAACTTTCTGGCCTCTGGGCTGACGGTCCTGATCGCGCAAAGCTGGTTCAAACAGGGCGGGCGTACCCCCTCGCTGTTCGGCGGAGGGCGCTTTGAACCGATCACCTTCCCTTTTGCGGATGCGGTGAGTGATGTCCCATTTCTTGGGCCAATCTATTCCGAGCTGCTGTCCGGCCATTCGATCCTGGTCTATGTGTCTTTCCTTCTGGTCCCGACAACCTGGTGGGTTTTGTACCGCACCCGCTTTGGCCTGCGCCTGCGCGCGGTGGGTGAAAACCCAGCCGCTGTGGATACGGCCGGGGTTTCTGTCGTTGGGCTGCGTTTTGCGGCTGTAGCGATCTGTGGCGTGCTGTGCGGCATTGCCGGTGCCTATCTGGCCACGGCCCTGCAAGCTGGATTCGTCAAGGAAATGACTGCCGGTCGCGGGTTCATCGCGCTGGCGGCGCTGATCTTTGCAAAATGGCGGCCATGGCACGCGATGTGGGCTTGCCTGCTGTTCGGACTGTTGCAAGCCGTTGCGTTGCGGTTCCAAAATATTGACCTGGGTGGCGTGGTGATTCCTGTGCAGGTCATGGATGCGCTGCCATATATCCTGACCGTCGTCATTTTGGCCGGCTTTGTCGGCAAGGCCGTTCCACCGAAAGCCGGTGGCGAACCCTATGTAAAAGAGCGGTAATAGGTCCAGTTTGAAACACACGTCAGTCCTGTTCGCTGCATGGCGGCATGTAGAGTTGATTTTACATGCCGCAACGGCTCTAAAGGGGCATGGATGTGTTTCCAGTGACAGCTGATTTGAGAGAGTTTCTCGCCGGGGTGCCGGATGCTAGGTCTTGCGCTTGGTCTAAGGGGATACTCCCTGTCAAAACGCCTTTTGCGGATGCACAGTTTCAGACTGGTCCAAGCCGCCAGCCCTGCTTTACCCTGCCTCGCCAAGGGCGTGATTCTGCGCGTCAGATACGAACCCTTTCACAAATTCCAGAAGTCGAATGTGTCACATTGCGCGACGCAGCTGGCCCTAATTACTAGTACCTCATGCAAATTTACCTTCCTATCGCTGAAGTTTCCGTAAACGCCTTTCTGCTGCTGGGGTTGGGCGGCATGGTCGGCATCCTGTCAGGGATGTTCGGGGTCGGCGGCGGGTTTCTGATGACCCCGCTGTTGTTTTTCATTGGCATCCCACCAGCAGTTGCCGTAGCCACCGAAGCGAACCAGATTGTCGCCTCGTCATTTTCTGGTGTTCTGGCCCATTTCCGCCGAAAGACGGTCGACCTGAAGATGGGCACGGTATTGCTGGTCGGGGGACTGATCGGAGCTGCGTTCGGGGTGGTGATCTTCAACTATCTCAAAAGCCTCGGACAAGTCGATTTGCTCGTAACCCTGTGTTACGTGGTCTTTCTGGGCGTCGTCGGCAGCTTGATGTTCATCGAAAGCCTGAACGCGCTGCGTAAATCCAAAAAGGGCACCGCCGCCCCTGTTGCACGTCGTCAGCGCGGCTGGATTCACGCGATGCCGTTCAAAATGCGGTTCCGTACATCGGGCCTCTATATCTCGGTCATCCCCCCCGTCCTGGTCGGGCTTAGCGTAGGTATCCTTTCTGCGATCATGGGTGTCGGAGGCGGCTTTATCATGGTTCCTGCCATGATTTACCTGCTGGGAATGCCCACCAAAGTCGTTGTCGGCACCTCCCTATTCCAGATTATTTTCGTAACAGCGTTCACCACGATGCTGCACGCGACAACCAACTACACAGTCGACATTGTTCTGGCTGTGTTGTTGCTGGTCGGCGGCGTGATCGGGGCGCAGATCGGAACGGTGATCGGCGCACGAATGCCTGCCGAGCAGCTGCGCGTATTGCTGGCTGCACTGGTCTTGGTGGTTTGTGGCAAACTGGCGCTGGATCTGCTTCTGGAACCCTCCGAGCTCTATTCGCTCGGCGTTGCAGGGGGGCACTGATCATGCTGAGACGGTTGATCCTGCTACTCGCCCTCTGTGTCACCCCGGCCATCGCCGAGGAGGAACAGGTCGTGCTTGGCCTAAGCCAAGACCGGGTTGCCATCACGGCGAATTTCGATGGCTCGGAAATTCTTATTTTCGGTGCCGTGAAACGTGAAACGCCGATCCCTTCCGGCCCACCGCTTCAAGTAATCGTAGCCGTTGCAGGCCCCTCGAGCCCAGTGACGGTCCGGCGAAAAGAACGCAGGCTGGGTATCTGGGTCAACACCGACAGCGTCTTGGTCGACCTTGCGCCCAGTTTTTATGCGGTTGCCACCAGCGCTCCGCTTACAGAAATCCTGTCAGATACAGAAGACCTGCGGTACAGGATCTCGATTGAACGGGCCATTCGATCAGTGGGTGCCGCGATGAATATCCGGGGCGCGCAGAATTTTGCCGAGGCCGTCGTTCGCATCCGTGAGGATGAGGGCCTGTATTCTATCCGCGAAAAAACGGTTGCGGTGGACGAGCAGACATTGTTCCGAACATCAATCGACATGCCAGCCGATTTGACCGAAGGCGCCTATTTCGCGCGCATATACCTGACCCGCGGCCGAGAAGTTGTTTCCCAGTTCGAGACCACAATCGACGTGCGGAAGGTCGGGCTGGAACGGTTCCTCTACAACATGTCCCGTCAGCAGCCGGTCTGGTACGGCCTGATGTCTTTGGTCATCGCCATCGCGGCGGGTTGGGGAGCGTCCACAGCCTTCCGACTATTGCGCGAGAACTAAAGCCCTATCCACGCCCGATATAGGGCATCGTAGTGGCCATGACAGTCATGAACTGGACGTTTGCCTCTGCAGGCAAAGACGCCATGTGCAGTACAGAACGTGCGGCATCGTCAACAGCCATCGTCGGGTCGGGCTGCTGCCCTCCCGCGATGGCGTTTTCAACCAGGTTTTGCACCATCTGTGTTCGCGCGTTGCCAATATCGATTTGACCACATGCGATACCAAAGGCGCGCCCGTCCAGTGATAGGCTGCGTGTCAGGCCTGTTATCGCGTGTTTCGTAGCGGTGTAATGGACCGAATTCGGACGCGGTACATGCGCGGCGATCGAACCGTTATTGATGATCCTTCCCCCTTGCGGGGCCTGATGCCGCATGATGCGAAAGGCTTCGCGCGCGCTCAGGAACATCCCGTTCAGGTTCACGCTGACGCTCTGGTACCAATCCTCCAACTGGATTTCGTCTATCGTGCCGCCGGGGGCAAAGATTCCGGCATTATTGAATAATACGTCAAGACGTCCCGTCTCATTCTGGAATGTCTCGAAAGCACCCGAAACAGCGGTGGGGTCGGTAACATCGGTCACCAAGGGGATCGCATTCTTGTGCCTTTCAGCCAATTTGCTCAGCACATCCGCGCTGCGCGCCAGCAGCCCAACCGCCCAGCCCTCGGCCAAAAACAGCTCGGCAGTTGCCCGTCCGATGCCTGAACTGGCGCCTGTAATGATGATGGATTTCATATCTCTTCGGCCTCCAGGGTCAGCGTCGCCGCCGGAGCCGCGCGCAAATCATCCACGCGCAGCGGATAAGTGGGCTTGGCCAGCCTGTTGCGCACCACCCAAATCAACCTTTCTTGCGCCCGCGTGATCGCAACATAAGCCAGACGTTTCCACAAAGGTTGCCCAGCCTCGGTTCGCCCCATCCGAGCAGCCGCATATACATCCGGAGCAAACACCTGTACCGTGTCCCACTGCGACCCCTGCGCCTTGTGAATGGTCACTGCAGCGCCATGCAAAAAGGTAGCCCCCATTCGCGCAGCAAATGGAATAAACGGTTCTTCCTCATCAGGCATTTCGATTTTGACAATCGACGCTGCGCTGACCTGCGGATCCTCGGCCCCCATCACATGCAGGCGCGAAAACCCCGGTTTTCGTCCTGGCCCCAGATAGATGACCTGAGCACCCTTGATTAGCCCGCGCGCCTCAAGATCCAGCCTTTTCTTGCGGTGCTTCAGCGGCAGTTCGATTCCATCGCAAATCAACGGCTCTCCCGCCAGAAGCTCGGTGTCGGGTGCAGCGTGAACATTGCGGAAGGCTTGAATCAAGCGAATTCGGGTGGCATTTCGCCAGACCAGAACCGGGCTGCGGGCCATCAGGTCAACTTCAACACGCTGCCCCCAAACAACTCGGTCATCCTGTCGGGCGGTCTGTTCGACGAGCCGTTCAAAATCCTCAAACCCCATCTGAGGGTCGGCCAGCGCATGCGCGAGGTCCAGGATCGGGTTGTCTGCCGTCTGCCGGTGGACCCTGTGCAATACCTGCTTTCGCGGCTCGGGCAGCGTCTCGAATACCATGCTGCCGGACTGATTGACCGGGGCGAGCTGCGCCGGATCGCCAAAAAGCAACAGGGTCGGAAAGATCTCTTTCAGGTCTTCGAACTGCCGGTCATCCAGCATTGAGGCCTCATCTACAAAGCCTATGTCCAGCGGCTCCTCCCGACGCTTCCAGCCGGTGATAAAGTCGGACCCACGAAGGCCTGCAGCGGCCAGCGCGCCGGGGATCGACTTGTTGTTCTGATAAAAAGCGGCCGCCCGGTCCAGGGCTTCGTCAGTCAACCCTTCAACCTCGGGGCGTTCATCGTTGCCCGCCAGCCATTCGGCAATGCGTTCATATTCCGGGTCATATACCGGCGTATAGAGGATGCGGTGGATCGTGGTCGCAGGCACACCCCGCAGGCGCAAAACACTGGCGGCCTTGTTCGTTGGCGCAAGAATGGCCAAGCTGCGTTTCTCGCGCGCTTTGCGGCTTTCGAAATCACCGGAAACAATCTGAAGACCCGCGTCAGCCAATGCTTTGTAAAGCTCTGCCAGCAGTAGCGTTTTCCCTGAACCCGCCTTGCCGATCACGGCCATCACCCCGGATTCGCCATTGCCGGGCATTTTCAGCAGGGCATCATCATCCAGGTCTACACCAGCAGATTTCAGCATCTCGGAAATGCTGTCATAGGCGGCGGCTTGATCGTCAGAAAAGGTTACTGTGGGTATAGACATGGCGCGACCCTACAGGGCCACGCCAGCTATCGCCAGATATGGAATTGGCTTTCAGACCCCGTCAGGCGGACAGGGCAAACCGGTGTTGCCGGACAGTGCCAAACGCGGCTTTGAACCACATCCTGGACAGCTCACGTGGGATGCCCGCCCGTTCAGCCACCCGATTGCAATCCTCGGGCGAATAGGGCCAGAGCCCAACCGAAATCTGATCACGCCCTTTCCCTTGTGACCCCAGAACGACTGGAGACGATCCGATCAGACGGTAGATCCGAATCATGCGCGCATCAAAGACGCCAGCAATATGGGTCAGCCCGAACCCTTCCATGATTTCGCCGCCACTCAGCATGATGGCACCGGCAGTATGGGCACTGGCCGTTCGTGACAGGCAGAACCGCGTCACCTCCCAGATCAGCGGGCTGTGGACAGGCTTACCTCCTGTCAGATGCCCAAACACCTCATTCACCATGACAGGTCCTGTCGTCGGCAAAACCCGCATCGACCCCCCATGGCTGCCATCCTCTTCTTCCCAGATGACATAGAGCGGATTCAGGTCATCATACTGATCCCGCTCTTCTCCTTTTTCGTCCACGTGAACATCCCAGCCCAGACGTGTTTTGAACTGATCCGCTCGATCCCGGAACATCCCTTGGGCCAAATTCGGAAACTTATGTAGTTCGTCGGCAAACAAATAGCGCAACATGACTTTCCCCTTGTCGTCCTGTGCAGGAACGAAGGGGGTACAAAGTCGTGGTTAATTTCCCGTTTTTGGCGCGCGCGCTTGTTAAACCACTATTAATCCACGGCTGAGTGCTGTTGCGATGGCATGGGTTGTGTTCTGCGCCCCAAGCTTGGCACGCGCACTTTCAATATAGACACGCAGCGTATGTTCCGAGATTGACAGTGAGTGCGCGACTTGTGCCCGGCTGTATCCAAGCGCCAGCAAGGTCATGGCATCCGTCTCACGAGGCGACAGGCCTCGGGTCGTATCCGGCTGCCTGTCGGTTTCGAACTCCAGAGCCTTTCGGTTAAAGTAATGCGCGATCAAAATCAGCTCGCGGCCATGGGCCTCGATGAAGGACTTCCATTTCTCATCATCACATGAGTGATTCACTGTGAATAAGGCAAACTGGCCGTTCGGCCCCCGGATGGGGATCGAATAACCCTGATTGCCAACCCCATGTTCAAGCGCATCCTGCAAAAAGGCTTTCGCCACTTTTCCAGACCAGTCCAGAAATTTCCAGTCAACCGGGTGGAACCGTTGGAAACACCCCAGGATCACTGGATCTATGCGGTGATAATTCCGCTCCCGGTATCGCTCGGCCCAAGCGTCCGGGTAAGTTGTATAGCCGTATTGATCCCCGGCACCATCAACCCAATGATAGATAAGATGTTCAACCTGCAGCCGGTCGCGCAATCGAACGGCTACATCGCCCAACTCGTCAAGCGTGTTGGTGCTTTCCAAGTCCTCTAGGACCTGACTCATGTCGAGTTGTGTTCCCATTCGCGGGCGCCTGTGCCTTATCTTGCATGGACGCAATCTCGGCCGCTGCGATCAACTTGGTATCATCAAGCTGCTCGGCAAGTGCGGTCAAACCGTTTTCAACAGCGAAGGCGTTGAGGTCCGACAAAACGTCCAGTATCCACTCATTATGCGCCATCTAAAGTCTCTCCGAAACGGTTAACGAAGGGTTAACACAACCATAACATGTGAGATGATTTTAAGCCTATTCACTGGTTTCTACTCCCCAAAACTAGCGGGTCACGATTCTGTAACCCACTGTAATTATTTCCTTATGCCTCGAAATAGATACACCCGCGCTCGCTCGATGCGATTCGCGGGTGCTAATATTCTATTTTTTTGGGGGGGCTCAGCCTTTTGCGTCTAGAACCTCTTCAAGCGTGCGCAAGCCCGTCTGCGGCGCCTGAACCAGAACCGACATGTTGCCTGGTTTATGCTCATTCCGCATCATCTTCATATGCGCGTCGGGCAATTCACCCCAGGCAAACACTTCGGACATGCAGGGATCCAGACGGCGTTCGACCATCAGTTGGTTCGCGGCAGCAGCCTGCTTGAGATGCGCAAAATGCGAACCTTGCAGACGTTTCTGATGCATCCACATATAGCGAACGTCGAAAGTCAGGTTATAGCCGGTGGTACCGGCGCAGATCACAACCATACCACCTTTTTTCACGACAAAGGTCGACACCGGAAATGTGCTTTCGCCGGGATGTTCAAACACCATGTCGACATTCTTGCCTTTGCCGGTGATTTCCCAGATCGCCTTGCCGAATTTGCGCGCCTCTTTGAACCAGTCCGCATATTCCGGTGTGTTTACTGTGGGCAACTGACCCCAGCAGTTAAAGTCTTTGCGATTCAGCACGCCCTTGGCGCCCAGACCCATGACAAAGTCACGCTTGCTTTCGTCCGAGATCACGCCGATTGCGTTGGCGCCTGCGGTATTGATCAGCTGGATCGCATAAGAGCCAAGGCCGCCCGAGGCACCCCAGACCAGAACGTTCTGGCCCGGCTTCAGGTCATGCGGCTCGTGCCCGAACAGCATCCGATACGCGGTCGCCAGCGTCAGAGTATAGCAAGCGCTTTCTTCCCAGGTCAGGTGCTTGGGGCGCGGCATCAACTGCTGGGCTTGAACATTGGTGAACTGTGCAAAAGACCCATCCGGCGTTTCATAACCCCAGATTCGCTGGCTGTCCGAATACATCGGATCGCCACCATTACAATGTTCGTCGTCGCCATCGTCCTGGTTGCAGTGAATGACAACCTCGTCGCCCACTTTCCAGCGCGTTACTTTCGAACCCACGGCCCATACGATCCCCGAAGCGTCAGAACCGGCGATATGATACGGGGCTTTGTGGCCGTCAAAGGGCGAGATCGGCTTGCCCAGGGATGCCCAGACGCCGTTATAGTTAACGCCCGCCGCCATCACCAGAACCAACACCTCGTGGCTGTCCAGTTCTGGTACGTCCACGACTTCCTGGACCATCGCAGTATCCGGTTCCCCGTGGCGTTCCTTACGGATTGCCCATGCATACATTTTCTTAGGCACAAACCCCATCGGAGGGATTTCACCCATTTCATAGAGGTCTTTTTCCGGCGCGTCGTAAGTTGCGATACCGCTGTCGGTGTCCAGAGCCATGTTGGCCTCCTTATTTCTCATTCCTGTTTGCCGCGATGCAGAAGCGCTTGCGTTGGATGATGAGATATTGGCCTGAAGGAAATAATGCAATAGATTTTGCATCATTTTTGTAATTTTATGACCCAGCGCCTGCAGAAACTTCTTTCGCTGCCGCAGCATCAGGCCAGCCGTCGCCAATCGGGGCTGAGGCTGCATAGTAGTCGAGCAGATCAACCCTTTGCCCGGATTGAGATATTTTCCCACCTTCTCGTTTCAGAATTCTGCGTTCGACCAGCTGATCCAAGGCAGCTGAAACCGCGGACTCATCCTGATCACCCAAAGTTCCGTCACGTTGCAAAAACCCGGTGATCAAGCTTTTAAGCTCGTCTTCGGGCATTTCTCCTTTGGTGCGAACCAGCCAGCACGCTGCAGGAACAGGCGCCTGCGGAATCGCTTCTTTGATCCGTTGCATGAGTTCGCGCGCGAGATCAGTCATCACATCGTCATGGGCGGTGCGGAATTCCTTCAATGAGATAGGGTGACCATATCGCACTCCAGCAAATCCAAACCGCTGGTAGCGACCGGTCAGACGCCTGCCTATCTGTTTCAACATCCACCCAGTTATAACCCCGATTCGGGCACGAAATTGCCTTTGATTGCCAAGTGCGGCCTTGGTCAGGATCGTATCTTCAAGAACCCGGTCATAGTTTAGCGCAACGGGAACAAACACCACATCCGCCCCATCCACCCTGGCACCATCGATTATGTATTTCAAAAGCCCCAGCTTGGGGCGTGCCATGGCCCCCGTCAGGCTCAGCCCGCCTTCAGGGAACATGGCCTGTGTAACACCGGCATCGGTGGCATGCCGGACATAGCAGGCCAATACCTGACGATAGAGTTCGCTGCCGGACTTGCGGCGAATAAAATAGGCCCCCATCGCACGAATCAACCGACTGAGCGGCCAAACACGCGCCCATTCGCCAACAGCATAAGACAAAGCCGATTGCTGGGCCGCCAGATAGGTGACCAGCACATAATCCATGTTGCTGCGGTGGTTCATCACAAAAACAACTGTCGCATTTGGATCAATATCTTTCAGGGCATCTTCATCCTGATAACTAAGCCGTACATCATAAAAGGCGTTGCTCAGAATCCGTGCCAACCGGATGGCGATACTGAAATAGGCAACGGCGGAAAAAGAAGGCACGATCTCGCGCGCATACCGCTGGGCCTGCTCAAAGGCGACCGCTTCGGGAATGCCTTCTTCACGTGCGTGCTGCTGCACGGCCTGCCCTACCTGAGGATCATAGATCAGACGTTGAATCATATCGTGGCGTCGGGCCAGCTTGAACGGCTGTATCGGGCGCTGCAGGCGCGTGTTCAGGCGTTTGACCGCGCGCTCCAACCTACGGCGAAAAAACCACCGCACTGACGGAAACAGAAAATGCGAGGCCAGTGTGACCGCGGCGAATACCAGGATCAACAAAAACAGCCAAAGCGGAAGTTCCACGGTCTGTGTCATAAATGCACCCTGCCACCAATCGCTGCATCCCACAATCGGCACAACCGGTAATGCCGCGGCGCAGCGAATTGACATGTCCCGAAAATTGCGCTTTAGAACCCATGAACGTAATTTTCTTGCCCACCCGCAATACGAGGCCCAGTTATGACGCAGACGCAGAAAGATCGCCCCTGGCTCATCCGAACCTATGCCGGTCATTCCACCGCCAAAGCGTCCAACGCGCTGTATCGCGGGAATCTGGCCAAGGGTCAGACGGGTCTGTCAGTGGCCTTCGATCTGCCGACGCAAACCGGCTATGACAGCGATCACACGCTGGCACGCGGCGAGGTTGGTAAAGTGGGTGTGCCGATCAGCCATCTGGGCGACATGCGGGTTTTGTTCGACCAGATCCCGTTGGAACAGATGAACACGTCGATGACGATAAACGCCACGGCTCCTTGGTTGCTGGCGCTCTATATTGCGGTTGCCGAGGAACAGGGCGCTGATGTCTCTAAACTGCAGGGCACGGTTCAGAACGATCTGATTAAGGAATACCTGAGCCGCGGAACGTATGTCTGCCCGCCGAAACCGTCGCTGAAGATGATCGCCGACGTGGCCGAGTATTGCTATACCAACGTGCCAAAATGGAACCCGATGAACGTCTGTTCCTATCACCTGCAAGAGGCTGGCGCGACGCCCGAGCAGGAACTGTCCTACGCCTTGGCAACAGCGATTGCAGTTCTGGATGAGTTGCGCCCACGGGTACCGGCCGAGGATTTTCCGGCGCTGTGTGGCCGGATTTCGTTCTTTGTGAACGCCGGCATACGATTTGTTACCGAAATGTGCAAAATGCGGGCTTTTGTCGACCTTTGGGATGAGATTTTGCAACAACGCTATGGCGTTGAGGATCCCAAATTCCGCCGCTTTCGCTATGGCGTTCAGGTAAACTCGCTGGGTCTGACCGAGCAGCAGCCTGAAAACAATGTCTACCGCATCTTGATTGAGATGCTGGCCGTAACACTGTCGAAAAGGGCCCGCGCCCGTGCGGTGCAATTGCCCGCCTGGAACGAGGCGCTGGGATTGCCGCGGCCCTGGGATCAGCAATGGTCGATGCGGATGCAGCAGATTCTGGCCTATGAGACCGACCTGTTGGAATATGGCGATCTGTTTGATGGCAACCCGGCTGTTGATGCCAAGGTTGAAGAGTTGAAAGAAGGCGCGCGTGCGGAGCTGGCAAACCTGGATTCGATGGGCGGCGCTGTCGCTTCGATCGAATACATGAAGTCACGCCTGGTGGATTCGAACGCAGAGCGCCTCAACCGGATCGAGCGCAACGAGACCATTGTGGTCGGCGTGAACAAATGGACCGAGGGCGAGCCCTCACCCCTGGAAACCGAAGACGGCGGCATCATGGTCGTTGATCCGGCAGTAGAGCAGGAACAGATCAACCGCCTGAACGAATGGCGCACCGAACGGGATGGCGCGGCAGTTGCAGCAGCGCTGGCCGCTTTGCGTGAGGCCGCACAATCCGGTGCGAATGTAATGGAGCCGTCAATCGTCGCCGCCAAGGCTGGCGTCACCACCGGCGAATGGGCCGAAGAGATGCGCAAAGTCTATGGCACATATCGCGGCCCGACCGGCGTTTCCGGCTCGGTCTCAAACAAAACCGAAGGGCTGGAGGACTTGCGCTCGGCCGTTGACGCGGTCAGCGACAAGCTTGGACGTCGCCTGAAATTCCTGGTCGGGAAACCCGGTCTGGACGGCCATTCAAATGGCGCTGAACAGATCGCCTTCCGCGCCCGCGATTGCGGCATGGACATCAGCTATGACGGCATCCGTCTGACACCCGAGGAAATTGTGGCCGCCGCAATCGAGGACAAAGCCCATGTGATCGGCCTGTCAATTCTGTCCGGCAGTCACATTCCGTTGGTTCAGGACGTTCTGAACCGTCTGCGCGAGGCGGGCCTGAACGATGTTCCTGTTGTTGTCGGTGGCATTATCCCAGATGACGATGCTGAAAAACTCAAAGCGATGGGTGTGGCCAAAATCTACACGCCAAAAAACTTCGAGTTGAATGCAATCATGGGCGACATAGTTTCCTTGGTTGATCCGCAAAACCTGGCCGCTGAATAACCGCCGATTTGCCACCCATTTTCCCCGTATCTATCGCCTTCGCAAAAGGGATAGATAATGGATACTTTTAGAACTACGGTGACTCTTCGGGGACATTGTAATTCGGTAACATCAGGGGAATGTAAATGGGAATGAATCTCGAAAAGATGACGCGCAATGAACTGTTGGAATTGCGTGCCAATGTAGATGTGGCGCTGAAAGCAGCCGAAAGACGTGATAGGAAAGAGGCTTTGAAAGCTGCTCAGAAAGCCGCAGCGGAATTTGGGTTTTCCCTTTCCGAACTTTCTGATGGGTCCTCGAAATCCCTTAAGATTTCGAAAACAAAAGCAAAATACCGAAATCCATCCAACCACGATCAAACCTGGTCGGGGCGCGGTCGCAAGCCGCATTGGGTACACGAAGCTTTGAAAGCCGGAGCGGATATTTCGGATATGGAAATCTGAATGGAATTGATAACGAAATGACGATTCATATAGGCGCCGAAAAAGGCGAAATCGCTGAAACAGTTCTTTTACCCGGTGATCCTTACCGGGCAGAATGGGCGGCAGAAACTTTTCTGGATAACGCCAAACTGGTGAATGACGTGCGTGGCATGTTGGGCTTCACCGGAACCTGGAAAGGTAATCCGGTCACGATTCAAGGCAGCGGTATGGGAATGCCCTCGCTGTCAATTTACGTGAATGAATTGATCCGCGATTTTGGCGCCAGAACTTTGATCCGTATTGGGTCATGTGGCGGGATGCAGGACAGTTTGAACATTCGTGATGTCATTTTGGCGATGACTTCGACCACGCTCAGCACGCCGTCTCGGGGGATCATGAAAGAGCTCAACTTTGCACCTTGCGCGGATTGGAGCCTGTTGCAGGCCGCCTTTGAGGCTGCGGCAAACAAAGGAACACCAACTCATGTTGGCGGGATTTATTCCTCGGATGTGTTCTACGATGAACGTCCCGATCTGAACGAACAGATGGTGCGTCACGGCATTCTGGGCGTCGAAATGGAAGCCGCCGAACTTTACATCCTGGCCGCGCGCCACAAGTGCCGGGCCCTTGCCGTGCTGACTGTTTCCGACCACTTGCTGACAGGAGAAGCTCTGCCATCGTCCGAACGTGAAAGCAGCTTTGGCGACATGGTTGAGATCGCACTTCAGGCGGCGTTTCCAAAGGCTTAGCAAACGGGTTGGGGCAGGGTCGACCCTGTCCCGCATCGGCTATCCACCGGTCGATCCCTTTAAACACTGCTTGGGACTTTCCGCCCCATCGGTCTGAGCACCGCAAAACGAGCAGACCCATTGCCCTTCTTTTCGGTGCTGGCGCCAGCGGCATTCACGTGTCAGTGACGAAGTGCGGGCGCGCCACAGAAAATAGGCGAATACGGCGGCAGCAAGAAGCAGAAGAATAACAGGCATTCTCCTGCTTTGCTGATCAGTCGGTTGTTTTCAAGCCCTGCAATCGCAGATCAGGCAGCATTTGCGTATTCGAACAGCTCTGGCATCCGCTCTGAAGTGGGGATTACCGTTTCTGGCGTATAATAGGCCCATGCCTGTTCCAGAAATTCCAGGGCTTCGGCGGCATCAGCGGAATTGGTTTTGGTTCTCATCGGAGTGATCCCATTGTGACATAATCACTCCTCCCTGAGCCGAACATAGGACAGGCTGCAGGCGTTCACACCACATATTCTTGCAAATGGGAATTGCACCTGCCGCAACACAGCAGGCACGTGGATCAAGTCCGCCTCACACCGTGCGTTCGACCATCAACTTTTTGATCTCGGCGATTGCCTTTGCAGGGTTCAGACCCTTCGGGCAGGTTTTGGCGCAGTTCATGATCGTGTGGCAACGATACAGCTTGAACGGATCTTCCAACTCATCCAGGCGCTCACCCGTTGCCTCATCTCGACTGTCAATGATCCAACGATATGCATGCAGCAGAGCCGCCGGGCCAAGATAGCGGTCGCCATTCCACCAATAACTTGGGCACGAGGTCGAGCAGCTGGCACACATCACACATTCATAAAGACCATCCAGCTTTTTGCGGTCTTCAATGGATTGCTTCCACTCTTTCGCAGGCCGGTTGGTCTTGGTTTCTAGCCAGGGCATGATGCTTGCGTGCTGGGCATAGAAATGGGTCAGGTCCGGAATCAGGTCCTTGACCACAGGCATATGGGGCAAAGGATAGATTTTCACATCGCCCTTGATCTCATCCATGCCATAGATGCAGGCCAGCGTGTTGATCCCGTCGATATTCATCGCACAGGACCCACAAATGCCCTCGCGACAAGACCGGCGGAAGGTCAAGGTTGGGTCGATCTCATTCTTGATCTTGATCAGCGCATCCAAAATCATCGGACCGCAGCTGTCCATATCGACGAAATAGGTATCCACCCGGGGATTTTGACCGTCGTCAGGATTCCAGCGATAGATCTGGAACTTGCGCACATTCGTCGCGCCCTCTGGCTTGGGCCATGTCTTTCCGGTGGTAATCCGAGAATTTTTTGGCAGGGTGAGTTGTACCATTTCCGACCTCGCTAAATTCCCGTGTATAGATACACGCTGCAAGTGCGAAAGCCAACCATTTAGCCTTGAAAACAGTCAATAAAGATGGGTGATTTCACCTTTACATTGAGCTTATGTGCGTGGAGTCTGCACCCGAGAAAGCAAAAGCTGAGTGCCGTATGCAGACACGAGTATTGAATATTCCCTACGGCACCAAAAACCCCTACCAAAACATGATGTACAGCGCATGCGAGCCAGAGTTTTCTCTAGCTGCAATGAAACAGCTGAACTTTGCAGAGATTGCGAAACCAGAGTTTCAGACCGAACACGGAATCCTGCATATCCAATGGGATGACAGGCTGTTTCCGATCAAGGATGGTGAAGATCCCGCGAACAACGCTCTGTTTCAAGATGCCGTGTCGGGACTTGAGCTGTATAAATCAAACGGTGGTCGCGTCATCTGGACCATTCACAATCGCGCCGCGCATTCAGCGCGTGAGGGCAACGATGGGTTTCACGCGGCGCGACGCAAGTTGGCAGAGCTGGTCGATATGATCCATGTCCATACCCCAAACGCGCGACAACATATGATCGCCCAATATGACGCGGAACCGAATAAGATTTGCCTGATCCCTCACCCAAGCTATCTAGGCGTTTATGAAAGCGCTGAAATCACGCTTGCGCGCCTGATGCAACCACGCGATCAGACCCATTTTTTGACCTTTGGCGCGATGCGCGGAAACCGCGAGTTGGACCGGCTTCATTTCGCCATCCGGAAGCTAACCAACAGGGGTTTCGACTTTCATATGTCAGTGGTAGGCCGAGTCTTCCGGCCCAGTCGGCGATTGGTACGACGGCTGGACGCCATTTCAAACGTAACCGTGATAGGCGAACGCGTAGAAGATGAGGCTATTCCGAGTGTTTTTTCCCAAGCTCACGCCTATGTTTTGCCATCTACACAAACCTTCACCTCTGGAACCGCAATGCTTGCCATGACCTTCGGCTTGCCAGTTGTCGCTCCGGACATTGAACCCCACCGGCAGACGACCCCGGAATCCTGTCATGATCTACTGTATCCGGCACAAAACCCTCGAGGACTGATCCGCATGATGATGAAGGTGATGGAAATGTCCGATTCAGAACTCGCTGAAAAACGTAGGGCGTGCTTCGAATTCGCTCAGGAACGCGCGCCAGAGCGGATCAGCCGCAAGTTGGCCGAAGCGCTTACGGTTCTAAGAAATGGATAATCTTTTCAGCGCCCGCATTTCTGCTTTGTACGATCTTCTGGATTTGAGCAGTTTTGTACGCATTGCCGATATTGGCGCCAATCCAATGCGCCATGACGCCCCTTACCGTGATTTGCTAAAGAACGACCTCTGCAATGTCGTCGGTTTTGAACCTCAGGAAGACACGATGAAAGAGGTCGTCCGCAATAAAGGTGCAAATGAAGAGTATTTCAACTTTGCAGTCGGAGACGGCAAACCGGCCTTGTTGAATATCTACAAGGGCTCGGGCTTGACATCCTTGCTGAAAATAAGGGAAAAAACACTTCTTTACCTACGTGGCCTACGCAATGCTGCAAGGCAAATTGGCAGTATGGAGATGCAAACCCAGCGGCTGGATGATATCGCAGGTTTGGGTCCAGTGGATTTTCTGAAAATTGACATTCAGGGTGCCGAACTTTCGGTGTTTACCTCGGCGGAAAACACGCTGAAAAATGTCGCCGCCATACAGACCGAAGTATCGTTTTTTCCATTGTACGAGAATCAGCCAGGTTTTGGCGAGGTTGACACATTTCTCAGAAAATTGGGGTTTTTGCCCCATAGTTTTGCGCATATCGAGAACAGGCTGGTCGTATCGAAATGGTCGGGAGTTCTTTCGGACTTTGAATCGACACAAATGCTGGACGGGGACATTATCTATCTCAGGGACTTGTCTGATCCTGCAGAGCTGAACAGCCAGATACTAAAGCGACTGGCAATTCTAACCGAAGGTGTTTTTGGGTTCACAGATGTCAGCCTGAAAATTCTCGACATATTGGCACAGCGTCAGGAAATCTCTGAAGCCGATGTGAATCAGTACATTGAAACATTCATCTCGCCATAGCCGATTGGCTAAGTACAGATATTACTGACCCATAGAATTTGAGCAGTCCGGTGGTTGGTCGCGGACTGCCCAATCACATCAGAAAGTCCGCGCCTTGGGCGCGATTTTCTTCAGACTGATTCCGCCTTCTGCTTCGGTGCTCAGCGGATCGACGATCACCGGGCGATAGCTGAGGTTCACTTTATTACCATCCACGCGGGACACCGTGTGAACGCGCCAGTTTTTGTCGTCGCGTTCGCTGAAATCCTCATGCGCATGGGCACCACGGCTTTCCTTACGCGCTTCGGCACCGACGATGGTGGCCAGCGCACTTGGCATCAGGTTGGTCAGTTCCAGCGTTTCCATCAGATCGCTGTTCCAGACCAACGAGCGGTCGGCGACTTTCAGGTCGTCCATCTTGGCGGCAATCGCCGTCATCTTTTCAACACCTTCGGCCATGGTTTTGGCGGTGCGGAATACGGCCGCGTCAGCCTGCATGGTCTTTTGCATCTCAAGCCGCAGATCGGCGGTCGGGATCGCTCCGCTGGCGTTACGGACGGTGTCAAAGCGATCAAAGGCTTTGTCGACCGACCCCTGGTTCAGAACCGGGTTGGCGCTATCGGCATCCACAACCTTGCCGGCCCGGATCGCCGCCGCGCGGCCAAAGACCACCAGATCGATCAGCGAGTTTGAGCCCAAACGGTTCGCCCCATGGACCGAGGCGCAGCCAGCCTCACCCACAGCCATCAGGCCCGGGACCACGGCGGTTGGGTCCTTGGCGGTAGGGTTCAGAACCTCACCCCAATAGTTGGTCGGGATACCGCCCATGTTGTAGTGCACGGTCGGCAGAACCGGGATCGGCTCTTTGGTCACGTCCACACCGGCAAAGATCTTGGCGCTTTCGGAAATACCCGGCAGACGCTCGGCCAAAGCCTCGGCAGGCAAGTGGCTAAGGTTCAGGTGGATGTGGTCGCCCTCTGCACCCACACCGCGCCCTTCGCGGATTTCCATAGTCATTGAGCGCGAGACATAGTCGCGCGGTGCCAGGTCTTTGTACTGAGGCGCATAGCGCTCCATGAACCGTTCGCCTTCGGAATTGGTCAGGTACCCGCCCTCACCCCGCGCCCCTTCGGTGATCAGACAGCCCGAGCCGTAGATGCCGGTCGGGTGAAATTGAACGAACTCCATATCCTGCAGCGCCAGACCCGCGCGGGCCACCATACCGCCACCGTCACCGGTGCAGGTATGGGCCGAAGTGGCGCTGAAATACGCCCGGCCATAGCCGCCGGTCGCCAGCACCACCATCTTGGCGTTGAAGACATGCATGGTGCCATCGTCCAGCTTCCAGCAGACGACACCCTGACACTGTCCGTCGTCGGACATGATCAGGTCGATGGCGAAATATTCGATGTAGAACTCAGCATTGTTTTTCAACGACTGACCATAGAGCGTGTGCAGGATTGCGTGGCCGGTCCGGTCAGCAGCGGCACAGGTCCGCTGAACCGCGGGGCCTTCACCAAATTCGGTGGTGTGGCCGCCAAAGGGACGCTGATAAATCTTGCCTTCCTCGGTCCGGCTGAAGGGCACACCGTAATGCTCTAGCTCATAGACCGCCTTGGGTGCCTCACGTGCGAGGTATTCCATCGCGTCGGTGTCGCCCAGCCAGTCCGAGCCCTTGACCGTGTCGTACATATGCCACTGCCAGTGGTCAGGACCCATATTCGACAGCGACGCCGCGATGCCGCCCTGCGCGGCAACCGTGTGTGAGCGGGTCGGGAACACCTTGGTCACGCATGCCGTACGCAGACCCTGTTCCGCCATACCCAGCGTTGCGCGAAGACCTGCACCACCTGCGCCTACGACAACGACGTCGTATTCGTGGGTTTCGTATTCATATGCTGCTGTCATTGTTCTTATTCCTTACCGCGCATCATCACAGGGCGAGTTTCACCAGGGCGAACAGCCCCGCAACCATCAGCGTGTAGCCAAACGCCCACATCGCAACCAGCGTCACTTTTTCGGCGACACCATGGATATAGTCTTCGATGGCCTCCTGCGCTTCGTACATCAGCTGCAACAGGGCAACGATCAGTGTCAGCGCGCATACGATCGCCGGGAAGGGGCGACTGAAATAAGCCAGAACCTCTTCGTAGGTTCCGCCCAGACCGGCACCAAATGTGAAGATGAAGAGAGGAATCAGAACAGTCAGGATCATGGCCCGGACCATTGTGTTCCAATGTGTTTGGGTTCCGGATTTGCCCGCTCCCAGACCCTCGGCGCGTTTACGGTCAGTCAGGTATCGCATCGAACGTCTCCTTAAACCACAAGAACGGTGATGATGGTCAGGATCGTGGCACCAACGAACATGCCCCATCCCAGCTTTTCAGATAGATCGACATCCAGGCAGTAGCCGAAATCCCAAAAGACATGACGCAACCGGCCCAATGTGTGGTACCACAAACCCCAGGCCGCTCCGGTCATGACAAGATCACCGAACCAGCTGCGCAGAAACCCGTCTATGCCTGCAAAGGCCGCCTCAGAGGTTGCCGCCGCCAACAGCCACCACACCACAAGTGCTGCGATTGCGAACACGGCCAATCCAGTCATCCGAACCATGATCGACGACAGAGACGTCATCTGTGGGCGGTAGATGCGGATATGCGGTGAGAGCGGGCGGTTGCCCCGATTTACATCGCTCATGGCGGCTCCTTTTCGGTTGGCTTCCGAAGGTTTTACTGGTTTTTGCGACACTGTCACGTGCTGCAGCTGCAAAAAAGCTCAGAATTCGCGCAAAATGACAGATTAAGCGATAAAGTGATCACACAAAATATTCTTGTGATCACAAATCAAATCAGACGAAACAGATGTTAGCGCCTGCAGCTCCGAATCCCTGCCACACTTATTTCAGACCGGCCGTTTGCTGGGTCACTTCCCGCAACAGTTTCTTTCGGATGCGGGCCGGATAATCCTCGAACCCGGCCGCCGAAACGACAAACGCTCCCTCACCTACAATGACGTTCTCAAAGAAATAGGCCGTCAAGTCGGGTTCGCTTTCCTCGATGGCGATGGCATTTACCGTGACACCTTTTCCACGCAACACATCGTGAATCTCGGACGGTTCAACACCTTCGTTGGAAACCCCATCACCCGAAATATCAATCAGGTGCCGTTTGCATTCGGTTACCTCGCTGAAACTGGACATTGTGGTCTCAAGCGCCTCACCGATTGCAGTCGAAAAATTGCGCCAGACTCTGGCATCCGCAGCCACCTGTCTGGCGAAGCTATCTATGGCTTCAAAGCTATCCATATGTGTCCAGGGGATCGTCACCTTCTGACGAGAGGCTCCGGTCCATTGGACCAGCATCAACCGCGCATTCCCGCGCACCAGCGCCTCGGAGACGATGGGGTCACGCAATCCAGCGGCCAGGCCGTCCATTTGTATGCGGTATTCGTTCGAATCCACCGATCCCGAGACATCAACGGCCAGAGCCAAAGCAAGATCACACGCCTCGGCGGTCGGGGCCAGAAAGAAACAGGCGACGAAAGAGCGAAGCAGAGACATGGTTGCAGCCTAGCACGAATATTGCAAGCTGCGTTCAAATGAATGTGGGGTCAGACTGGCATCAAAGCCCAGTAGTCGAGGTCCAACAGAACGTTGGGCAGATATCGGCCATCGTCATTTTTCAACTCGAATGGCTCTCCACCCTTCGTGGCGACCAGCCGCAACCGGACCGCCCCAACGCCGGGGATGCCAGTTTCGGCTTTGTCCAGCACCTCAGACCAGGCCTTAATGGTATCGCCTGAGAAGCAAGGGTTGGCATGGGCGCCACCGTTCAACCCGACGATCATCTGCGCATTTGCCAATCCATTGAACGACAGGGTCCGCGCCATCGAGATCACGTACCCGCCATAGATAAGACGGCCTTCGGGGCGGAAGGTCAGATCGAAATGAACCTTGGCAGTGTTCTGCCAAAGCCGCGTGGCCAGCATATGCTCGGCTTCTTCCACGGTGACGCCGTCCACATGATCAATCTTTTCACCAATCGCGTAATCGCCCCACCGATGCGCCTCACCGGCCTGAACAAATTCATAGGAGGAAAAGTTCAGCCCTTGTGGCACTACCAGATCCTGAGGCTCCAGCGCCTGTTTCAACTCGGGCACCACCGTGTCCGGGGCGGGCGCGTCAGGGTTCGATTTGCGCACCATCACCCAGCGGACATACTCAATAACCACCTCATCGCGCTGGTTCAGGCCACGGGTTCGCACCCACACAACACCGGTTTTTCCGTTCGAGTTCTGCTTGACCCCAATCACTTCGGATTCCGACCGCAGCGTATCGCCGGGATAAACCGGCTTCAACCAACGCCCCTCAGCATAGCCCAGATTGGCCACTGCATTCAGCGATACATCAGGGACAGTCTTGCCAAACACCACGTGAAACGCCGCCAGATCATCGATCGGGCTTTGCGGCAGGCCACAATTCCGGGCGAACTCATCCGAGGAATACAGAGCATGACGCGCCGGATAGAGCGCATGATACAACGCCCGTTCGCCATCGGTCACGGTGCGAGGCACCGCGTGGTGCAGCACTTGCCCTACAGAATAATCCTCGAAGAAACGGCCCGGATTGGTTTTTGCCATTATTGCTGTCCCAGTTTCATTTCAGGGGAATAGTCGGTCGCAACCTCTTTGGTCACGGCCTGCGCACAACGCATCACGTTGTTTGCAGTGTCAAAGGCATAGGACGGGTCGCCATACAGCTCCCACCCTTTTGCCAGCGCGTCCGACACTTTGTGACAGAAGGCTGCGGTGTCTTCCTCGGTCAGCAGACGATAGAGTGTTGCCATGTTGTCAAACCTTTATGAACCAAACGGCGACGGGCCGACCAACCCGTGAATATAGCCGATAATGCCCAGCAGAACGATCGACGCGACAAAGAACATCGCATCCTTGCCGTAAGTGCCCGGCTCGCCCGGTGTCCAGTCCGGCTCGGATTTGTTGATCACGATCACTTCGACCACCGCCCAGGCCAGCAAGCCGCCGAACAGGACGATTGAGGCCAGATCACCATTGACCAGCAAATGCGCAAAGGCCCAGAGCTTCATGCCGCCCAGCATCGGGTGACGCAGCTTGTTCAGCAGACGACCCTTTTGGCCTGCGGGGCTCATCATATAGATAGCGATCAGCACCAGCAGGTTGTTGACGTGGATCAGAAAGGTCGGCGGCGACCATATTGGGATGAAATCGGTCATGCGATAACCGAAGATCATCAACAGGATTGACGCCAGCAGCGCCAGCGCCACCGCGCCCGCACCGCCTTTGCCCATCGCCGCGCGCTGGTCCGGCATCACGCGTTTGAACAGATGTGCGGCCCACCAGAGCGCCACACCAAGAATCAGAAGAACAAAGCCCATGCTGGCTTACCCCGCTTGCAAAGCTGAAATCGCCTCTGCTTTTGCCAGAGTTTCACGGGCGGTTGCAACGTGCAGGTTTTCCACGATCTTGCCATCGACGACCGCGACGCCCTGCCCTTGTGCTTCGGTCTCTTCAAAGGCGGTGATCTGGCGGCGGGCCAGATCGATTTCCTCATCCGATGGGGCGAAGGCGTCGTTGGTGACATCGACCTGTGCGGGATGGATAAGGGTCTTGCCGTCAAAGCCCATATCGCGGCCCTGCGCGCATTCGGCCGCCAGGCCTTCGCTGTCCTTGAAGGCGTTATAGACGCCATCTACGATGATCAGCCCCTCGGCCTTCGCGGCTAACAGGCACAGGCCCAGCGACGTCTGCAACGGCAGGCGGTCTGGGCGGAACCGTGTCTGCAATTCCTTAGCCAGATCGTTGGTGCCCATGACGAAGCCCGCCATCTGCGGATGCGCGGCAATTTCGGCGGCGTTCAGCATCCCGCGCGGCGTCTCCATCATGGCCCATATCGGCAGCTCACCGGTTATTGCGGCCAACGCATCCACATCTGCGGCAGAATTCACTTTGGGCAGCAGAACCACATCCACGTCCATGTCCCGCACGGCTAGGGCATCGGCCCGGCCCCATTCGTTATCTAGGCCATTGATTCGTACGATCTTGACCCGCGCCCCATAACCGCCAGCAGCCAAGGCAGCCCCCAGCGTTTCGCGCGCGTTGTTTTTTTCCTCCGCCGCGACCGCATCTTCGAGGTCAAAAATAACCGCATCAACAGGCAGGTTGCGGGCCTTGTCCAACGCCCGGTCTTTGGAACCGGGAATGTACAATACGGAACGGTAGGGTCGCTGACGGGAGTCCATTGGCTTCGGCCTCTTGAAATAATGTTGCGCAGAATGGGGCATTTTCTGCAGGAAAGTTCAAGCGTAAATTTGCCGCACCGCAGCATTAACGACGCAACGTGCGTTCCTTTAACCGTATTTCGGTCTGCACCGGTCACCGTCTTGGCAGATCGCAATCAAAAGGGTTCACCGATGAGCAAGACGCTGTTCAATATGACAATGGGGCTGGGTATCATGGTTCTGGCCGCCCAGCAGGTGCAGGCTCAAAGCTGCGCCCCCCGCGACGAGGTCATAACTCGACTGGCCGAGACTTATGGCGAAACGCGTAAGAGCATTGGCATCGCCCGACAAGGTGCGGTGATGGAAGTCTTTGCCTCTGATCAAAGCGGAAGCTGGACTATTACGGTGACATTACCGGATGGAATGACCTGCCTTGTGGCTTCGGGCCAGTCCTACGAAGATATGGCCGAAGCACTGCCGCCCAATGTCTAGCTCAGGGCCTCCCAGATCAGTTTTGTTCCGGTCAGCATCAGCAAAACGTAGGCAATACCGAAGAACAGGCGTTCGGATATCATGAAATGCGCGCGCACACCTAGCCATGCACCAAGCACGGCAAATGGAGCCAGCAACAAGTCGGCCAGCGCAGTGTGCCATGTGAACAGACCCAGATAGGCATACGGAATGAATTTAGCGACATTGATGACCCAGAAGACCAGCACTGTGCTCGCCTGAAACTCGGTTTTAGACAGACGCTGCGAGATCAGATAGACGGCGGCGGGTGGGCCGCCCGCATGACTGACAAAGCTAGTGAATCCGGCGACCAACCCCGCAAGAATTCCCGCAAATGGCGGCAGGCGATTGGCAAAGCCGCGGATCCAGCCCTTTCTCTGGGCCACATGCCAGATCACGAACCCCACTGAAATCCCTCCGATCAGCAGGCGCAGAAGGTCGTCATTCGTGGCGCGATACAGCCAGGCGCCCACAGCCACACCCGGCACTGCCCCCACGATCAGCAGGCGTGAATCCGGCCAGCTCCAGCGTTTCCAATAGGGGCCCAGCGTAGCGACGTCGATTACCATCAGAATTGGCAACATCAGTGCAAGCGCCTGTCCCGGTGTCAGGATCAGTGCCAGAATCGATGACGCGGCAAACGCCACCCCCGAGCCGAACCCACCCTTCGAGATGCCGGCGAAGATCACAGCAGGGATCGCCACGGCAAAAAACATCAGGTCCATCTCGAACATGCGGCGTCCCGTAAATATGCATGAGTCACAGGCGGTTTAGCGCAATCGGTAGGAGACATGCAAACGGTATGCGGTGGCATGCCGCGCCGCAGAAGGCTTGCGCAGCGCCGGTTTTAGGACTAGCAAAACCGCGATTTCAATACCGACCGGAGATTTTCCAAATGGCCAGACCCAAGATCGCGCTGATCGGCGCAGGTCAGATCGGCGGCACGCTCGCCCACCTCGCAGCAATGAAGGAACTCGGTGACGTCGTGCTGTTCGACATCGCCGAGGGCACTCCGGAAGGCAAGGCGCTGGATATCGCAGAATCCGGCCCTTCCGAAGGGTTCGACGCCAAGCTAAAAGGCACCCAGTCCTATGAGGACATCGCAGGCGCCGACGTTTGCATCGTCACCGCAGGTGTCCCACGCAAGCCAGGCATGAGCCGTGATGACCTGCTGGGCATCAACCTGAAAGTCATGAAGTCGGTCGGTGAAGGCATCGCCGCCAACGCGCCCGATGCTTTTGTCATCTGCATCACCAACCCGCTGGACGCGATGGTCTGGGCTCTGCGTGAATTCTCGGGCATGCCGCACAACAAAGTCTGCGGCATGGCGGGCGTACTGGACTCGGGCCGTTTTGCCCACTTCTTGTCGGAAGAATTCAACGTGTCCATGCGCGACGTCACTGCCTTTGTTCTGGGTGGCCACGGCGACACCATGGTTCCTTCGGTTCGTTATTCTACCGTTGCGGGCATCCCGCTTCCCGATCTGGTCGAGATGGGCTGGACCACACAAGAGAAACTGGACGCAATCGTGCAGCGTACCCGAGACGGCGGGGCTGAAATCGTTGGCCTGCTGAAAACAGGTTCGGCTTTCTATGCGCCTGCCACATCGGCAATCGAAATGGCCGAAGCCTATCTGAAAGACCAGAAACGCGTCCTGCCCTGCGCCGCTTATTGCGACGGAGAGCTGGGTGTCGAAGGCATGTATGTCGGCGTCCCCACCGTGATCGGCGCAGGCGGTATCGAGCGTATCGTCAACATCAAGCTCAACGAAGAAGAGCAGGCCGGTTTCGACAATTCGGTCAACGCCGTGAAGGGCCTGATCGAAGCATGCAAAGGCATCGACAGCTCTCTGGCCTGATCCGTCTTATACGGTTAAACAGAACCCGGCTCACCCATGGTGGGCCGGGTCATTTTTTGGAAGATTGCCATGTCGTCTCAGGGATTTGTCATTGCCGCAAGCGGTAAGGATTACATCGAAACAGCGGTGGCAGCGGCTCGGTCGTTAAAGGTCGCCATGCCGGATGTACCGGTCGACCTGTTCACCGACCTCGAAAACATCCCGGGAACAGAAGTGTTTGACCAAATCCACATGCTGGACAAAAGCTGGTTCCGACCCAAGTTCGAAAGCCTTGTGCGGTCCCGGTTCGAAAAGACGGTCTATTTGGATGCCGATGTGCGCTGTCTGGCAGATATGTCGGATATCTTCACCGTCCTAGAGCAATTTGATATCGCGATGGTCCATGACCCTTTGCGCAACTCGGCCCATGCGCAACGTGTTTGGAAAACTCCGCTGCCCAACGCATTTCCCCATCTCAATGGCGGGCTGGTTGGAATTCGCACTTCGGACGCAGTGCTGGATTTCCTGCGAGATGTACAAGAGACTATCATCTCGGAAAACCTGACCTCAGATCAGGCGCTGATCCGCGAAAAGCTGTTTGCCAGCGCGTTGCGACTGGCAGTTCTGCCACCCGAGTACAACTTCCTCGATTATCGTCAGGCCGAGATGTTTGGTTTTCTGCACAGCGCCCCGCGCCTGCTGCATCACTACAAATTTCACAGCCGTCATGACAAGCGGCTGGACAGCGCTAGAACTGTCGCCGGTTTGGTAGGGCCCGATCTCGAACGTCATATCAACAGCCTTATCGAAGCCGACGCACAGCTCACGCCCGGCGCGTCGAAAAAGGTCCGACCACTGGCCGACAAAGGCTTGTTGGGCAAACTGCGCAAACTGGTGATGTCTGTGAAAAAGGGTATCGTCCGCCTCAGACGCGGATAGGTTAGCGCTAGCTTGAAAACGTCATATTCTATTGGGTGAATTTCCTGCCGAATCAACGCTCAATACCAGCTCAAGTTTTGTGATCACACCCTGAAAAGCTGTGATCACAAATAATGAAAATCTCCGTGAAAAACCTACTCAACATCAAAAAAGCCTTTAAACTTACCCCTTAGACACGCCTATATCGGTCAATCGTAGTCAGACGGGACAGTTTCGATGAACATTCACGAATATCAGGCCAAAGCGCTTCTTCGCAGCTATGGCGCCCCGGTTTCCGACGGTCGCGCGGTCCTGCGCGCCGAGGAAGCCAAAACCGCAGCCGGTGAACTGGATGGCCCATTGTGGGTTGTCAAAGCACAGATCCACGCGGGTGGCCGTGGCAAGGGCTCTTTCAAAGAGGCCGATGCCGGTGAAAAGGGCGGTGTCCGTCTGACCAAGTCGGTGGAAGAAGCCTCTGAAGAAGCAAAAAAGATGCTAGGCCGCACACTGGTCACGCATCAGACCGGTCCTGCGGGCAAACAGGTCAACCGCATCTATATCGAGGCCGGTTCCGGCATCGAACGCGAACTGTACCTGGCCCTGCTGGTAGACCGCCAGACCAGCCGCATCTCATTCGTCTGCTCGACCGAAGGCGGCATGGATATCGAAGAGGTGGCCGCAGCCACGCCTGAGAAAATCTTGTCCTTCTCGGTTGACCCAGCCACAGGCTATCAGCCCTATCATGGCCGCCGCATCGCCTTCTCGCTGGGCCTGGAGGGCGCGCAGGTCAAACAGTGCGTCAAACTGATGAGCCAGCTCTATGCCGCCTTCGTCGAGAAGGACATGGAAATGCTGGAGATTAACCCGCTGATCGTCTCCGACAGCGGCGACCTGAAAGTGTTGGACGCCAAAGTCAGCTTTGACGGCAACGCGATGTACCGCCACCCTGATATCGCCGAGCTGCGCGACACGACCGAAGAAGATTCCAAGGAACTGGAAGCCTCGAAATACGACCTGAACTACATCGCACTGGATGGTGAGATCGGCTGCATGGTCAACGGTGCCGGTCTGGCGATGGCGACGATGGACATCATCAAGCTCTATGGGGCTGAGCCTGCCAACTTCCTCGACGTCGGCGGCGGTGCGACCAAAGAGAAAGTCACCGAGGCGTTCAAGATCATCACCAGCGACCCGCAGGTCAAAGGCATTCTGGTCAACATCTTCGGCGGCATCATGCGCTGTGACGTCATTGCCGAGGGCGTGGTCGCCGCAGTGAAAGAGGTCGGCCTGCAGGTTCCGCTTGTTGTGCGTCTGGAAGGCACAAATGTTGAGAAAGGCAAAGAGATCATCAACACCTCGGGCCTGGACGTGATCGCGGCAGACAACCTGAAAGACGGTGCCGAGAAGATCGTGAAGGCGGTTAAGGGGTAAATTCGTGGGTCTTTTCAGTAAGCCACTGTTGTTTGCAGGCGCACTGCTTAGCTTGGCCGCCTGTCAAACAACAACTGAGAGCACGTCGCCGTCGAACCCGCCAGAAATCAAGCGGTCATCAAACGCGGGTCCAGGCGCCAATCCGGTCTCGGCCGGACAAGCTACGGCGTATTTCCGCGCGCTGTGTGGTCAGGCAGAATTGGGACGCAGTGCTTTGGAAGACGCAGCGGCGGCAAATGGATTTGTCCAGAACTCGAAAACAACGACATACTTTCATCAGAAACAAGATCTTTCGGTCAAACTGACCGATACTGCCTGCTCAATTGTGTTTGTGTCCAACGAAAATCCATCAACGGTCAATGGGACTTTTAACGCTTTGCAAAGCGACTTGGGTCCGATCAGCATCCGGGACGTGGGTGTACTCGGCGGCGAACACTACTTCAGCGCACGGATCAAAGTTTGAATGGGCGTGAGCCTACAACCAATACCTTAAGGGTCACCTGACCCATCAATGGTAAAAATAGGAGAACGCCAAATGGCAGTCCTCATCGACGAAAATACCAAAGTGATCTGTCAGGGCTTTACCGGCTCGCAGGGCACATTCCACTCTGAACAGGCCATTGCGTATGGCACCAAGATGGTCGGCGGCGTGACCCCCGGCAAAGGCGGGATGACACATCTTGACCTGCCCGTGTTCAACTCGGTCCACGAGGCCAAGCATGTGACCGAAGCCAACGCATCGGTGATCTATGTGCCGCCGCCCTTCGCGGCGGACTCGATCCTTGAGGCGATTGATGCCGAGATGGAAGTGATCGTCTGCATCACCGAAGGCATCCCGGTTCTGGACATGATGAAGGTGAAGCGCGCTCTAGAGGGCAGCAAGTCACGCCTGATCGGCCCGAACTGCCCCGGTGTGATCACGCCCGACGCCTGCAAGATCGGCATCATGCCCGGCCACATCCACAAGCGCGGCTCGGTCGGCGTTGTGTCACGTTCCGGTACGCTGACCTATGAGGCCGTCAAACAGACCACCGATGTGGGTCTGGGCCAATCCACCTGCGTCGGCATCGGCGGCGACCCGATCAAAGGGACCGAGCATATCGACGTGCTGGAATGGTTCCTGGCCGATGACGAGACCCACTCGATCATCATGATCGGTGAGATCGGTGGCTCGGCCGAAGAAGAAGCCGCGCAGTTCCTGGCGGATGAGGCCAAGAAGGGTCGCTCCAAGCCGACCGCCGGTTTCATCGCAGGCCGCACGGCCCCTCCGGGCCGCCGCATGGGCCACGCGGGCGCGATTGTCGCCGGTGGCAAGGGCGGTGCCGAGGACAAGATCGAAGCCATGCGCTCGGCCGGTATCGTCGTGGCCGAAAGCCCGGCGCAGCTGGGTGAGGCTGTGCTGGAAGCGATTGGGTGAGCTGTGACTCCCTGTTGCCCATATGAGCTGAGGGCGGCGCCCAACTGCGGGTGGGTGCGAAGCACCTGCCCGTCAATTCTTTGGTTTGCCTTCGGCAAAACGGGGTGGACGGACGCTGCCCGGCGATGCCGCTGGGCAGGACTCGTTGTAGCGGTCGCCTGCTTAGGTAACCTAGCCAGCGCCGACGCATCTAGTGAAGCACCGATGGATCAATTCATCGTTCGCGCCATTCCTGGCGTCACAGGTGGCTCGACAAAAACATTGGGCGATGACCGCATCTCATTTACTTATTTGAGCATTCGTGTCGACGATGAAGAGTTGCAAGCAGCTGCCGATTTTTGGTGCTCGCAATTTGAAGGATCCGCTAGACTTGTTTCCGATACTTCGGTCGGCAGCTCACTTCTGCTATTTGAACGCCGCCAGTCAGTTTTCGACTGCCCGGTCCAAAATTAGGGGCAAGGCATGAGCCAAACAACAACCATGACCTTCTCTGACGCCATCCGCACCTGTTTCGCCAAGTTCTTCACCTTCTCAGGGAGGGCCTCGAGGCCCGAATACTGGTTCTTTTTCCTGTTCATCCTGATCTGGAGCATTATTGCCGGGATCATAGACGCGCAGTTCTTCACGCAAGTCGCTGTGACTGAGACCGAGACGTCCAGATCCGTGTCCGTCACGTCTTCGCAGCCTGTGCAGGGCATTGTTGGTCTAATCGTGTTCTTCCCGCATCTGGCCGTCGCATGGCGGCGGATGCATGATACCGGGCGCAGCGGGCTGTATGCGCTACTGCCGATCCTGCTGTTCTTTGGCGCCGGGGCCGTGATGGTCTTTGGCATCGGCCTCGCCTCGCATTTTCAGCATGGCGGCAATCTGGACATCCTGTTCACCCGCGCCACTCTGTTGATCGTCATTCCGACGCTTCTGATCCTGTTTGTGTCGCCCCTCCTGGTCCTATGGTGGCTGACCCGCCCCAGCCAGCCAGGCACCAACCAATACGGTCCCAATCCTTCAGAGGTCCCTCAATGAACCTGCTGAGCGTAAACTCTCTACAAGCGGCCCCTGTGGCCAGAAAGGCCATCTGACATGGTTTTGGTTTGCCATGAGCACAAATTCATCTATCTCAAGACGACGAAGACCGCGGGAACCTCTACCGAGATAGCGCTTCAGCCTTTATGCGAAGAACCCGGTCTTCCGCGGCTTGAAAATGGGCAAATCCGCGTATCGAAATACGGTATTGTCGGTGCTCGTGGGAAAACTGCAGGTTTGGTCCGGCCAAAATGGCAGTTCTGGCGCAAATACGCATGGCGCAACCATATGCCTGCGAAACAGGTTCGAGCCAATCTTGGGTCAAAGACCTTTGATTCCTATACAAAGATCGCCAACGTACGAAATCCTTTCGATCGTGCTGTATCCGACTACCACTTTCGGAAACATCAGCAAGGATTGCCCTCGGAAGACCCGCAGACCGAAATTGCTCAGTTCAAAGAGTTCATCCGGTCAAAGGCCTGGGGCAATAACTGGAAGATAGTCTCGATCAACAACAAGCTGATCGTGGACAAGTTCGTCCGCAAGGAAAACCTGCAGTCAGATCTGAAAGAGATTTATCGCTCCTTTGGGCTGCCGGAAGACAGCTTTGAATTGCCGCACGAAAAGTCGATGGCCGAACGACGAAAAGGCATTCCAGTGCCCGATTATTTCGACGCAGATACGATAGACATCGTTCGACGAAGAATGACCTGGGTATTCGAGGCCGGAAACTACCCCGAAGATCCGCAAGACTAAATCCTACCAAATCCGAAATCGCATTTGAGGTCCTACAATGACCGAACATTCGCCCAACTCTGCCTTCCACGCCTCAAGCTTTATGCAGGGGCATAATGCCGAATATCTGGAGCAGCTCTACGCCCAGTATACCAAGAACCCCGGCGCGGTGGATGCCGCCTGGGCCGAGTTCTTCAAGGCCATGGGCGACGCCTCGCCTGATGTCCAGCGCGAGGCCGAGGGACCTTCGTGGGCGCGGTCCGACTGGCCGCCGATGCCGACGGATGATCTGACCGGTGCGTTGACTGGCGAATGGGCCGAGATCGACGCCAAGGCGGCGGGCAAGAAGATCAAGGAAAAAGCCGCCGACAAAGGTGTTGCCGTCAGCGAAGACCAGATTAAACGCGCAGTTTTGGACAGTCTGCGGGCGCTGATGCTGATCCGGGCCTATCGTATTCGGGGTCATCTGGCCGCCGATCTGGACCCGTTGGGCATGCGGGCTGCCAGCACGCATCCGGAATTGGACCCCAAGACTTATGGGTTTACCGATGCCGATATGGATCGCCCGATCTTTATCGACAACGTGCTGGGCCTGCAGATGGCCAGCATGCGCCAGATCGTCGAGATCGTGAAACGCACCTATTGCGGCACCTTCGCGCTGCAATACATGCATATTTCGAACCCGGAAGAGGCTGCCTGGCTGAAGGAACGGATCGAAGGCTATGGCAAGGAAATCGCGTTCACCAAAGAGGGCCGCAAGGCCATCCTGAACAAGATGGTCGAGGCCGAAGGGTTCGAAAAGTTCCTGCACGTGAAATACATGGGCACCAAGCGCTTTGGTCTGGACGGCGGCGAAGCATTGATCCCCGCGATGGAACAGATCATCAAACGCGGCGGGGCCCTAGGCCTAAGCGATATTGTCATCGGCATGCCACACCGCGGACGTCTGAACATTCTAGCGAATGTAATGGCCAAGCCATACCGCGCCATCTTTAACGAATTCCAGGGGGGCAGCTTCAAGCCTGAGGACGTGGATGGCTCGGGCGATGTAAAATACCACCTAGGCGCCTCAAGCGACCGCGAATTTGACGGCAACAGCGTACACCTGTCATTGACCGCTAACCCAAGCCACCTTGAGGCGGTGAACCCTGTTGTTCTGGGCAAGGTCCGCGCCAAGCAGGATCAGTTGAACGACACCGACCGGACCAGAGTCATGGCCATTCTACTGCATGGCGATGCGGCCTTTGCCGGTCAGGGTGTCGTTGCCGAAGGATTCGGCCTGTCCGGCCTGCGCGGTCACAGGACCGGCGGCACCATGCATATCGTGGTGAACAACCAGATCGGCTTTACAACCGCACCGCATTTCTCGCGCTCCAGCCCTTATCCCACGGATATCGCAATGATGGTTGAAGCCCCGATCTTCCACGTGAATGGCGACGACCCCGAGG
Organism: Ruegeria sp. CDSA241; assembly: GCF_059611265.1. Classification (NCBI taxonomy): domain Bacteria; kingdom Pseudomonadati; phylum Pseudomonadota; class Alphaproteobacteria; order Rhodobacterales; family Roseobacteraceae; genus Ruegeria; species Ruegeria sp. CDSA241. Next base: position 257,271 of record NZ_JBXWPF010000001.1, read on the forward strand.
CGGTGGTACACGCAGCCAAGGTTGCGACCGAGTTTCGCCAGAAGTTCCACAAGGACGTGGTTCTGGATATATTCTGCTATCGCCGGTTCGGGCATAACGAGGGCGACGAGCCCATGTTCACCAACCCGATCATGTACAAGAAGATCAAGACCCATAAGACCACGCTGTCACTATACACGGAACGGCTGGTCAAGGACGGGTTGATCCCCGAAGGCGAGATCGAAGATATGAAAGCCGCCTTCCAGGCCCATCTGAATGATGAGTTCGAAGCCGGCAAAGACTATAAGCCCAACAAGGCCGACTGGCTGGACGGGCGTTGGGCGCATCTGGATAAGAACAAAGACGAATATGTTCGCGGCGATACTGCGATTGCACCAGAAACCCTGGCCGAGGTTGGCGCATCGCTAACCCGGGCCCCCGAGGGATTTGCACTACATAAAACTGTCGGCCGCCTGCTGGACCACAAAAAGCAGATGTTCGAAACCGGCAAAGGCTTTGACTGGGCCACGGGTGAGGCGCTGGCCTTTGGGTCATTGCTGACCGAAGGCTATCCAGTTCGCCTGTCGGGACAGGACGCAACGCGCGGTACGTTCAGCCAGCGCCATTCCGGCTTTATCAATCAGGAAACTGAAGAGCGGTACTATCCACTGAACAACATCCGGGCTGGTCAATCACAATATGAGGTGATCGACTCGATGCTGTCGGAATACGCGGTTCTGGGCTTTGAATACGGCTTTTCCCTGGCTGAACCCAACGCTCTGACCCTGTGGGAGGCGCAATTCGGCGATTTCGCCAACGGTGCGCAGATCATGTTCGATCAGTTCATCAGCTCGGGCGAAAGCAAATGGCTGCGCATGTCCGGTCTGGTGACCCTGCTGCCGCACGGGTTCGAAGGGCAAGGGCCTGAACACTCGTCCTCGCGTCTGGAACGTTTTCTGCAGATGTGTGGTCAGGACAACTGGATCGTAGCCAACTGCACGACGCCTGCGAACTACTTCCACATCCTGCGCCGTCAGCTGCACAGAACCTTCCGCAAGCCGCTGATCCTGGTGACACCGAAATCGCTGTTGCGCCACAAGCTGGCGATCAGCACGGCCGAGGATTTCACCACCGGCTCCAGCTTCCACCGGGTGCTGTGGGACGACGCGCAAAAGGGTAACTCGGACACAACCCTGGTCAATGATGACAAAATCAAACGGGTCGTGATGTGTTCCGGCAAGGTCTATTTCGACCTGCTGGAAGAGCGTGACGCGCGCGGCATCGACGATGTCTATCTGATGCGGATCGAACAGTACTATCCGTTCCCCGCGCATTCGCTGATCAATGAACTGGAACGGTTCAAGGGAGCCGAAATCATCTGGTGTCAGGAAGAGCCCAAGAACCAGGGGGCGTGGTCCTTTATCGAACCCAATATCGAATGGGTCCTGACCCGGATCGGCGCCAAGAATACCCGCCCGGTCTATGTCGGCCGCGCCACCTCGGCCTCGCCTGCAACGGGTCTGGCCAGCCAACATAAAGCCCAACAAGAAGCGCTGGTGAACGAAGCGCTGAGCATTGAAGGAAAGTAATGATGTCCATTGAAGTTCGTGTTCCCACGCTGGGCGAATCCGTTACCGAAGCCACCGTTGCCACCTGGTTCAAGAAACCCGGTGATGCAGTCGCGGTCGATGAAATGCTGTGCGAGCTTGAAACCGACAAGGTCACGGTCGAGGTCCCCTCACCCGCCGCTGGCGTGATGGGTGAGGTTGTCGCCGCCGAAGGCGAAACCGTTGGTGTTGATGCCCTGCTGGCGACAATCGTCGCCGGAGAAGGTGCCGCCCCGGCCCCAGCCGCCGCACCTGCGCCTGCCGCAGCACCGGCAGCCTCGGGCGGCAGCGTTGATGTGATGGTGCCCACGCTGGGCGAATCCGTGACCGAAGCGACGGTCTCGACCTGGTTCAAACAGGTCGGCGACAGCGTCGCTCAGGACGAGATGCTGTGTGAGCTGGAAACCGACAAGGTCTCGGTCGAGGTTCCCGCCCCTGCGGCGGGTGTTCTGGCAGAAATCGTTGCCCCTGAAGGCGCAACTGTAGACGCCGCAGCCAAGCTGGCGGTGATCTCGGGTTCAGCAGCAGGGGCAGTAGCCGCTCCGGCAGCACCTGCGGCGGGCAGCAGCGATGGTGGTGGCAAAGACATAGCCAACGCGCCTTCGGCCGAAAAAGCCATGGCCCAGGCTGGCCTGTCCGCCGATCAGGTCACGGGAACCGGACGCGACGGACGTATCATGAAGGAAGATGTGGCCAAGGCAGTCGCCGCCCCGGCGGCCGCAGCGGCGGCACCTGCACCAGCGGCCCAAGCACCACGCGCACCCGTTGCCGCACAGGATGCCAGCCGCGAGGAACGCGTGCGCATGACCCGTCTGCGCCAGACCATCGCCAAGCGCCTGAAAGACAGCCAGAACACCGCCGCCATGCTGACCACCTATAACGAGGTGGACATGACAGAGGTGATGGCCCTGCGTAACCAGTACAAGGACCAGTTCGAGAAGAAGCACGGCGTCCGTCTGGGCTTTATGTCCTTCTTCACCAAGGCCTGCTGTCATGCACTGAAAGAAGTGCCCGAAGTGAATGCCGAGATTGATGGCACCGACATTGTCTATAAGAACTTTGTGCATATGGGTGTCGCCGCAGGCACGCCGACCGGTCTTGTTGTTCCGGTCATCCGTGATGCAGATTCGATGTCATTTGCCGCGATCGAAAAGGCAATCGCCGAAAAGGGCAGGCGCGCCCGTGACGGCAAGCTGAGCATGGAAGAGATGCAGGGCGGCACCTTCACCATTTCGAACGGCGGCGTCTATGGCTCGCTGATGTCCTCGCCGATTCTGAACCCGCCGCAGTCGGGTATTCTTGGTATGCACAAGATTCAGGACCGTCCGATGGCCATCAACGGTGAGGTCAAGATCCGCCCGATGATGTATCTGGCTCTGTCCTATGACCACCGGATCGTGGACGGCAAAGGTGCTGTGACCTTCCTAGTGCGCGTGAAAGAGGCACTGGAAGATCCACGCCGCTTGCTGATGGATCTATGACCATGGCAACTCATGTTCTCTGGCAGGCTGACGTTGCTGATTTTGATGTCTGGCTGAAAGTGTTTCGCGAAGACAAGCCAATGCGGGAGGCCGCGGGTATCCGCGACCTCCACATCTGGAAAGACCCCGATCAGCGTGATCATGCCGTTGCAATGTTTGAGGTGGTTGATCTTGAAAAGGCCCTGAGTTTCTTTGATTCCGAGGAATTGGCCATGCATCACGAACGTGGCGGGATCGCGCATATTCAGGTGAAGCTTCTGACGCCAGTTTAAACCGATTTATCGCATCCGTTCCTAGTGCGAGGAAACAAACTGAATGACCACGGAATTGACCGTCTTGTCGCTGGCAGCCCTTCTTTGGGTCGCTCAATTTGTCGCCTATTTGATCTCTGGCCACGGTAAGGTCGATGTGCTGCACGCGTTGGGACCTCGTGATACCCCGTTTGACAAACCTGCTGCAATGGGACGTCTGCACCGTGCACTTAGCAACCATTCCGAAGGGTTGGTTTTGTTCTCTATCGCATCTTTGGTCATTACGACCTCGGGGCAATCCAGCGCTTTTACTGCCGCCTGTAGTTGGGTCTACCTGATCGCACGCGCTTCCTATGTTCCGGCCTATGCATTTGGCTGGACACCATGGCGTACGGTGATCTGGATGATCGGGCTGCTGGCGACCACTGCAATGCTGTTGGCAGCTGTGTTTTGATTCGAGCTGCCGCATAGATTATTCAATGGGGGTGCATTGCGCGGACAAGCGCATCCGACCCCACCAAATACAAGGACCGGACAAATGGCAAACTATGACGTCATCGTAATCGGAGCAGGCCCCGGCGGCTATGTCTGCGCCATCCGCTGCGCGCAGCTGGGGTTGAAAACCGCCGTGGTCGAAGGGCGTGAGACGCTGGGCGGCACTTGCCTCAACGTGGGCTGCATTCCGTCCAAGGCGCTGTTGCATGCCAGCCATCAGCTGCACGAGGCCGAACATAACTTTGCCAAGATGGGCCTCAAGGGCAAAAGCCCTTCGGTCGATTGGAAGCAGATGCAGGCCTATAAGGACGAAGTCATTGACGGGAACACCAAGGGCATCGAATTCCTGTTCAAGAAGAACAAGATCGACTGGCTGAAAGGCTGGGGTTCAATCCCGGCCGCTGGGCAGGTCAAGGTGGGTGACGAGGTGCATGAAGCCAAGAACATCATCATCGCGTCCGGGTCCGAGCCATCCGCGCTGCCCGGTGTCGAAGTGGACGAAAAGGTTGTCGTGACCTCGACCGGTGCGTTGGCGCTGGGAAAAATCCCGAAAAAGATGGTCGTCATCGGCGCAGGTGTGATCGGGCTTGAACTAGGCTCGGTCTACAGCCGTCTGGGCGCCGAAGTGACAGTTATCGAATTCCTCAAGGAAATCACCCCGGGCATGGACCCTGAGGTTCAGAAAACCTTCCAGCGCATCCTCAAGAAACAGGGCCTGAACTTTGTCATGGGTGCTGCGGTGCAAAAGACCGAAGCCACCAAGACCAAGGCCAAGGTAACTTATAAGCTGCTGAAGGATGACAGCGAGCATGTGATTGACGCCGATACCGTCCTTGTCGCTACTGGGCGCAAACCGTTCTCGGATGGTTTGGGGCTGGACGCTTTGGGTGTTGAAATGACACCCCGCGGTCAGATCAAGGTAGGCGCCGATTGGCAGACCAACGTCCCCGGCATCTACGCCATCGGCGACGTGACCGAAGGCCCGATGCTGGCGCATAAGGCCGAAGACGAAGGCATGGCCGCTGCCGAACAGATTGCGGGCAAGCATGGGCATGTGAACTATGGCGTCATTCCGGGCGTGATCTACACCTGGCCCGAGGTCGCCAATGTCGGCGAGACCGAGGCGACGCTCAAGGAACAGGGCCGTGCCTATAAGGTCGGAAAGTTCATGTTCATGGGCAATGGCCGCGCCAAGGCGAACTTTGCCTCGGATGGTTTCGTCAAGATTCTGGCAGACAAGGAAACCGACCGCATTCTGGGCGCGCATATCATTGGCCCGGCTGCGGGTGATTTGATTCACGAGGTCTGCGTGGCGATGGAATTCGGCGCCTCGGCCGAAGATCTGGCGCTGACCTGTCACGCGCATCCGACATATTCCGAAGCGGTGCGTGAGGCGGCCCTGGCCTGCGGTGACGGGCCAATTCACAGCTAAAAAAGGACCCCGGTGACTAGGTCGCCGGGGTCAACCATGCATCGAGATAGACCCTCAACCGGTCGGTAAAACCGGTCGAGGCGTGCAAGGCGCAGAACTTAAGGGACATGGCCTGAATGGCAAAGGCCTGAACACCTTCGGCCAACAGCTCGGTCGGAATGTCCTGTCGGACATCCGCAGCGTCAAGCCACATCATCACCACACGAAAGTAGCGCTCAAAGCAATATGCGATCGGTCCGATATCGGCGATAGCCGTCGCCCCCGAATATCTTATCAACAAGTCAAAGACATACCGTTCGGATGTCATGAAGCTGTGAACCGGCTGCAGGGCGGTCATGATATCATTCACCGATTTGGGCGCTGTCCCAGCCTCGGCCTGATCGAGGCAGGCATTCAGCCGATCTGCGATCAGAAGCTCCATCAAGGCATCCTTGTCGCGAAAATGCGCGAAGAACGTCCCTTTGGCGACGCCAGCGCTCTGGACGACCTCTTCTACCCTCAGCGCCTCGTATCCGCTGTTTTCAATGAGCGCCTCGGCAGCCGCCAGAAGCCGGGCCCGAGTTTTGAGAGTTCGTTTCTGGGGTGGTTTTTGCATATGGTTTGCTCGCATGTTTTCTGACCATGGTCAAATTTTTATTGACCGCGGTCATTTTCTGATTCTATAAGTGACCATGGTCATTTTCAGGAGAGCCCCATGCAACCGAAGAAAATACTCGTCCTCGACGGACACCCCGCCGATAGCAGCCTGTCGCGGACCTTTGCTGAAACTTATGCCGACGCCGCCCGAGGCAAGGGACATGACGTACGTCTAGTCCATCTGAGTGAGATGCAGTTCGACTTTGATTTTGGCCAGGGCAATTATCACGATTTCAAACCGCTAGAACCGGTTCTTGAGCAGGTATTGCAAGATTTCGAATGGAGCGAGCATCTGGTCTTGACCACACCAATGTGGTGGGGCGGATTGCCCGCAAAACTCAAAGGTCTGATCGACCGGATGTTCATCCCCGGACGCACCTTTGACACGCGAAACACCACTAAGATTGGATTGCCCGCCCCGATGCTGAGCGGACGCACCGCGCGCGTCATTCTGACATCAGATACGCCGGGTTGGTTCATGCGCCTGATCTATCGCCAGGCCCTGATCCGCCAGGTACGCGATCAGATATTGGGATTTGTTGGCTTCAAGCCGACCCGGTTCACCTATTTTGCCGGGGCAAGTTATCCCAAACCGGGTCACGTGGACCGCTGGGTCAGCAAGATCGCCAAGATCGGAGCCGCCGCGGCTTGAGGGCGTTTGCGTCACTATGCCCAGCCGAAACCACCGCCAAGGCGTTGGCGGACACAGGCGATCAGCGGATCACGTCAGGCCGGCAACCACCTCAGATGCTCGCTATTTGACCGAATGGCGACTGGCGGCATCTGCATCGGGCGCTTGGTAAGACGATGGGCGCCGTTTCTTTTTCAGAATACGCCACGCATCTCTGAACGGCAGGAAATAGAGCTTCATGCAGGTGTCCATCTCGTGACCCTTGTCCTTCTCGGTCACGCCGAATTTCACGTCCCTGTTATCCTCGGGCATGATGTAGGTGCCGAACAACACATCCCAGAACGGAAACATGAAGGCGAAGTTTTTGTCCAGATGGTCCGGGTGGCAACTGTGATGCACGTGGTGATGCGCAGGCGAGGGAAAAACTTTCGACCACACACCCGGCCAACGCAACCAGATATGGGAATGTCGCAGATTATAGCCTCCGACATTGAACAAGAACATCAGCACCGGCACGCCCAGCAATGCCGGCATGTTCGGCTGGTACCCTAACAGTCGAAACGCAAACCCGGTTACTGCGCCGGCACCAAACCCAATCGCAACATTGTAGAGGATATTGTCTATCGGATGTTCGCGAAAATTCGACAACGGGTGCATCACCTCGGCGCTGTGATGAACTTTGTGAAATTGCCACAACAGCGGGACCTTATGCTGCAGGTAATGGGCTGCGTAGCCGATGAAATCCATAATCAGGAATAGAATGAGCATGTAGGTGAAGGTAGCCAAAGCCCCCAACCAGCCAACCAAGGGCTCTGCCCGGGGTGAGTAATTGGGGTCAAGCCCACCGCTTGCCCATTGATAGGACAAGGCGGCTGATCCGGCCAGCAGACCCAATATCAGGAAATGCCCGATCAGTTTGTGGAAAAAGAAATAGCGGATATCGAGCCATGCAGAAGGATGGTTCCAGACCTTGCGGGGAAACAGGAACCCCAGAAAGCTGCTCTCTCCGTCTACATGTGACGCGTTTCTGCGCTTCACGGCATAGATGGCGAAGGCAATCAGCAGAGAACTGCCGACATAGACATAGAAAATCCGGTTCGTGGGATCCAAAGGAGACGTAAACACATAGCGGGCGTGGTTCAGGAAAGAATCCCAAACTGAACTAAGCTGCTCCATTGACGGCTCCTGTATTCTGTATTTGCCTCACGGTTATCTACTTACTTACCCGTGTGACGATTCTTTGACCAAACCTTGATAAGTAAACAGGCTACCACATCGTTTTTGCGGCGCGTTGCCCCCAGGCCTCATCATATTGCGTGCCACCTTCCTCGCCGTCTGACGCTTCGGCCAGGATTTCACCCATTGTCGGCAATATGGCGGCTTCGTCCCCGCTGCTCCAAGTCCGCGCACGCATCAGCGCACGGGCACACTGAGTGTAGACCTCTGTAATGTCGATGACGATCACGGTGGCCGGAAGCCTGCCTTGTTTTTCGAACCGGGTTCGAAGGTCTTGGTCCGCTGTCAGTCGGGCCGACCCGTTGACGCGCACAACATTGTTCGACCCTGGGACCATGAACATCAAGGACACACGCGGATCGCGCACGATATTGCGCAAGCTGTCCAGCCGGTTGTTTCCGCGCCAGTCGGGCATCGCCAATGTCTTTGGATCCAGTTCCAGAATCACCGGACCATCATCGCCACGTGGGCTGCCATCGACCCCTTCGGGCCCAACCGTACTGAGTACGCATAGCCGCGAAGCCATGACCCATTGCCGGTACAGAGGCGTCAACCGGTGCGCTACTTTACGCAATGATGGGGCGCCCGGTGCGCTGTAATGTCCCTGGAGCGTTTCGATATCGTCAATGAACTGCATCAGGATCAAACCCCACTTCTGTCATCAAAGCGTTCGAGCGCGTCTCGATCACATCTTCCAATCGGTCCAGAAAGCGCGCACGTTCGACGCCGGGTTCGATCGGATCAAGGAAGTCGACGATCGCAAGGCCGGGTTTGCGCATCACGCCGCTTCGGGGCCAGAACACTCCGGCATTTGTTGCAACAGGTACGCAAGGGATTCCCAAGCCTTCGTACAGGACGGCAGTTCCAACCTTATACGGTTTGTGAACGCCTGGCGCGACACGGGTGCCCTGCGGATAGATCACCAACTGGCCAGGTTCTGTAAATTCCTTCGCCACATCCTGGACCATCTTGGCCACAGCGGCGCCCTTCTTGCCGCGATTGACCGGGATGCACCCTAGGCGGCTTGCGTAAAGCCCAATGACTGGCGTCCACAGCAATTCGCGCTTCATAATGAACTTGCCATGAGGAATCGCGCTAAAGATCATGATGATATCGAGGAAAGACTGGTGTTTGGCCCCGATGACCACCTCGTCCACTGGCACAGTCCCGCGAATTTCGCATCGAATACCAACCATCCAACGCGCCAGCCACATGGTTGTGCGCGCATAGGTCTTGCATGCATGCAGCGCTCCGCGCTTTGCAAACATGGCGTAAGGAGCAAACACGAGGCCAAGGACCAGCATCCACATGTAGATCACGATCATGAAGACCAGTGAGCGGATCCATTGAATTGGAGTGGCCATTACGAAAGCTCCTTCAATTTGCGGTTTGCCGCAGTCCATGTGGCTAGAAAGGCCACCGCAGCACCCAGTACCGGGATGAGGGCTGGCAACAGCCACCCTGCCCCCTGAAAACCCAGGCCCGTCAGAAAGCCGCCCTCGTCCGACGATGCCTCGGGCAGCAACAACACACCTGTCATTCCGAACAGCACACCAACCATCGCGCCAAAAAATGCGCGGTAGGTGAAGCGGCGAACAAACGCATTGGCAATAAATCGATCCCGGGCCCCGACAAGACGCAGCACCTCGATAATCTGCGCGTTGGCTGCCAGCGACGCATTGGCCGCCAATGTGATCATGGCGGCGGTCGCTCCGCCAATCAGAAGGATTGAGACCCAGCCAAGCCTCCGGAGCGAGCGGGCCGCATCAACCAAAGGTTCGCGCCAGCGCGAGTGGTCGTCCAGAATGGCTCCGGGCACCTCGGCCCCAAGACGCAGGCGCAATCCTGCTGCATCCAGACCTGGCTCACCTTCGACAATTTCGATCAACTGCGGCACGGGCAGCGTGTCCAGTGGCAAATCCGGGCCAAACCAGGGCGACAACAGCGCAATCTGCTCCTCGATGGTCAACGCCCGGGCAGAGGCGACACCGGGTGTTTGCGACAACACCGTCAGCGCGGTTTCAGTCTGGGCGGCCATCTGGTCGGCCGGGGCATTGATCCGCACCGTGGCAGCGCCGGCAAGTTCGCTTGCCCAGCGGTCTGCCACTCGCCCCGACGCCAATGACAGAGCCAGCGCGAACACCGCAAGAAAGCCCATCGCACCGGACACGAACAGTGTGAGATGTGCAGTATAGCCAGTGGGCGGAACAACTCGATCGGCACGACCATCACGTTTCAACAGGTTGCGGAAGGTTTCCATGTTCATAGATCCGCCCCCGCCAGTTGAATTTGGCGCTGCGAGATGCGCAAAACACGCGCCTGCACCTGGCTTTTCGCCGCACGGATCAGGCTAAGATCATGGGTCGCAATCAAGACTGTCTTGCCCATCTTGTTCAATTCGACCAGCAGGCGCAAAAGGCGCTGAGACATTTCCCAATCCACATTGCCCGTCGGCTCATCGGCCAGCACGACATCCGGCGACAGCATCACCGCACGGGCCAGCGCCGCACGCTGGCGTTCACCGCCTGACAGCTCTGGTGGCAGCGCGTCAAGACGCGCACCCAGCCCGACCCAGTTTAACAGATCTGACAGATCTGTTTGCTCGGCAATTTCCGCCTTACCGGATACCATCAACGGCAAAGCGACATTCTCGGCTAAAGTCATGTGATCCAGAAACCGGCAATCCTGATGCACCACACCTATCCGGCGGCGCATCAGGGCCATCTGATCGCGGTTAAGGCGGGCGATATCCTGATCGAACACGCTCAGCCTTCCCGATGTGGGCAGCAATGCGCCATAGCAGAGCTTTAACAGGGTTGTTTTGCCAGCACCGGACGGCCCGGTCAGGAAATGAAACGACCCCGGTTGAAGCTTAAGCGATACGTCGCTCAGCAATTCACCTCCACCATAGGTGTAGCTGACATGGTCCAGCTCGATCACGGGGGCCCCCAATTTTTGTGCCGCTCTTCTTGCCCCAGCGCGGTTCAGGTTTCAATGCCCGTACCGGGTCCAAATGGTGACACTTGGCCCGCGAAACCGAAAACGCGCTTTGCTGTTTGGTTCTAACGGAATATCATTCTTAAAAAAACTATTATCAGGCCAACCCCCGGCCCGGAGGCAGCATGCGTCTTACTTGTCCCAACTGCAGTGCCCAATACGAGGTGCCAGACGAGGTCATTCCAGAGGAAGGCCGCGATGTTCAGTGTTCGAATTGCGAGAAAACGTGGTTCCAAGCCAAACATCCGGCGGATCCAACCGTTGAGCAACCTGCAGATGAAACGACTGCCGAGGATAAGGCTGTTCCACCGGCGGAGCCAGAAACCGCCGACCAGACCGAGCCCGAGCCCGAAACCCCACCAAAGGATGGTGCGCCGGTCAGCAATGTGGATCCTTCGGTCGCCGATATTCTGAAGGAGGAAGCCGCACGCGAAGCCGAATTGCGGGCCCAGGAAGGCAGCAGCCTTGAAAGCCAGCCTGATCTTGCTCTTGATCCACCTTCCGAGCCGGAACCAGACCCCGAACAGGCGGTCAAGGAACTGACAGCTACAGAAACCGCTAAAGATTCCGGGCAAGGTGACACCCTGCCCGATGTCGAGACGATCAATTCCGGATTCCGCGGCGACGCCTCTGCAGATGCGCCCGAGGTATCAGCGCCTGCGCCCCGCAAATCCGGTGGCTTTCTGCGTGGGTTCGCTCTGATCTTGATACTTGGTGTGATCCTGTTCCTGATCTACGGCAATGCTCCGCAAATCAGTGAGGCTGTTCCTCAGGCGGATGCAGTTCTCAAACCTTATGTGTCTTTGGTGGATCAAGCCCGGCTTTGGCTGGATACCCAGGCTGGCGCTTCTCAGAACTGATCAGAACCGTTCAAGCAGGCGCTTGAGATATTCCAATTCAATCTCGGGACGTTCAGATTCACCGGTCCGGCGGCGAATTTCGTCCAGCAACTCGCGGGCACGGCGATAGACGTCCTCACCCTGCAGCAGGCTCTCATCGGTTGACATCGACCCGTTTGCCCCAGGGTTGCGGCCAAGTGGATCGCGGTTGTTGGCCTGCATATCGCCTTCCTGGCTGCCTTGACCTGGTTGATTCTGCTGGTTCTGGGCCAAGGCCTCACCTAACGAGCGCATCCCTTCCCGCAGCGCATCCATCGCTTCGGACTGGTTGTCGATAGCATCAGCCAGCTCGTCATTCCGCAGAGCCTGCTCAGCCTCATTCATGGCGCGGCCAGCGCGCCCAAGCGCATCACGGGCGGCTTCGCCTTCCGGGGTACCGGCACCGGGCAGGTTTTGTTGCTGGCGGCCCAGCTCATCGCGCAGGGCCTGTTGACGATCGGCCAGCGAACCCTGACCCTGCTGACCTTCATCAGCCTGGTCCGCACCCTGCCCCTGTCCGCCCTGGCCTTCGTGGCTCTGACCACGGCCCTGACCGCCATTGCGGCCCTGATTGCCCTGGTTTTCACCAGTCTGCGCACCGGGATTGAACTGCTCTTGCAGATCGCGGAAAGCCTGATCGCTCAGCCCCTGTTGATCGCGCAATGTCTCTGCCAAACCCTCCATCGCCTGTTGGCCTTCGGATTGCTGACCTTGACCCTGACCTTGCGTGACGCGCATGTTCTCCATCATCTGCTGGAATTCCTCCAGCGCCTGCTGCGCCTCGGCCATACGGCCCTGCTCCATCAGATCCTGAATTCGATCCATCATCCGTTGCAGATCATCCTGCGTCATCTGCAAGGATTCTCCGTCTTGCCCCTGCTGACCTTCTTCACCGTTCTGCTCTGCCAACCGCTGTAACTGTTGCAGGTAGTCCTGGGTGGCCTCGCGCAGCTCTTGCATCAGCTCAGCGATCTCTTCGTCGCTTGCCCCGTTCTGCATCGCCTCCGTCAGGCGCTCCTGCGCCCGGCGCATCCGCTCAAGAGCGTCGGCAAGCGTACCGTCCTCGATCAATACGGCCAGCTTCCATAGTGAGGCCGCGATTTCTTCCTGCTGCGTCGGCTTCAACCCGTATTCGGTAAATGTCTCAAGCCGCCGAAGTGTCACCCGCAGGCGTAAATAGGCCGTATCCGAGCGGAACAGGTCCTCGGGCAGATACGATACCGCCCGCAGAATCTGAGATACCCGTTTCGCGTTGTCCCGTGACCACAGCAGATCGCGCCGCTGTTCAACGATTGCAGCCGCCAGCGGATCAAAGAACCGACGCGCCGGAAGCGCTGTTGTATAGGGTTCAGACTGCCCTTGCTGATCGGCAGCATCACGCGCCATCAAAGTGATCTTTACTGGCAGATGCGCCCAGGGATGTTGTGAGAAATCCTCGATCAGATTCTCGGTGAAATCGGCCCGGTCGCCTGTAATGGGCATCGGTAACTCAACCTCGATCACCTCACGCGGTTCTGGAATCGCCATCAGACCATAGCGCCGATCAACTGCATCCAGATCCAGTTCGATCAGGGCAGAGCCTGCTATCACACCGTAATCATCTTTGGCCGCAAAGGGCAATTTCATCTGGCCGCCCGCTTCGGATCTGGCAACGTCCGACACGGTGATCTGCGGAGACGTATCTGCGATCACTTCCAACGCCCAATCGCGCCCGGAAGGCCCGTCTATCGTCATTCGGCCCGAACGTTCGACGACAAATTCCTGTTCAGGGTCGGTGACCGCTTCCGTGCCCAGCGGTGTCGAGGTTTCGGTCAAGCTGTGCGCACCGACCTCGCCGTAGAATCGCAATGTGATGCGGCTGCCTTGCGGGACCGAAAGTGCCGGGTCGGATTGATCTGCCAGATAAAGCGTTGGCAAGCCGGTATAGCGTGGCGGCTCGACCCAGCCTTCCCAACTTGGTCCCTGCCCGGCAACAGCTGCACCCGGTGTCATCTCTGTCACGGATCCTATGCGCCAAAATGAGCCGAAAAGCACAGCAATCACCAGCGCCAGCAAAGCTATGAACCGCAGAGCATAAGGGTCGCGGTCGGCCAGTCGGAGATCGGGCTTTACCGGCGCAGCCTGTGCGGCACGTTCCGCCATACGCGCCTGATGAGCCCGCCACAGGGCCACAGAATCAGCATCCATCGCGCCGATGGCCTGTTCATCCATCAGAGCCTGGATAGGACGCCCTGGCAGGGTCTCATCCATCCGGATCAACGCTTCGTTTCGTGTTGGGATACGGAACCGCCGCACGCCGTGGATCAGTGCAACCAACAGCCCAATCAACGCCGCCGACCCCGCGACCCAAACGGTTTCCACCCCGACATGGTCCTGCAGTCCGAGCATCAGCGCGGCCAACAGCGCCATGGAAATTGAGAAAAACGGCCAGAAAGACCGCCAAACCTGCTCGCTTAGCATCCCCACCTGCGTTAGCAGCAAAGACAATCTGGGGATCGGCAAGGTTTCTCTTGCGGTCAAGTCGGGCCTCCGTTCACCGGCCCGCGCGTCTATTGCGTCAGAGCCACTCGGGTATGGTATCGCGGTTTATGATTTCGTCAAAGCTCGGACGTTCACGAATTACGGCAAATTGATCTCCGTGCACCAGAACTTCGGGTATCAGGGGCCGCGTGTTGTATTCGCTGGACATGACCGCGCCATAGGCCCCTGCGCTGCGAAAGGCGACCAGATCACCAGCACCCAGTAGCGGCATCTGCCGTTGCTTGGCAAATGTATCGCCGCTTTCGCAAACCGGACCGACGATATCATAAGGTTGCTGTTCCGTGCCCGGCACGGGTTCGATCACCGGTACGATATCGTGATAGGCTTCGTACATGGCCGGGCGGATCAGGTCGTTCATGGCACCGTCGAGGATCAGGAAATCCCGGCCCTCGCCGGATTTCACATAGATCACTTTGCTGACCATCAAACCAGCATTACCGGCAATCAGGCGGCCCGGCTCTATTTCGATTTCGCATCCCAGATGACCCAGAGTGTCTTTGATCAGCGCACCGTATTCCAAAGGCAGCGGCGGCGCTTCGTTTGAGCGCGCATAAGGAATGCCCAGCCCCCCGCCCAGATCGAGGCGGCGAATATTGTGGCCCTCACTGCGCAGCGTCTCAGTCAGCTCAGCAACCTTCTGATAGGCCAGTGCAAAAGGCTCCAGCTCGGTCAGTTGCGAGCCGATATGGACGTCGATGCCAATGACCTCCAGCCCGGGCAGGCTGGCAGCCTGGGCATAGACTTCTGACGCACGGGCGATCGGAATGCCGAATTTATTCTCGGATTTTCCGGTGGCAATTTTGGCGTGGGTCTTGGCGTCCACATCCGGATTTACTCTAACGGTGATCGGAGCAACGACGCCCAAATCAAGCGCAACGGCGTTGATCACCTCCATCTCGGGTTCGGATTCCACGTTGAACTGACGAATGCCACCGGTCAGAGCAGTGCGAATTTCTTCGGCTGTTTTGCCAACGCCCGAAAACACGATCTTATCGCCGGGCACTCCGGCAGCTTTGGCCCGCAGGTATTCCCCACCCGAAACAACGTCCATCCCCGCGCCTGCCTCGGCCAGCGTCTTCAGGATCGCCTGATTGCTGGCGGCCTTCATCGCATAACATACGAGGTGGTCGGTCCCGTCCAACGCCTCATCGAACAGCTGGAAATGACGCAGCAGCGTCGCCGTCGAATAGACGTAAAAGGGTGTCCCAACCGCAGCTGCGATTTCGGAGATCGGGACATCCTCGGCGTAAAGCGCGCCGTCGCGGTAAAGAAAGTGATCCATAAAGACGCGCTTAGACCAGAATGCCCCGGCGGATCAATGGATTCTACGCAAACAGGGGTGTCGCGTCATTCAATATGCGAAACGCCGACCCGCCCATAACCGGATATCGAAATTCCAGATCCGCCGGATTGGGGTTCGGGATCGGGTCGCGGTTTATAGGATGGGTCGCAAGCCGCAAGAATGGCGAGGCCAAAGAACAGGCCTAAAATCTTCATATTCATTTCTTTTTCCAAGGTTTACGGCCAAGCGCCATTGATCGGTATGAAATGGGAACTGAGTGCTGAAACTGCAACTCGGGAAACACTACCGCCCGAGAAAAACGCTCAGGGGGCCGCGTTGCAGGCCAACGCCGCCCCCGACATAGGCGCCGCTGGTACCGACGCCGATATTGGCGCTCATCGTTGGTTGGATCGGTTCACCATCCGCACCGCATCCGGCTAGGGTTACCCCGGCCAGAATCAACAGAACCGCAGTCAGAATTCGCATTACACCAACGCCTTCCATCGCTTGACCTGAGCCCGCACCTGATCCGGTGCCGTGCCGCCGTAAGACTGGCGCGAGTTTACCGAATTTTGCACCGTAAGGACAGAAAAGACGTCATCGGTGATCTGCGCATGCACTGTTTGCATATCCGCAAGCGTCAGGTCCGGCAGATCGCAGCCCTTGCTCTCGGCCATCGCAACCAGCGATCCGGTGACGTGATGGGCATCGCGGAACGGCAGGCCCAGAACGCGCACCAGCCAGTCGGCCAGATCAGTCGCGGTCGAAAAACCCGACCCTGCAGCCGCAGCCAGGCTTTCGCGGTTGGCGGTCATATCCTTGACCATGCCTTCCATCGCTGCCAGCGCCAGCATCCAGTTATCGGCAGCGTCAAAAACCTGTTCCTTGTCTTCCTGCATGTCCTTGGAATAGGCCAGCGGCAAGCCCTTCATCACCATCATCAGCGCGGTGTTGGCGCCATAAATGCGCCCGACCTTGGCACGGATCAGTTCTGCCGCATCCGGGTTCTTCTTTTGCGGCATGATAGACGAGCCAGTCGAAAAACGGTCAGACAGGGTGACAAAGCGGAACTGGGCAGAAGACCAGATCACCAGTTCTTCGGCAAAGCGCGACAGGTGCATTGCGCAGATCGAAGCAGTTGACAGGAATTCCAGCGCAAAATCGCGGTCACTGACGGCGTCCAGCGAATTGGCAGCGGGACGGTCAAAGCCCAGCGCCTCGGCGGTCATGACCCGATCAATAGGGAACGAGGTTCCAGCCAGCGCGGCAGCCCCCAGTGGGGATTCGTTCATCCGCGCGCGGGCATCGCGGACGCGCGACAGATCACGCCCGAACATTTCGACATAAGCCATCATGTGATGACCCCAGGTCACAGGCTGGGCGGTTTGCAGATGCGTAAAGCCCGGCATGACCCAGTCCGCCCCGGCCTCTGCCTGCGCCAAAAGCGCGCGGATTAGGGCCAGCAGACCGGCATCGGCGGCATCGAACTGATCACGCACCCACAATTTGAAATCGGTCGCCACCTGATCATTGCGCGACCGGCCTGTGTGCAAACGGCCCGCAGGTTCGCCAATGATCTCTTTCAGGCGCGCCTCGACATTCATGTGGATGTCTTCCAGCGCGGTCGAGAACTGAAACGCGCCGTTCTGGATTTCTGACAATACGGTGAGCAGCCCTTCCCGAATGGCCTCAGCATCACTATCAGTTATAACGCCCGTGGCAGCCAACATGGCGGCATGGGCGCGCGAGCCTGCAATGTCCTGGGCTGCCATCCGCTGATCGAACCCGATCGAGGCATTGATTGCCTCCATGATCGCGTCTGGACCGGCGGCAAAGCGGCCGCCCCACATCTGGTTCGAAGATTGATCGGTCATGTAAGAAAACCCGGAGTTGATATGCGCCTATTTCGTCTGATCCCCCTTTATATGGCCCTTGCGCTAGGTGCAAACGCGGCTTTGGCCACAGATGCGGAAACTCTGGGTCCGCTGCGCGAAGGCACCCTGAAGCGGTTGATCCTGCACAAAGAGCCCAAACCGCACACCTTGGTCGAATTTCAGTTGGAAGATGATGGTGGCACCGCAACGCTTGCGGATTATCAGGGCAAATACGTTCTGCTGAACTTTTGGGCCACATGGTGCGCACCGTGCCGAAAGGAAATGCCTCAGATCGCCGAGTTGCAGGCGGAATTCGGGGGTGAAAAATTCGAAGTCCTGACATTGGCCACCGGGCGCAACTCACCCGCGGGGATCAAGAAGTTTTTCGAGGAAAACAACATCGAGAACCTGCCGCGCCATCAAGATCCGGGCTCGGCCGTGGCACGTGAGTTCGGTGTCATTGCCCTGCCAATCACGGTCATTCTTGACCCCGATGGCAATGAAGTCGCCCGCCTGATCGGGGATGCCGAGTGGAATTCAGACAGTGCCAAGGCGATCATTGCGGCACTGGTCGCGGAAGAAAGCTAAGGTCGTTTTCCTGAAGTCCTGAATTTATGATAGCCTCCCCGTTGTTGTAACGAGGAGGCTTTCTTTATGAAAAACCTATTCACTCTGGCCACTGCTGCCTGTCTGGTTTTGGGCTCGGCATTGATTGCCGAGGCCAAAGACATCAAGAAAAAGCAAGATTTTCAGAATGCTGTCGCTGGTAAAAAACTGGTAGATGGAGGCACTTGGGTGCTTATTTCACCCGACGGGAAGATTTCCGGACAAACCAGCGACAAGGTCAAATTCTCGGGCGCGTGGATCTGGAACAAACGTTTTTGGTGCCGAACGCTTGTTGTTGGCGGAAATCAGATCCCGCAGGATTGCCAGAAAGTAACGATTGAAGGGAACCAGGTGACCTTTACCCGCAACAAGGGCAAGGGTGATTCCGGGGGGACCTATACGATTTCCAACTGACCTCTTTGCACGGGTACCGTGATCCCCAACCGGTGCTTCAGGTCGAATTTCAGCTTACGCGACGCCACCTTTGACAGCCAAGCCTCCGCTTTGCAGTTTGTGGGTCAGGAGGAAGTCATGCCGCTGGAGATATTGTTAGTTCTGGTCATCGGGGGGATAGGCGGAATTACTATTCTGCTGCATCTGGCTGGCCGTTCGCGGCAGTTTGCCCTGACACTTGATCTGGCGCGCGCGCAATGGTCGCGCCATTTCCCAGATGACGTGATCGCAGATGTAACCGTAGCGCATGACCAACGTTCCGCGCTGATCCGAACCACAACCGGTTCGGGCCTTTTGTGGTCGTTCGGCGCGGATACCGTGGCCCGCCACCTGCAGGATTATGACTGGATCGAGCATCCGGACGGATTCGAAGTTCAGTTTCATGATTTCGGAACCCCCTCAACCCGCATCCACCTCGATGACATCGAACGCGCCCACTGGCGACACCTGATGGAGCCCGCATGACCGACCAGATTTCCTTTCCCGATGCCGTGCAATGGGCAGTCCCGTTCTTTATTGCCGCAATTCTGGCCGAGTTCGTCTGGATCGCTTTCAAAGGCCGGGGCGGGCGCTATGAAACGCGGGATGCGGTCACCTCGCTGATCATGGGCGCGGGCAATATTGCCTCGGGGTTTCTGCTCGGTTTCATCGCCTACGGGTTCTTTATGTGGTTGTGGCAGATTACTCCGCTGAACCTGGGCACCTCGATCCCGGTGATTGTCCTGTGCTTTTTGCTGGACGATTTGCGTTACTATTGGGTGCATCGGTTCGGGCATCGCATCCGTTGGGTCTGGGCCAGCCATGTGAACCATCATAGCTCTCAGCATTACAACCTGACCACAGCGTTGCGTCAGACCTGGACTTATACATTCACCTTCATGATGGTCGTGCGCGCGCCGCTGATCCTGCTGGGGTTTCATCCGGCAATGGTTCTGTTTGTCGGCGGTCTGAACCTGATCTATCAGTTCTGGATTCACACCGAGGCCATCGGCAAGATGCCCCGCTGGTTCGAGGCGGTTATGAACACCCCCAGCCACCACCGCGCCCATCATGGCCGCAACGCGCGCTATCTGGATTGCAACTATGCTGGCGTGTTCATCATCTGGGACAAGATGTTCGGCACCTTTGTGCCAGAGCAGGTCGATGACAAGGTCGACTATGGGTTGGTTCACAATATCGGAACCTTCAACCCGTTGCGCGTCGCTTTTCACGAATGGGTCGGAATCTGGCAGGATGCCACGCAATCGGGGCTAACTTTGCGCCAGCGGTTGGCCTATTGCTTTGCCCCACCCGGTTACAGCCATGACGGCAGCCGGGATAGCTCGGAGCAGATCAAAGCCAAGCATATCTCGCGCAACCCCAGGGATCGAGGGACGCCTGGATTTGAGCATTTTGAGACCGAAACGCACAAATCCGAAGCAAAACAAGCTTGAATCCGCCGGTCATGTGCTGATTTTGTTGAAAATTAGCTTAGCCTGCACATATCCAAACGATGTGCATTACGAGTGACCGGAGATTATCATGACCCGTTGGACAACATTTTCCACAGTTTTAGGACTGATAGGCCTGCTTGTCGCAATGCTGACAGCGCTGGCCGCCGGGACCGCAACGCTGATCGCGTTTGGACTGGCCATGATGGTGCTGGGTTTTACGGGTGCAGTTATTGGTGCCGCGAGATCTCTGGGACGTGTTCTGGACGCAGCCCGCTGACATTTTCATTTCCATTAACCGCAGATTCACATCTTTGCCCTGAAATTGGATCCTGACCGACGACGGTAGGGAAGCGATTTCGATCATGCGGGACAGGAAACTGGCAGATTTACCCGAAGGATCAGACAGCCCGTTAAACGCGGCTGTGCTGTCGCGCGACAACTCAACGATCCAGATGGCTACGGATGCTGTCAAACACAAACAGTGCAAACTGGCCTTTCAACCGGTCATGCAGGCTAACGCGCCACATGGTATCGCCTTCTACGAGGGCTTCATCCGGGTGCTGGACGAAACCGGTCGTGTCATCCCGGCACGCGAGTTTATGCCTCAGCTTGAAAACACCCCGATTGGCCGCGAATTGGACTGCATCGCGCTTGAAATGGGCCTGCGCACATTGGCACGCACCCCGGACATCCGCATGTCGATCAATATGTCCGCACGGTCGATCGGATATGGACGTTGGTCGCGTGTTCTTGACCGGTTCATGAAAAAAGATGCCAGTATCGGTGAAAGGCTGATCCTTGAAATTTCCGAAAGTTCGGCCATGACCGTGCCGGAACTCGTGGTCGATTTCATGGACCGGTTGCAACCACGTGGCGTTGCATTTGCGCTGGATGATTTTGGGGCCAGCAATTTCTGCTTCCGCCATTTCCGCGAGTTTCTTTTTGATGCCGCCAAGATTGATGGCCAGTTCATCCGCGGCATCAGTGAAAACCCGGATAATCAGGCGCTGGTTCGTGCCCTGATCGCAGTTGCAAGGGAATTTGAGATTCTGGTCACGGCCGAATCGGTCGAAACCAAGGCGGATGCTGAGTTTTTGGCGGCCAATGGCGTCGATTGTCTGCAAGGATTTCTGTTCGGCGCACCTACGGTTTCTGCGCCCTGGAAAACGGAAAACGAACAGAAATCGGCGGGTTAACCCCAAAAAACTAGGGACCTTGGGTCCTGAGACAAGCTGCCCGTTGCTGCAAATGCAGCATTGCGCTATTGCAGTGATACTTGAGCGGGGGATTACGGGGCGCTCTTGTTGCGGGGGGAACCTCTCGACCTGCGCCGTCAGACATTCCGCCGGACCATGACGGTAAAGGACTGATCATAATGACCAATGTAGTTATCGCATCCGCCGCACGTACAGGCGTCGGCAGCTTTGGTGGTTCGTTTGCGAACACCGCAGCCCATGATTTGGGCACAGCCGTTCTTGAAGCCGTTGTAGAACGCGCCGGAATCGAAAAAGGCGAAGTCAGCGAGACAATTTTGGGTCAGGTTCTGACCGCAGCCCAGGGTCAGAACCCGGCGCGTCAGGCACATATCAACGCCGGTCTGCCGCAAGAAAGCGCGGCCTGGGGCATCAACCAGGTCTGCGGATCCGGCCTGCGCGCCGTGGCACTGGGCGCACAGCATATCCAACTGGGCGATGCTGATATCGTCGCTGCCGGCGGACAAGAGAACATGACCCTGTCGCCCCATGCCGCCGCTCTGCGCGCCGGACAAAAGATGGGCGACATGAAGTATATCGACACAATGATCCGCGATGGACTGTGGGATGCGTTCAACGGGTATCACATGGGTCAAACCGCCGAAAACGTTGCTGAAAAGTGGCAGATCAGCCGCGATATGCAGGATGAATTCGCCGTCGCAAGTCAGAACAAGGCCGAAGCTGCGCAGAAGGCAGGCAAATTCGCCGATGAGATCACCCCCTTTACCATCAAGACCCGCAAGGGTGACATCGTGATGGACAAGGACGAATACATCCGCCACGGCGCAACCATGGAAGCCATGGCCAAACTGCGCCCGGCTTTTGCTAAGGACGGATCGGTCACCGCCGCCAATGCCTCGGGCCTGAACGACGGCGCGGCTGCGACCCTGCTGATGTCGGCGGCAAATGCCGAAAAGCGCGGGATTGAGCCTCTGGCGCGGATTGCATCTTATGCTACAGCTGGTCTGGACCCGTCGATTATGGGCGTCGGCCCGATCTATGCCTCGCGCAAGGCGCTGGAAAAGGCGGGCTGGTCGGTTGACGATCTGGATCTGATCGAAGCCAACGAAGCCTTTGCAGCACAAGCTTGTGCAGTGAACAAAGACATGGGCTGGGACCCGTCCATCGTGAACGTCAATGGCGGCGCCATTGCCATCGGTCACCCGATCGGCGCCTCGGGCTGCCGCGTTCTGAACACTCTGTTGTTCGAAATGAAGCGGCGGGACGCGAAAAAAGGTCTGGCGACTCTGTGCATCGGTGGCGGCATGGGCGTCGCCCTATGTGTCGAGCGCGACTGATCTAACAATGCCTTCTCGGCCCACTCTTATTTCGGCCCTTGTGATTTGCTTTGCAGGGGCCGTAGACGCACAGAACCGTCAACCGCTTTCGACCAGCCTGACGGAGTGCAGCGTCATCTTTACAGAGCTGGCCGAGCTGAGAGCACGCCGGAACAAGGACCAAACAACCACAGACGCCGCGCTTGCCAGCGCGGCGTTATTCGTTGTGGAAGCTCGTGATCAGGCCGCAATGGAAGGCATTAAGAACCCCTACAAACACATCCAGTCCGCGCAGGTTCGATTGTCCGAGACATGGCACGTTCGCTTTGGCAATTTGGCTCTGCTGAAGGAAAATAGGGACTGGATCGACTATTGCCGTGCATTGGGTAAAGATCGTGGCCTCACACTACCCTGAGGCGAAACCAAAAACCCCAGCGCTGCGGCAACTTGCCTGCGCAATATTGTTGCGCTGGCTGGTTCGGAATAGTAACAGCATTACCAAGACGACATAAATTGGAGGATTCCTAAATGGCACGAACAGCACTCGTCACCGGCGGTTCCCGCGGCATTGGCGCAGCAATTTCCAAGGCGCTTAAGGCCGAAGGGTACAATGTTGCAGCCACCTACGCGGGGAACGACGAAGCCGCCGCGAATTTCACCGACGAGACCGGAATCGCCACCTACAAATGGAACGTTGCGGATTATGACGAATCCAAAGCGGGCATCGAAAAGGTCGAAGCCGAGATTGGCCCGATCGACATCGTTGTTGCCAATGCCGGCATCACCAAGGACGCCCCATTCCACAAAATGACACCCGAGCAGTGGCATCAGGTGATCGACACCAACCTGACCGGCGTATTCAACACCGTTCACCCGGTTTGGCCTGGCATGCGTGAGCGCAAGTTTGGCCGTGTCATCGTCATCAGCTCGATCAACGGTCAAAAGGGTCAGTTCGCTCAGGTGAACTATGCCGCCACCAAGGCGGGCGATCTGGGAATCGTGAAGTCGCTGGCGCAGGAAGGCGCGCGCGCGGGCATCACCGCCAACGCTATCTGCCCTGGCTATATCGCAACCGAAATGGTCATGGCTGTCCCCGAGAAGGTTCGTGATTCCATTATCAGCCAGATTCCGGCGGGCCGACTGGGCGAACCGGAAGAGATCGCACGCTGCGTTGCTTTCCTGGCCTCTGAAGACTCGCAATTCATCAACGGATCGACTATCTCGGCCAATGGTGCTCAGTTCTTCGCCTAAGTTGGCTGTCAAAATGCAAGCGGGCCGGTTCTAAGCAGAACCGGCCCTTCTTTTATCCCGTAAGACCGCGCGCGCTGCGATCAGCGGGAACCGAAAATCCACTTCAACACATTCAGAACCGCTTTGCCCCGCGCCTCATGCGCGCGCAGAATCGCCGATTGTGCAGCTGGATTTGTTGTCATCTCAATCATGGCAGCCTCTCAGTTCAAAACAGTTTTCCTTGACTTATGAGCAATATGAACTCTAGTTGGCAAAGCCGCAAACGAGCTTTTTTGAACATTCAGTTAAGAATTTCTATACTATGAGCGACTACCTGCCGCCCTTGACCGCTTTGCGTGCCTTTGATGCCGCCGCCCGGCACATGTCTTTTGCCAAAGCCGCGGCAGAGCTGCATGTAACGCCTGCGGCCCTGTCCTTTCAGATCAAATCCCTTGAGGAGCATTTGGGCCGCCCTCTGTTTCACCGCCTGAACCGCGCGGTGGAGCTGACAGAGGCTGGGCGCACCCTGGCCCCGGGCGCCGCGGATGGATTTGCCACGTTACAAGCCGCATGGCGCGCCGTGAGCAGACAGGGTGACGACACTAGCCTGACCGTCACAGCGGGCCCTGCCCTGACGGCCAAATGGCTGGCGCCCCGCCTGTACGAATTTGCCCGCGCACATCCCGAAATAGATCTGAAATTCTCGGCCACGTTACGCATCATCGACCTTGAACGGGATGATGTGGATGTGGCCATCCGATTTGGCGAAGGTGCGGATAAGGGGCTGTATTCCGTGCCAGTGCGCCGGGAATGGCTGACGCCGGTCATGACGCCCGAGCTCGCCCGCCAGTTCACCACGCCGGAAAGCCTGCGGGATGCACCGTTGATCCATGACGCCTCGATCCGCTTTCTGACCCCACCCAGTGATTGGCCCGCCTGGTTCAGGGCCGTGGGCATCGCACATACCCCGACCCATGGTGCCGAGTTTTCGAACGCCGATCACGCAATTGACGCGGCTGTTGCGGGCGTTGGCGTCGCGCTTGGCCGCCGGGCCATGATCCTGAAAGATCTGACCGAAGGCACGCTGGTCGCACCTTTCAAGACCGCCATCGAAACAAAGGGGCGCTTTCGCTTCCTGTGCCTCTCGGGGGCCGAGAACCGCCCTCAGATTGCGGCGTTTCGGGATTGGTTTCTGGCCGAGATTGAAAAGACCGCACATATATCCGATGAGTTCGACATCATTCCAGTCGAGGACCTGTCAGCCGCATGACCCGAAACCGCGCCACTACTATCGGTTTTGTCGCCGTTTTACTCTGGTCCCTTCTGGCCCTGTTCACCGTCGGCTCAGCCCCCGTTCCTGCGCTTTTGCTGAATACGATCTGTTTCTCGATCGGGGGGACGCTGGGGCTGATCTGGACCTGGGCCAATGGCGGGCTGGGGCAGCTGCGGACTGTGCGTTGGACCACCTATCTGTTTGGCACCATCGGGTTGTTTGGCTATCACGCACTCTACTTCTCGGCCCTGCGCATGGCCCCTGCAGCCGAGGCCGGGCTGATTGCCTATCTCTGGCCCCTGTTGATTGTGCTGTTCTCAGGCTTGCTACCGGGCGAGCATCTGCGTGCAGGGCACCTGATCGGAGCCTGCCTGGGCTTTGCTGGGGCCGCTGTGATCATCGCCGGGGGTGGTGGCGCAGGATTTCAGGCCAGCCACCTACCCGGTTACGGGCTGGCGCTGCTGTGTGCTCTGACCTGGTCGGGCTATTCCGTTATGTCCCGTCGTCTTGGGGATACGCCCACAAGCTCTGTCGCTGTGTTCTGCATCTTTACCGCCATCGCCTCGGGTGGTCTGCATCTAGCCATCGAAGAAACCGTTTGGCCGGACACGGCCTTTGGCTGGGCCTCGATCGCGGCACTTGGGCTGGGGCCTGTTGGTCTGGCGTTCTATGTCTGGGATATCGGGGTCAAACAAGGCGACATTCAGATTCTTGGCACCGCGTCTTATGCAGCGCCCCTGTTGTCTACCGTCGTTTTGGTGGTTGCCGGGATCGCAGCCCCATCCTGGGGCCTGGCAATCGCAGCCGTCCTGGTCACCGGCGGCGCGGCCATCGCCGCGCGCGCCAGCCTTAAAAGTTAACTGGAAAGTCGCTCTATCTCTTCCTTAAGCCTTAGCTTCTGTTTCTTGAGTTGAGCGATATGGAGATCGTCGATGCCTGGCGCGCGCTGGGCTTGTTCTACTTCGAGACCGAGAGTTTCGTGCTTCTTCTTCAGTTCCGTCAGATGTGCGCTCACGCTCATGGCGATACTCCTTCATTGGTGTCTCTGAATAACGTAGGAAGTTGAGCACATCGTTTCCAGCCTGTCACGCTGCAGACGCACAGATTCTATAATAAATCTGACAAATTCGGCTGGTTGGCGCCTATTGATCCGAAAACCCGTTCAGCGCAGCACCGTCGCGCAAAACGGACGATATCTGAGAGGTATAGCTTTCGCCGTCTTTTTCGTGGCGCACACCCTTGTGCAAAATCAGCGGGGCATGCAGTTGAAACGCAGCCCGACCGCCTTTTCTGGCCCTAATGATCACCAATTCAGCCTTCCGACCTGCCCGCGCGGCCAGAGGCAGAACCTCGACTGAGCCAAGCCGCCCCGCACAGGCTGACAGCATGTCGGGTAACCGATCGGCCTTTTGGATCATGTGCAGATAGCCCCGCGGTGCAAGGCGCTTTGCCGCACAATCGAACCAATCGCGCAACGGTGTATCCTCGCCCAAGGCAATTCCGCGACCCGAGTCCGCCGCAGGGCTGTGGGCACCGGCCAAGTAATAGGGCGGATTCGCAATCACATGATCGAACTGCTGTTGTTTCAGTTCAGCGGGCAGTTTGCTCAGATCGGCCTGCACCACTGTCAGCGCCTGCGCATTCTGATCCGCGTTGCGGGTGGCCAGATCGGCATAGGGCGATTGCAGCTCAACACCCGTGGCGTTCAATCCCGGCACGCGCGCCATCAGGCACAAGATGGCGGCACCAGCGCCACATCCCAGCTCCAGCACGGATTGCCCAGCCTTGGCCGGTACCGCTGCCGCCAGCAAGACAGGATCGACCCCGGCGCGATAGCCGGACAGGGGCTGCCAAAGCCGAACGCGCCCATTCAGAAAGTCGTTCAAACTTAGCTCTGGGTCAGTGAATTGCGTCATCGGCCCAGCGGGATCTCGTTGTCGCGCATCACCCGTTCAGCGCGGGTCAAATCATCGGTCCGCACCATAAGGCGCCGGGGGAAAATACCAATGCCGCCTTCTAGGATGCTCATATTTACGTCCATCTGAAAGCAGTCTATATCCTCGCCCTGAAGAAGGGCGGATGCAAAGGCCAGGATCGTCGGATCGGTGCTGCGCAAAAGTTCTTTCATGGGGATGGATGTAAGGGCAAGGTGAGGCGGAAGTCGAGCCTTGTATCAGGAGTGTGATGAACATCAGCACAGTCTCAAAACCGCATGAGCGGCTGGCCGAGATTCTTTCGGGTGAAATGGACGCGGTCAATGACCTGATACGCACGCGCATGGCCTCAGAACACGCGCCTCGCATTCCCGAAGTCACCGCACATTTGGTCGAAGCGGGTGGCAAGCGCCTGCGTCCGATGCTGACACTGGCCGCGGCGCGGCTGTTCGACTATGCTGGCGACCATCATTTGCGTCTGGCGGCAACGGTTGAGTTCATCCACACCGCGACCCTGTTGCATGACGATGTTGTCGACGAAAGCGCACAAAGGCGCGGACGGCCAACAGCGAATCTGCTTTGGGATAACAAATCCAGCGTTCTGGTTGGGGATTACCTGTTCTCACGCAGCTTCCAGCTTATGGTCGAGACCGGGTCTCTTAGGGTTCTGGACATCCTTGCCAATGCGTCTGCCACGATCGCCGAGGGCGAAGTGCTTCAGATGACTGCTGCAACCGATCTGGGCACGGATGAGGCCATCTATCTTCAGGTTGTGCGCGGCAAGACCGCAGCCTTGTTCTCAGCCGCAACCGAGGTGGGCGGGGTCATCGCCCAAGCGTCAGAAGCCCAGGTCAAGGCGCTCTTCGATTATGGCGATGCGCTGGGGATTGCCTTCCAGATCGCTGATGACCTGCTGGATTATCAGGGCGACAGCAAAGCGACCGGCAAGAATGTCGGCGACGACTTCCGCGAGCGTAAGCTGACGCTGCCGGTGATCAAGGCCGTGGCGCAGGCCACGCCTGAAGAACGCGCGTTTTGGCAGCGCACCATAGGTAAGGGTCGTCAGGAAAGCGGTGATCTCGAAACCGCTCTTGGTCTTATGGGCAAATACGGTACGCTTGCTGCGACGCGCAAAGATGCGCTTGGCTGGGCCAATAAGGCCAAGGCGTCGCTGACCATCCTGCCCGAACATGAGATCCGCACCCTGCTGAGCGATTTGGCAGACTTCGTTGTCGCGCGCCTTAGTTAAGCTGAACCGCACGGCACCACCAGTCGGGATGGGCTGCTCCAATCTCATAGGCGGCGAAATGGGCAGCTTTCATCGTCGGATACAGCGCGAAACAGGTCGATCCTGACCCCGACATGCGCGCCAACAACGCCGCTTTTGTATCGCTCAGCGCATCCAGCACCTGCGCGACTTCGGGGGCCAGCAATGTGGTTGGATCTTCCAGGTCGTTTCGCTGTTTCCCCAGCCATACGGCACAATCCTGAGGCCCCTCAAATACCGGGATATCCTCTGCCATGGGCGGGTTTTCCCTGCATTGCAAAGCCGCGAAAATAGCAGGGGTTGGAACCTCTACGCCCGGGTTGACCAACAAGGCCGGTAGATGCGGGAGCGTGACTGGGTCCAAACGTTCTCCGATGCCGCGCATACGGCTGGGACTGGCCGCCGTGCAAACAGGAACATCCGCCCCTAGGCGCAGCGCAGTTCCCGGCGGGACGTGCCCACCCTGGCCCTCGATCATCCGCAAAGTTGCGGCGGCATCGGAAGAACCGCCACCGATCCCGCCTCCATGCGGCAGCACTTTGTTCAGGTCAATATGCCCAGTCCAGCCTGCAGCCTCGGCGGCTTTCCACACCAGATTGCGACTATCGCTTGGCACACCCGCCGTATGTTCGCCGGTGACAGAGATCGACAGCGCCTCACCTGCGGTGAAATGCAGCGTATCGCCCAGATCGGCGAACACCACGAGCGAATCCAACAGGTGATAGCCGTCCACGCGCTGGCCGGTGACGTGCAAGGTAAGGTTGATCTTGGCGGGCGCGAAAGCCTTAGCCTTCATTGGCGACCTTCAGCGGCGCGGCACCTTCTTCGATCAGAACCTCGTCCAGCCCGACCTCGATCTTGCGGCGAATACGCTCGGGGTCGGCCTCACCATCGGCGTCTTCGAGGTCAATGAAAGACAATGCCCGCTTCCACTGGAACTCGGCTTCGCGTGCGCGGCCCACGGCCCAGTAAACGTCACCCAGGTGATCATTCACCACTGGGTCTACCGGCATCAGCTCGACGGCACGCTCCATATGCTCGACCGCCTCTTCATAGCGGCCCAGTCGAAACAGAACCCATCCCAAGCTGTCGACGATATAGCCGCTACCAGGGCGTGCGGCGACGGCGCGTTCGATCATGCCAAGCGCTTCGTCCAGATTTTCGCGCCGTTCTACAAGCGAATAACCCAGATAATTCAGGACCTGCGGTTGGTCGGGGTTAAGTTCTAGCGCACGGCGGAAATCGGCCTCAGCATTGTCCCACTGCTTTAGTCGCTCGTACGAGATACCACGGGCGTAGTGCAGGAACCAGTTGCCGCCACCATCAGCATCAATCAATTCAATCGCTGTGCTATAGGTTTCGACAGCCGCAGCATAGTTTTCTTCACGTCTTTGCAAATCAGCCAGCGCCACGTGAACACTTGGCAGATCCGGTCTCTGCGTCGCAAGGGTCTGCAAGACTTCTTCCGCCGCATCGGTTTTGCCTGCCGTGACAAGCACCTCGGCTCGGCCCAGTTCAGCAGCGTGATAGTCACTGCTGCTCGCGTGCACTTTGCGATAGGCCTCGACGGCAAGATCGTATTGCTCCAACTCGTCCAAAAGTTCGGCACTCAACAAGATTGCGTCCACGTGATCCGGGCGCAGAAAGGCTGCGACCTGCGCATAAAGCAGGACGTAATTCTCAGCCGCCTCACTGCTGAGCGCGGCTCCCACGGAAAAGAACACTTCTGCGATACCGTCCTGCGATGTGCGGACATGAGTAAAGGGCAGCGTTTCGCCAGCGCTCAGACGCGATTCGTACCCTTCAATCGAGGGATCAGAGCCGGACTCGAACACGTCATCCAGAAACTGCAGCGCATCCTCATTGCGGTCCAGCTGCGACAGAACCTCGGTCCGTGCCAGCGCTGCGCGGCGGGTAAATCGCGCCACAACACCGTTATCGGCCGCAAAGACTGCCTCGGCGCCTTCAAAGTCTCCGACCGAGGCCAGTGCCAAAGCTTTGTGGTAAAGCGCGAACTCGCGCAGACCTTCCTGCGCAGCAACTTGGTCAAACTGCTCCAGCGCGCTGGTCATCGCGCCCTGGCCCATATGGGCCCAGCCCAATATTAACCCGTCAACCAGCGGCCCGACACCTTGCGTTTCGGGGTCGCGGGCCAGCAGTTCATCCAGCTTGCCTTCAGCCACCAGATTAGCGGCAATCGCCATTTTCGCGGGCTGGTTGGGCAGGCCCAACTCTTCGATGGTTTGGGCAATCGGCAAAGCGCGCTTAACCTCGCCCAGCGACAAGCGCGCAACGACGACATTCTCCAGCAACCGGTCGTTTTGAGGATCTGCGCGCAATGCTTGCGCAAAGTATTTCTCAGCCGCCGTATAGTCGTCCTGAAAAATCGCCTGACGCCCGGCAAGATACGCACCGAACCCAGTGTCGGCATAAGCCGGAATGGCGAATGACGTGGTAAACAGCACAGCCAACGCTGTGCGACGAATGAGAAAAGTCACCAAATTCCTGCCTTGCGATTGTCGGTTGCGCAATAAGCTAGGGCTTTGACCAGAAAGAGGCAATGGCAGAGCCTTCACGACGCCGCCATTGCCCATTTTTCGCTTACATATTGGGATAGTTCGGGCCATCCCCTCCCTGCGGCGTGGTCCAGGTGATATTCTGGCTGGGATCTTTGATGTCGCAGGTCTTGCAGTGAACGCAATTCTGAAAGTTGATCACGAATCGCGGACCATTTTCATCCTCGACCATCTCATACACCCCCGCCGGGCAATAGCGCTGCGCAGGTTCGTCGAATTCGGGCAGATTGACACTGACCGGAATCGCCGGGTCCGAGAGTTTTAGATGGCAAGGCTGACTTTCCTCGTGGTTCGTCATCGCGAACGAGACGTTGGTCAGGCGGTCGAAGGACAGCGTGCCATCCGGCTTTGGATAGTCGATCGGTTTATGTTTACTGGCTTCTTCAGTCGATTCCGCGTCGTTCTTACCGTGGCCCAGAGTGCCAAACAGCGAAAAGCCCAGAGTGTTTGTCCACATGTCCAAACCGCCCAGCGCCAGCGAGGGCATCAGACCCCACTTTGACCACATCGGTTTGACGTTGCGCACTTTCTTGAGGTCTTTGCCGATGGCACCTTCGCGAACATCTGCTTCATAGACATTCAATTCATCGCCCGAACGCTCGGCTTTGATGGCATCAAATGCCGCCTCGGCCGCAGCTTTGCCAGACAGCATCGCGTTGTGGTTGCCCTTGATGCGCGGCACATTGACCATGCCCGCCGAACAGCCCAGCAGCGCCACGCCTGGCGCGACCAGCTTGGGCATCGATTGATATCCACCCTCAGTAATCGCACGAGCGCCATAAGCCACGCGCTTGCCGCCTTTCAGCAGCTCGGCCACCATCGGATGATGCTTAAAGCGCTGGAACTCCATATAGGGGTACAGGTGCGGGTTCTTGTAATTCAGGTGAACCACAAACCCGACATAGACCTGATTGTTTTCCAGGTGATAGATGAACGACCCGCCGCCCGCGTTGCTGCCCAGGGGCCAGCCCATCGTATGGGTGACGGTGCCTTCCTTGTGCTTGGCCGGGTCGATCTCCCAGATCTCTTTCATGCCGACGCCGTATTTCTGGACTTCTTTTCCGGCTTGCAGATCGTATTTCGCGATCACTTCCTTGGACAGCGACCCGCGCACACCTTCGGACAAGAAGACATATTTGCCGTGCAGCTCCATGCCCGGCTCGGTGTTCGGGCCGTAGGAGCCATCGGCCTCAAGGCCGAAGACACCGGCAACAACGCCTTTGACTTCACCATTGTCGCCATAGACCAGCTCGGAACAGGCCATGCCAGGGAAGATTTCCACGCCCAGCTCTTCGGCCTGTTCAGCCATCCAGCGGCAGACATTGCCCATCGACACGATATAGTTGCCGTGGTTGTTCATCAGCGGCGGCATCGGGAAGTTCGGAATGCGGATTTTTCCGGCCTCACCCAGCATATAGAAGTTATCTTCGGTAACCGGCGTGTTCAGCGGCGCACCTTTTTCCTTCCAGTCCGGTATCAGCGCATCCAGGCCGCACGGGTCCAGCACCGCACCTGACAAGATATGCGCACCCACCTCCGAGCCCTTTTCCAGAACGACGACGTTCAAATCGGCATCCAGCTGTTTCAGACGGATGGCCGCCGACAGTCCCGCGGGGCCGGCGCCCACGATCACCACGTCATATTCCATCGCTTCGCGTTCAATCTCGGCCATTGCGGGCTCCTTCGCTAACTTTCCGAATTGGCGCATCTAACGCACGGTCGGCGCAATTTTGTTTCACGGCTGATTACATGCTGGGAAAGCCACAGGTCAATCGAAACACGGCGTAACTATGCCGCTATGCGGCAGATCACGTGTCCGGAGTGTCACCCATCAGGTATCTGGGGCCACTTCCCTTGGATTTGGCACGGTCATCAGGATTGTAAAGAGCACATTTGGGCAAACTAAGGCACCCACAGCCAATGCATCCGTCCAGATTGTCACGCAGGCGCATCAACGTATCGATTCGCTGATCCAAATGCGACCGCAGATCCTTGCTGATGTTTTTCCAATCCTGCGGCGTTGGTGTACGATTTCCGGGCAAGCCGGACAGGACTTCTCGGATTTCGGGCAGGGTTAATCCGAATTGCTGCGCTATCATCACAAAACTCAACCGTCTTATGTCGGCGCGCTGATATCGCCGCTGCCCACCCGCGTTGCGCCATGGGGCGATCAGACCCTGCGCCTCGTAATATCGGATCGCTGAAACCGCCAGCCCGGTGCGCTGGGCCAAAGCGCCTATTGCCAGCCCCTCTGAAATCGCCATCTCGCCCTCAAAAAATTCCTTGACCTAAAGTTAGGTTTAGAAATTACGGTGAGTCGGGACAAGCCTCAAATTGAATAGGAGATCCCATGATGGCGACACTTGAACACACCAATTTCACTGTCCGCGACCCGCAGGCTTCGGCAAAATGGATGCAGGACGTCTTCGGTTGGAAAACCCGCTGGGAAGGCCCTGCAATCGCGGGTGGCTATACCGTGCATGTCGGTAGCGCACATACCTACCTGGCGCTTTATGCACCCAGCGATCCCAAACCCTCGGGTGAAAGCAGCTATGACATCATCGGGGGGCTGAATCATGTCGGCGTTCTGGTCGAAGACATCGACGCAACCGAAGACAAGGTGGTCAAAGCAGGTTTCACCCCCAAGTCGCATGCAGATTACGAGCCCGGCAGGCGGTTCTATTTCGATGATGAGAACGGCATCGAGTTTGAGGTGGTGCAATATGCTTGAAACACTCTGGATGGCCTCAACCACCTGGAAATGGCAGCGCGGTCAGCTGTTTGGACAGCGTAACAGGTGCCCACGGCGCACAATCCAACGGCGTTAAGTCGCAAATCCAGCTTGCTGTCTTCTTTGACCTCTTGCATTTCACGCATCATTTGGGTCAGGTATTTGCCAACCCATCAAATCGCCCCGACGCTGGTTCCATGCGGCGGGGCGTTACAATTTCAGCGTGGACGACAAGAATATGGAAAAAATTCCCATGACGCCTGCGGGCAATGCTGCGCTTCAGGCCGAACTCAAGAACCTAAAATCCGTCGAGCGGCCAGCTATTATCGAAGCCATCGCCTCGGCCAGGGAACTGGGTGACCTGAAAGAAAACGCCGAATATCATTCGGCCCGGGAAAAGCAGGGTTTTATCGAAGGCCGCATCAAAGAGTTGGAAGGCATCCTTTCACTGACCGATGTGATCGACCCTGCCAAACTGTCTGGTGCTATCAAATTTGGCGCCAAGGTCACGCTTGTTGACGAAGACACTGACGAGGAAAAGACCTGGCAGATTGTAGGGGAATATGAGGCCAATATCGAAGCCGGCCTGCTGAACATCAAATCCCCTATTGCCCGCGCCCTGATTGGAAAGGACGAAGGCGACAGTGTCGAGGTACGCACACCTGGCGGCGTACGTTCTTATGAAGTCCTGAGTATCACCTACGCCTGAGCCCCGGAGCGTTCACAATGTCCGAGCCCACGCCAGAGCAGGAAGCCAATCGGCCAACCTCACTGGGCATATATGATAGGCCAACCAAGCCTTCGATAACCGAGATCGAAATTGCAGCCGTCGCCCTCAGCGTGATCTGGCTGATCGTCTCGGTTGTTTTTCTGGTGCTGCCCGACGAGGTCGACGGCGGAGGCTTTGTCGTGACCTTACTGGCGGTCTTTATGCCGGTAGCGATGATCTGGGTCGCGGCAATGGCCATGCGCGCCAGCCGGATCATGCGCGAGGAAAGCGCACGACTACAAACCTCGATTGACGCCATCCGAAACGCATATATCGCTCAGCAACAGCGATCTTCCAGCACCTATGAGCCAGCCGTATCCAAAAAGCTGGATCAGATCGCGGAAACGGCCAAGAAAGCCGAAAGCGCGCTGGCCACGTTTTCAACCAAGCGCAGGGAACCCGCACAGCAACCGACAGCCGTGGGGAACGGCGATCAGACTTCGCTGGAACTGGGTACACAAGCTGGGGATATCGTGCCCCCGCTTGGCACCGACATCTTTATCCGTGCGCTGAATTTTCCGGAAACACAGGAAGATACCGAAGGCTTTGATGCCCTACGGCTGGCGCTCAAGGACCGCAAGACAGCCAAGCTTGTACAGGCCTCTCAGGACGTGCTGACCCTGCTCAGCCAAGAGGGCATCTATATGGATGACCTGCGCCCTGACATGGCCCGCCCCGAGATCTGGCGGCAATTTGCGCAGGGTGGGCGCGGACGGGCTGTCGCGGCCTTGGGCGGCATTCGCGACCGCTCCTCGCTGGCGCTGACTTCGGCTCGGATGAAGCAGGATCCCATTTTCCGGGACGCCGCCCATCACTTTCTACGCAGGTTCGATCACATGATCATCGAGTTTGAACCCCGTGCCAGTGATGCAGAGCTGACCGCTTTGGGTGATACAAGAACCGCGCGGGCCTTCATGTTGCTGGGGCGTGTGGCCGGAACCTTCGACTAGATTCCGAAACTTCCATAGGGGATGAACCGGACAAGATCACCCGGTTGGATGTGGCGCGCTCCGTCTTCGATCTCGACCAGCCCTTCGGCCCAGCTGAGCCCGCTGATCCGCCCGGACCCTTCCGAAGTGAAAACTTCGGCTTTTCCGTCTCGGATGCGGGCCCGCAGATATTCCCGCCGCCCGGGTTTCTTGCGCTTATCAAAGGCGGCTGGCAGATCGAACCCCTTCGGGTCCCGCCAGCCCTCGCCAGCCATCAGGCCCAGCGCCGGGCGGGCAAAGATTAGGGTGCAGACCAATGCCGCTACTGGATTGCCGGGCAGTCCGAAAACCGGCACTCCGTCCCAAATCCCCAAAGCCAGAGGTCGCCCCGGTTTCAGGGCAATACGCCATTCCTGCATCGCTCCGGCCTGCCGCAACAGCGCGGAGACATGGTCTTCGTCCCCTGCCGACGCGCCGCCACTAGTCAGAACAACATCCGCCTCTTTCGCAGCTTCGTTCAGCCGCTCGCGCAGGGTTTCACGATCATCGGCAACGCGGCCCATATCCAGTGGCTGGAATCCCATCCGCTGGATCAGAGCCAGCAACATTGGGCGATTGGCATCGTAGATTTGCCCTGGCTCAGCAACCTCACCGGCCTCGACTAGCTCATCCCCCGTTGACAGGACGGCCACCCGCAGAGCTTTGCGAACCAGCAGATCACCAGCACCCGTCGCGGAGAGAAGGGCCAGATCGGCAGGTGTCAACCGGCGTCCAGCGGGCAAAGCCAGATCACCTCCAACCACATCTTCGCCCGCATTGCGGGTATTGGCACCCTGTTTCAGGGGGCCGCGAAAGGCGATATACCCATCCTGAACTGTCACGTCCTCTTCCAGAATAACGGTGTCCACCCCATCGGGCAGGGCCGCACCAGTCAGAATCCGTATGGCGTGGCCGGGCGCAAGCTGACCATCAAAGGGAACACCAGCCGCCGCACGCCCGTCTTGCAGCGGCATCACCTGCGGCCCATCCGGAACCGGACCGGCAAAGCCATAGCCATCTACCGCCGTATTTGCCTGCGGCGGGTTCGAACGTTGGGCATATACATCGGCGGCCAAAATCCGACCTGCGGCTTGTGCCAACGGAACGGTTTCAGCCCCCATCACGACCGAAAGGCGGTCGCGCAGCAGGGCCAACGCTTCGTCAACCGGCGTCCAGCTCACGCCCGCAGGCAAGGCAAAACAATCGTTGCGCAAGGGCGGTGGGGCAATGTCCGGTTTGCTCATAATCCTACCTCGTGCAGAATGAACCCTGCGATGGCTGCGGTGTCGTCCAGATCAAAAACCGGACGGTCGAAGTTCAGCTCTGTGTCACTGGCAACCGCGCGCACAGTTTCGTTCTCGGCCGCAATCAACGGATTTCCAGCGGCCACCCGATACGCCTCGACCTTGGGGTGGGCTTCGCGTTTGAACCCCTCGATCAGCACAAGATCAACGGGAGCCAAGCGTGCCAGCAGATCAGAGAGAGGTGGCTCGGGTGCGCCGCGCAGTTCCAGCATCATCGCAATGCGCTTGCCGGACGCCAACAGCACCTCGGACGCACCGGCTTCTCGATGGCGGAAACTGTCCGTGCCGGGCTGGTCGACATCGACGGCGTGATGGGCATGTTTGACGGTCGAAACCGAAAAGCCACGCGCGGTGATCTCGGCCACCAAACGCTCCATCAGGCCGGTCTTGCCCGCGTTTTTCCAGCCGGTGACGCCATAGACCTTCATGCCTGCTCCAGCAGCTTTTGCGCCCGCGCCAGATCGTCGGGTGTATTGACATTGAAGAAGGGGTCAAACGGCTCAGCCGGAAACAACGCCTCACGCCCATCATGTTTATCGGTCCACAGCACAACCTTGCGCAGCCCGTCATTCAAGGCGTCCCGCAAATCATCTCGCAACGCGACAGGCCAGAGGCCAAATGTCGGATGCCGGTTGACCCGTTTGCCGCCGCCGGATTTCAGTGCTTCATCCCCGGTTCGAGGCGTAGTCGCCAGCACCAGCGGATGGGTTTGCCCTTGAGCAGCATCCGTTAGGCGCGCCACAAGATCGCGCGGAAAAAACGGCGTGTCGGCAGCGGCGGTGACGATACTGTCGGCCCCCTGTTCTGCTGCCCAATCGAGCCCCGCCAGTACACCCGCCAGAGGCCCGGCGAAACCTTCAATCGTGTCGGGAAGAACCGGCAGGTTGAGGTCGGCAAACCGTTCGGGATCACCATTGGCATTCAGCGCCAGACCGACCACCTGCGGGCCAAACCGGTCAATGACATGAGACAGCAGGCTCTGCCCACCGACTGTCAGCAAGCCTTTGTCGCCACCACCCATCCGAGTGGCAAGGCCTCCTGCGAGGATGATGCCGAGGGGGCGGGTCATTTGATCTCCTCAGGCGCGGGCCATTTCCTGAATTTCTGGGAGGGCAGGAAGAACAATGGACAGACGGCCAATCCGAATGCTGTAAACCAAATAATTGCAGGCCACCCCGTCAATTCGGCCGCCTTGTAACTCAGGCTATAGTGGGCTGGCAAAAACACTAAGACGGCCCCAACAGCAAAGATAAGACCAAAACAGCACCGATACGTGCGCACCGCCTTTCTGACCTCATCTGGTATCCCGGCAAACTCAGGCAGACCGTGCATCAAAACCCGCTGAAGCACGAGTGCTTGTTTTTGAGACAACTCCCCCCATGCCTGCCAACCAAGCCGAAAGGGGGCGGCGATGTTCCAAATGCTGATGTATTCCTCTGGCGCCCACCCCAGACGGTTACGCAGGTTGACGTCCAATTGCGCCATACCCTCAATGATCGCGCGTTTCGACCGCTCAAGGAGCCAGAACACATAGACCATCAATGGCAGCAAGCCCAATGTCGCGACGAATAAAATAAATAAACCAAAGACTTTCAAAATCATTCCGCACTCTTCCGTCTATGCTTTTTATCTTCGACCGCCACTGTCGACGGGTCGACGTCGCGCACCAACCGGTCCTCGCCCGCAAGACACACGAACCGCTGCCCCCGCATGCGGCCGATCAGGGTCAGGCCAACCTCACGCGCGATTTCGACACCCCAGGCGGTGAACCCTGATCGTGACGCCAGAACCGGGATGCCCATCATTGCAGTCTTGATGACCATTTCCGAGGTCAGACGGCCTGTAGTGTAGAGGATCTTGTCCTCGGCCCCCACATTTTCGGACAGCATCCAGCCGGCGATCTTGTCGACCGCGTTGTGACGTCCCACGTCCTCCATGTAGACCAACGGTCGGTTTTCCCGACACAGGACCGTGCCGTGAATTGCACCAGCCTCAAGATACAATGAAGGGGTTCGGTTGATCTTGGCTGCCAGATCATACAGCCACGATGTGCGCACCGAGACCTGTGGCAGGCGCACGTCCTCCAGCCCCTCCATCATGTCACCAAACACAGTGCCTACCGCACAACCGCTGGTCCGGGTCTTTTTCTTCAGCTTATCCTCATATGAGGTTTCGCGCGCGGTGCGCACCACCACGGTTTCCAGATCGTCATCGTAATCCACGCCGGTAATGTCATCATCGGCCAACAGCATCCCCTGATTGCGCAGGAACCCCAGCGCCAGATATTCAGGGTAATCGCCGATTGTCATTGCAGTCACGATTTCCTGAGCGTTAAGGAATATCGTCAGGGGGCGTTCCTCAACGACCGAGATCCGGCTGACCGCGCCATTCTGGTCGATGCCTTCGACCGCACGGGTCAGGCGAACCGCGCCGGGATCAGGGGCGATGATGTAGTCGGTGGCATCCGGTTTCGTGGCCAATTGCAACCCTTTCCCAAGATCGCTACTGCTGTTGGCGATACCATAGGAATTTGCCATGGCTTACACCACATCCAAGTCATACTTCTGGAAGGGTTTTCGCGATGGAGCCCCATTTATCTTTGTGGCAATTCCGTTCGGCACCCTTTTCGGCGTATTTGCGACCGAGGCTGGGCTGGATATTGTCCAGACAATCGCCTTTTCGGCGGCTGTCTTTGCCGGGGCGGCCCAGTTCACTGCCCTGCAGCTGTTGCAGGACAACACACCCAGCCTGATCGTTCTGGCATCGGCCCTGGCGGTAAACCTACGCGTGGCAATGTATTCGGCCTCACTGACACCTTATATTGGGGCGGCCCCCCTGTGGCAGCGGGCCTGCGCCGCTTATCTGACGGTCGATCAGTCCTATGCCTGCTCCATTGTACAGTTCGAAAAAGAGCCCGATATGACCGTCCCGCAGCGCATGGCCTATTTCTTTGGCTCGGTCACACCGATCACGCCGCTTTGGATTTTGGCAACTTATCTGGGCGCAGTTTTGGGCGCACAGATTCCAGAAAGCTGGGCGCTGGATTTTGCACTTCCGATCACATTCCTGGCAATGATCGGGCCGATGATGAGGACGCTTGCCCATGTCATCGCCGCCTTAGT
Organism: Ruegeria sp. CDSA241; assembly: GCF_059611265.1. Classification (NCBI taxonomy): domain Bacteria; kingdom Pseudomonadati; phylum Pseudomonadota; class Alphaproteobacteria; order Rhodobacterales; family Roseobacteraceae; genus Ruegeria; species Ruegeria sp. CDSA241. Next base: position 296,787 of record NZ_JBXWPF010000001.1, read on the forward strand.
CGCCATAACCGTTGCTTTGTTGACCGTAGGCGTGCCGTTCAACCTGGGCCTGCTGATCGCCGGGACCGCCGGGATGATCGCAGGGGCGCAGGCCGAATTGATGTTAGAGCGGAATAGGCCATGACACAGATTGATCCGGTGACCATGTGGAGCATTATCGTTGGCTTGGCGATTGGCAGCTTTGCGCTACGCTTTACCTTTATCGGCATCGTCGGAGACCGCCCGATGCCACCCTGGTTGTTACGCCACCTGCGCTATACCGCCGTTGCCATCGTCCCGGCCCTGATTGCGCCGCTGGTGGTCTGGCCAACCGCGACGGGTGGTCAGCCCGACGTGCCGCGCATGGCCGCCGCAGCGGTTGCTTTGACGGTTGGTGTCATCACAAAAAACGTGGTCATTGCCATCTTTGCCGGGGCGGGCACGCTCTATGGCTTGCTGTACCTATTGGGTTGAAGCCGCTTCCAACTGGTTCAGGCGCGCATTGTTCGAGGCCAAACCGGCCTGCAGGTCAGCATCGTCATTCTCGCGGTATTCGGTGGTCACGACGCCGGGGAGTTCACCGAACTGATCGGACAGCTTGACCGGGTAGAAGGTCGTATTGATCTGCTCGAAACCCGGCACCTGCCGCAATAGCTGCGAGGTTGAGTTGGCGCAAAACGCTTCGGATACAGGGCCCATCTGCTTGGCCAGTTGCAGGGCAATTTCGGCCTGCTGTGGTGTCACCTGAATCGTCTGGATACGCGCATAATGCGTTTCGCGTGCGTGGCTGCTGCGATAAGCGCGTTCGACATTCGGCGTGATGCCATACAGAACATCGTTTCGGATCGGCACCACATCGGCGCGAAACGAGCCTGCGGGGTCAAAGATCACCCTTTCGCTGCCGCTTATCATCAGCGAGGTATGCGCCCCCGAACCGGTCCGGGTGCTGATCATGGTATAGAGCGTCAATGTTGATGGCCCCGGATCACGATAGGAACGGGCCACAACTTCGGTCTGATCGGCCTGCGGACGCTGCGAACCGGCACAGCCAGCCACTGTTGCTGCCAGCAGGCAGGCAATCACAAATCTGATCACGGCGGTCAGCCTCGCCCGGGATTAAGCGGCGAAAACCGCCAGAAACAGGCAAAGGAAAGCAATCGCCACCACGCACCATGTGGTCGCTTTTACGAAACCGTTGAAGGTTTTGGTTTGAACGGTGATGTCCATTTCGCCGTGCTTATGTTCAGCCATGATTTTCAGAATCCTAATTCGCGTGTTTGATACGTTGGATAATCGAAAATCCCGGGCCTGTCACCACGTCATTCGGGCGCAGGTGACACGGAATCAAAGACCGAACACCCGCGATATCCGAACCCCCACCGCCAGGGCAGGCCCGAACAGGGCGCCCCGCCCAATCGCACCGCGCCATACATGGCCTCGGCGGTTATGGCATGGGCGGATCGTATCTGATCCGAAGTCATGTCATAGCGTTCGGCGTAAATTTCGGCGTTCTCATCCCCGTGTTGCCGCACGCAGGCTCTCAGGCTGTCATCGGCTGACAGGCGCGCGTCATAACTGTCTTCGGGGCGCAGGCCTCCGCCCGCGTGGTGATAGGCCCGGTCATGGCTGACACAGCAACTCTCCCATGGGGGATGCGCCTCGAACAGGGCCTGAAAGCTGGGAAACCTGTCAGCCACAAAGCGCCAGCTGGCTGACAACCCGCCCGAGCAGCCATCCGTTTCAAATGGCGTCAATTCCGCAGCGCCCCGCTGTGCGATCAGCGCGCGATGGGCGGGCATCTCAAGACTGCGCATAAAGTCCTGCGCCCCGACTGGCGCCGCGATCAGCGCCAGAGAAACGGCCAGATTACGGGCTTTCATCGCGCATCGCATCGGTATCAACGGCCATGCCGAGCACCGTTGCCAGCCACAGCATCAGACGTTCTGCCGGCCCCATTTCAGCGCGGATACGCAAGACTTCTTTGGCCATTGCCGGTCGGTCCGTGATCAGCCCATCCACCCCCATCGAGGCCATGGCCGACATTTGCAACGGGTCATTCACCGTCCAGACATAGATATCCTTGCCCGCGGCCTGCACCGAACGTACCAGCCCCGGCGTGGCCATGGCGGCGTTGACAGCCACAAAATCCCCTTCGAGACCCGACAGATCGCCAACAGCGGTTGCCGCCAAAACCCCCGCGCGCCAATCGGGACGAAGAGCCTTCATCTTTTGCACGGCAGGGTATTTCAGCGACATGGTAGCGATGTCATCCTGCATGCCGAATTCCTCGACCAAGGCCGCAACGCGGTTTTCCAGATCGACGTCATGACCGTAATATTTCAACTCGATGATCACCTTGGCCCTGTCTTTGGCCGCAGCCAGCACGTTGCGCAGCGTTGGCGTGCGTTCATCGGCATATTCCGGGTCATACCAACTGCCGATATCGATCTCGGCCACGTCTTCCATCGTGGCATCCCAGACCTTCAGGTTCACCCCGGCCAGCTTCATGAAATCGCTATCATGGGCGACGATTATCTCATCATCCGCCGTTTCCTGCACGTCGATTTCAACCCAGTCCGCCCCGTCCTCAATCGCCTTCAGAACCGAGGCCATGGTGTTTTCCGGCCGTAACGCAGCGGCACCACGGTGGCCGATCACCTCGGCCCTGTCAGGGGCCTGAACGCGTTCCAGCAGGGATTGACCGAACCAGAGCCCGACCAATACCGCCACCGCCGCAATGCCAACAGCACTCAGCAGACCAATGCGTAGATTGCCTGGTGCGGGATGTGGTGGTTCAGAGGTCCGGATCTCGAAAAAACCGTCCAGCAAAACCGCCAGTGCTCCCAGCGCGGTGGCTGCCAAAACCAGCCCGGCCAACGACCACAGCCCGGCGACCAGAAGGCTGTAAACTAGCGCCAGCCGCAGATGCTCTGCCCCCTGCAGGGGCACCAACGCGAATAATGATCCCGCGCCCCAAGCGATCAGCGCGGCAAGAACTGCCCTCAGCCCCAGCCAGAACACCAGTGCGATCTTGAGCCGCCCGCGCTTGCCCTCCATCCGATCCGCGCTGACCTGGAAAGCATCAGCCGGTGGCAGGTTTTCGAACAGAACCAGATGCAGTCCCAGCGCCCATGCGGACAGCTTGCGGATCAGCACCCATGCCATGACCAGCACCACAACTCCGATCAGCGCAACGGCGATCCAGAAAGACGGCGGATGGAAGGTCAGGTAATAGTTGATGTCATACTCGGTCAGCGTCCACCAGGCGATCAGAGCAGCGATAGCGGCGAAAGGCAGGATCAACAGGATGATCCGCAGAACCAGGCGTGCAGCAAATCCAAACAGCGCAGGCAGGCGCGACAGGATCAACTTGATCGCCGCGCTCCCCGCGCGCCACGGATCGCTTTCGCCCATCCTCAGCGACCCGGCCATGACCGAGAAGACAAAGACCTCGGCCAGCAGGAACAGGCTGAGCATTGCGATTGCGACCGCAAACCCCAGCGGAGACAGGATGAACGCGGCAATATCCTGATCCGTCAGGGCGGTCTGGCTGGAGAGCGAAACTGCTAGGTTCACCGCAATCGCCACGCCCGGCGCAATCAGCGCAATCAGCAACAGGCGCACGGCGACATAGATCGGCACAAAGACCCGGCGGCGTGCCCACGCGCCCTTGTATGCTTTTGTAACGGCAGAGAAAGTGGCCACGTTGCGCCCCCCAAATGATTGATTCATTCAAGGCTGCGCAGACGTGAATTGCAAGTCAGGCTATCAGTTTTCTTCGAGATCAGCCGCCAGCCGGAATCCGATGCGATTGGCGGGCTTATCCTCGACCGATTTGGGCAGCGCTCGCAGCATTACATTCAACTGGCTGACATGCTGCACGAGTTGGGTTCGCGCCCCGGACCCATCTGCGCCGTAAAAAGTGATGATATCAGGGTCGAAATAGCCCATTCCTTCGATCCGCATTACCCCGGCATCACCGCCAGTAAATCCCATGGCGACCTCATGATCCGCATCCAGCGTATTCTCGAAATTCTGGATATACAGGATCAACCGTTCATAGGCCCATTGCGCCGAGCTTTTGGTGGCTACGGGCTTTTGCAACTGGCCGGGCAGGTCCTTGGCGCCGGATTTCGCATCCGGGTTGGCATGCACCTCGTAACATCGGGGCAATGCTGCTGATTCCGCTGCCTCGGCTGAGGTTTCGATCTTGTCCATGCCTTCTACCCTTTGCGCTGAAACTCCCACGCCCCGTCCGCGCGCCGCGTTCGGGTAACAGCACCAATGTGGTAGAGATGGTTCAGATGTGCAACTGCTTCGACCAGAGCAAGCCCATACTCTCCTTCACCGATCTGGCGTTTGAACAAGGGCACAAAGCACTCAGCAGCGGTTTTGGGCTGGTCCAGATAATTCTGCAGACGGTCCAGCGCGCTGTGGTGGTTGTCGATCAACTGCCTCATCCTGACCGGCAGGCCGGTAAAGGGCAGTTTGTGCCCGCCCAGCGCCATATGATCCGGGCGCGCCAGGTCCTGCAGGCGCTCGCAGGCTTCCATCCACTCCGCCACTGGATCCGCCATGGGCTCGGTAACATAGACGCCCAGATTGGGGCTGATCGAGCTGAGAACCTGGTCGCCCGTGATCACCAGATTATCGTCACGGCTCCAAAAAGTTGCATGTTCGGGAGCGTGGCCATTGCCCATATGAACATCCCAGTCGCGCCCGCCCATACGAATGACGCTGCCCTGCTTGATCCGGGTAAAGCCCAGCGGCATCGGATAGACCGTGTCGCAGAAATTGAAGGGCCGTTCTGTCATCCTTTTGGCAAGGAAATCGGCATCCATCCCGGCGCTTCGGTAGTAATCCAGCGTTTCCTGCGGCCAGTTTTCCTGCACATCCAGCGTCAGCATCCGTGCAAACAGCCATGCAGTACGCGACGTGACCAGCTCGGCCCCGTGTTCAGATTGAAACCAACCAGCATTGCCAACGTGATCGGGATGGTGATGGGTCACCACCACGCGCGTCACGGGTTTGCCCCCCAGCGGTCCCGCCATCAGGTCCGCCCAAATACGGCGCGTCTTGTTCGAGGACATGCCAGTGTCGATCACCGTCCATCCGTCGCCATCATCCAGCGCATAGATATTGACGTGATCCAGCGCCATAGGCAGCGGCAACCGCATCCAAAGCACGCCTTCGGCAATTTCAACGGCCTCGCCCAGGGCCGGAGCCTCGGGCCAAGGATTGCGGATCGTCAAATGTGTATCACCGTCCATCAGGCAGCTACCATTTCCTCGGCGCTGAGAGCAAAGACGTCATCCGCACCGTTCTGCGCCTGAACTAAAAGCCCCGAAAACTCAGGCAACAGCGCATTGATATAAAAGCGTGCCAGCTTGAAACGGGTGCCGTTTGGCTCGGCCAGGGCCGCCTTGAGGTGATAGTGACCGCCCAGAACGCGGGCGAATGCCTTCAGATAGGGCACGGCGCCGGCAAATCGCGTGTTCATGTCGGACTGCGATATCAGCCACTCGGTCGTTTCACGCAGGCTTTCCGTGGCCTCCCAGACAGGACCCGCCAGTTCCGGCATCGACCCACGCGCGCGTTCGGCGTGATCCTCGATTTCGTCCAGCAAACGGGACGCCGCTTCGCCGCCATCCATCATCTTGCGTGCGACAAGGTCCATGGCCTGAATGCCGTTGGTGCCCTCGTAAATCGCGGTCACACGGACGTCGCGATAGAACTGTGCCGCGCCGGTCTCCTCGATAAAGCCCATACCGCCATGGACCTGCACGCCTTCTTCCGAAACCCGCATACCGGTTTCGGTACCGAAGGCCTTGTTTATCGGCGTCAACAAGGCCGCGCGCGAAACCCAGTCCGCGTCGCCTGTTGCATTGGCCATATCAATCGCGGCTGCGTTTGCAAGCATGATCGCGCGCGCAGCAAAAGTATCCGCACGCATACTCATCAGCATCCGGCGTACATCGGCGTGATCGAGGATTGTGCCCGAAGGTGTCTTGCCTTGCTTCCGCTCAAGCGCATATTCCAGGGCCTGCTGATAGGCGCCTTCGGCGGCACCGATACCCTGTCCGCCGACGCCCAGTCGCGCGTTGTTCATCATGGTGAACATCGCAGCCATTCCGCCATGTTCCTTACCCACAAGCCAACCTTTGGCGCCATCATACTGCATCACGCAAGTTGGCGAACCATGCAGGCCCATCTTGTGCTCGAGCGAAACCACTTTCAGGTCATTTGCCACACCTGGATTGCCATTCTCGTCCGGCAGGTGCTTGGGGACCAGAAACAGCGATATTCCCTTGGTTCCGGGAACTGCATCGGGCAGGCGTGCCAACACCAGATGGCACACGTTTTCAGCAAAATCGTTGTCACCCCAGGAAATGAAGATCTTCTGACCAGACACCGAATAAGTGCCATCTCCATTCGGTTCTGCCTTCGACGTCAGCGCACCCACATCCGATCCCGCCTGCGGCTCGGTCAGGTTCATCGTGCCCGACCATTCACCAGCGATCATTTTGGGCAGGTACAGGTTCTTCAGCTCATCACTTGCGTGGTGCTCCAGTGCTTCGATCTGGCCCTGCGTCATCAGCGGCGCCAGTTGCAGTGACAGGCAGGCCGCAGACATCATCTCGTTGACGGCAGTGGTCAAGGTCATCGGCAGCCCCATACCGCCATATTCGGGATCAGCGCTCATGCCGATCCAGCCCCCCTCAGCTATAGCGTTCCAACCGTCGCTAAATCCTGGCGAGGTACGCAACACGCCGTTTTCCAGACGCGCGGGCTCTAGGTCTCCGTTCCGCTGAAGCGGCGCCATGACCTCTTCGCAGAGTTTTCCAGCCTCGGTCAGGATGGCGCTGACGACGTCTTCGCTTGCTTCCGCGAACTTGTCGGTCGCTGCAATACGATCAAAATCAACCGCATGGCGGAACAGAAATTCGTAATCTGCAACTGGTGCGCGATAGGGCATAATATTACCTCGGGGCTGTCTTGAACGGTCCGCGACGCCGGGGTTGGAAATCCGCTGACTCGCCGTTATTCATCTGGGTTTGAACGATTACGTACCCATCCTTATGCTACAAGCAATCAAAACGCGGCGTCACTCACAATGATCTCTAACGGTACACTCGAACTGTCAGCCGACCCGGCGGGAATTGCTCAGGCTGCGGATCTTCTGAGGCAGGGACAGCTGGTCGCTTTCCCGACTGAAACGGTCTATGGGCTGGGTGGGGATGCCCGCAACGGAGAGGCTGTCGCCAGCATCTATGCCGCCAAGGGCCGACCCAGTTTCAACCCTCTGATTGCGCATGTCGCATCGGTAGAGTCCGCGCGCAGGTTTGTTGAATGGTCAGATCAGGCCGAGGCGTTGGCACAGGCGTTCTGGCCCGGCCCGCTGACTCTGGTTCTGCCGCTGCGGGAAGGGCACGGTGTATCGTCGCTTGTCACTGCCGGGCTGGATACATTGGCGGTTCGGGTGCCTGCGCATCCTTCTGCCCGGGCTATTCTCGAGATGTTCGACGGGCCGGTCGCTGCGCCCTCGGCCAACCCTTCGGGACAGATCAGCCCGACAACAGCCGCGCATGTCCGCGCCGGTCTGGACGGGCGCATCGCTGCCATTCTGGATGACGGTCCCTGCGGTGTCGGGCTGGAATCCACCATTGTCGGCCTCGCTGGAGAATCCGCTTTGCTACGCCCCGGAGGGGTGGCTTTGGACCAGATCGAGGCAGCTCTCGGTACGGCATTGCATCTACACCAATCGGGCGACACGCTAACAGCACCCGGACAGATGCTGTCGCATTACGCCCCGGACGTGGCGGTCCGGTTGAACGCGCAGACTACACATGGTGACGAGATTCTCTTGGGATTTGGACCGGTCGAATGCGACCTGAACCTGTCCGCTGATGGTAACCTGACCGAGGCAGCGGCCAATCTTTTTGCCGCTTTGCACAAGCTCAACAGCACCGGACGCCCGATTGCCGTGTCCCCTATTCCGGACCACGGATTGGGCGCCGCTATCAACGACCGGTTGCGCCGGGCTGCAGCACCGCGTGACAGTTGATCAGGCGCGCCCTGCACTGGCCGACAGAGTCAGAGGATCGACGCCCAGCGTTGCCAGCGCCGCCTCCCATTTCTGATCATCGGGGACATCGAACACCAGCTTCGAATCCGCCTCGGTTGTGAGCCATCCGTTCATCGCGATCTCATCCTCAAGCTGCCCGGGTCCCCAGCCTGAATACCCTAGCGTCAGCATAGAATTCAGCGGTCCTTGCCCCGAGGCCAGGTCTTCAAGCACGTCCAACGTTGCAGTCATGCTGAAATCGTCCGAAATCTGCAGGGAATGGAGGTTCGCGTCATAATCGGCGCTGTGCAGGACGAATCCGCGCGACATCTCGACCGGGCCGCCGAAATGCACCAGACGCTCACCCACGATCGGGATACGGCAAGCGATGTTCAACTGACCCAGCAGCGTCTTTATGCGTAAATCCGAAGGTTTGTTGATGATCAGACCCATCGCGCCATCGTCGCCATGGCTGCAAATATAGACAACCGAATGCTCGAAACGCGGATCGCCCATCCCAGGCATCGCAATCAACAGTTTACCGGTCAGATCCATAAGACGACATCTCTTGCTGAGCTCCCATCAACAATGCCCCCGCAGTCCCGGTATTGGCAAGGGACGAGCGGCGATTTCGCTAGATTTCATTCGAGTGACCCGAACGTGACTTGGAATTCGCCTCGAGACCACGCATTTATAGGGTATGAACATTCACAAGACATTTCTGGCAGCCGCCTTTGCCGTGACCGTTGGCGCGATTGGACCGGCATCTGCACAAGTGGTCGGCTCGGTGGCCGAATTGGATATCCTGGACGGCGGGCGCACAGCAAATGGAGCCTATCTTGGGGCGCTGCGGGTGACCCTGCAGGACGGCTGGAAGACCTATTGGCGGGCGCCGGGCGATGCGGGTATTCCGCCACAGTTCGACTGGAAAAGATCAACCAATGTCGGCAGCGTGTCGATCACATGGCCCGCGCCGGATGTCTTTGACCAGAATGGCCTGCAGTCGATTGGATACGAAAATCAAATGGTCCTGCCGGTCGAGATTTCGCCGAAGAACCCGGCCAAACCCGTGCGGCTGAAAGGCACGGTGGATCTGGGGGTCTGCAAAGACGTCTGCATCCCGGAACGTTTGGGCTTCGATCATACCCTGAACGCCGAAGCAGAGCGCAACCCGACGATCGCGGCGGCACTGGCCAAGCGTCCCTATTCCGCCAAAGAAGCCCGGGTCGCCAACGCGCGGTGCCACCTGACCCCGACGTCTGACGGAATGCAGATCGAGGCGCGCGTCACCATGCCATCCGCAGGTGGCCGCGAGATCGCCGTGATCGAACCCGGCAACCCCGAGCTGTGGGCCTCGCAAACCGACGCCAAACGGCAGGGCGGTACTCTGGTCGCCACATCCGAGGTGATCAACGCCTCGGGCGGTCCGTTTGCGCTGGATCGCTCAAAGATCCGGATCACTGTTCTGGGTGCCAATCACGCGGTGGACATTCTGGGGTGCAGCGCTGGCTGACCCCATGATGCAAACTCCGAAAATCGGTGCGCTTGCGGTCGTCATTCATGACGGGCACGTCCTTCTGGTTCAGCGCAGCAAGCAACCGGATAAGGGGCTATGGGGCTTTCCCGGCGGCCATGTGGAATGGGGCGAAACCGTCCTGCAGGCAGCACAGCGGGAACTGCGCGAAGAAACCTCGGTGATTGCCGAGCCGTTGCGGTATCTGGACAATCTGGACCTGTTGCGCCGCGACGCTCATGGCGCGGTTCTGTCTCATTACCTGTTGGTTGGCGTGGCCTGCCAGTATCAGACCGGGCTACCGGTTGCGGGGGATGACGCAATGGATGCACGCTGGTTCCCACTGGGCTTGATCCGACAAGGCGCACTGCCCATGAGCGACCGAGTCTCAAACCTGTTGGAAACCGCCCTGCGTCAGGGCTAGGCAGTGCGTCCTTTGAGACGGGCGTACAACAGGCCCGACAAAACAATGCTCACCACCAGAATCACCGTGGCGCCGGCAGTAAAAGCTCCAAACCCCATCCGCAGGATTGAGGGGCCCTCTGGCCCGGCATAAAGCCCCGAAACAAGGCCCGGTGGAGACCCGGTCACCGCAGGCCAGATCATCGTCAACGCAAACCAGAGCATCAAGGCAAACCCGGTGACAACAAGCGCCCCCTGCACCACACGATCCGGCGCCCGAATTGCGCGACGCATGGCCGTCATTGGCCGCGACAGATCGTTCAGGATCCCCAGCAGGGCAGGAACGAGCAGCAATACCAGCACCATCCCAAACGCCAACCCATAGACCAGCGTGATCACGGTCGGTTTGAGGAACTGTGCCTGCTGCGATCCTTCGTACAACAGTGGGGTCAGGCCCAGAACCGTGGTCAGCGTCGTCAGCATTACTGGCCGCAATCTGTCCGATGTCCCCTCGACGATGGAGGGCATCAGCCCACGAGTCTGCTGATACTCGTCAATCGTCGTCACCAGAACAATCGAGTCGTTGATGATGATTCCGGTCATCCCAAGCAGGCCAACAACCGTGAACATGCTGAGCGGGACCTCCCAGATATAATGGCCCCAAATGGTTCCGACCAAACCAAACGGAATGATCGCCATCACCACCAATGGTCGGGTCCAACTGGCAAAGACCCAGGCCAGCACCAGATAGATGCCCGTCAGGCACAGGATCAGACCGGTACGGGCTTCGGACAGAAACTCTTCTTCCTGCTCGCTCAGACCTGCCATGGTCCACTCGACCTGACGTGTGGCTGCGATATTGGGCAGAATTTCCTCGCTCATCGCACGGGCGATCTCGGCCGCGCGTGTTGGATCATCCTCGGAGATATCGCCATAGACCGAAATCACCCGCAGTCCGTTTTCACGCCGCACGGTCGAGAATCCGGATTTACGCTGAACCGAAACGATATCGGCCAACGGGACATAGACTCCATCGGGCGTGCGCATCAGTGTGCGTTCCAGGAAATCGGCGGTCAGTTCTCCTTCAGGCAATTCAACCCGGATCTCGGCACTGCGCGGGCCATCCGGGAAGGTCGCGGCCTCGATCCCGTTCAGACGGTCCCGCAGCACCCGGCCCAATGTTTCGATCCGAAAGCCCAGCGCCTGTCCCTGCGCGGTCAGATCCAAAATGTATTCTTCCTTGTCATAGGCCAGATTGTCTTCCAGCGCTGAAACCTCAGGGTATTTCGAAAGCGCGACCTGCAAGTCCTCGGAAGCCGTTTTAAGCGTGTTCACATCGGCGCCGTAGAGCTGCACGTCAATCGCATCTCCTCCCGGACCAGACCGCCAGCCCCTGAAGCTGAGCAGCTCAAGTTTGGGATGGCTTGGCGCCATTTCCTGCAACTCTCCGACAAACTCGAAGCTCGAATAGGGGCGCAGGTCGGCATCTATCAACTCGATCGAAATCCCGCCCAGCAAATCCGTGTCCTTGCCATCCGCTGCCGAAAGTGCACGGCCCGCGGATCCCCCGATCTCGGCCAGCACGTAATCAATGGGGTTGCGCCCGTGCCGCTCTTCATAGCGTTGGCCAAGCGCCTCTACCGAGGCCTGCAGTTGGTGCATCATGGCCAACGTATCCGCGCGGCCTGCGCCCTCGGCCATGATAAAATTGCCTGTAACCGATCCACGCTCGGGCGCATTGAAGAACCGCCAGTTCACGTCCCCGCGTATGAACAGGGAAATCTGGCTGGCCAGAATGACGATCATCGCCGACACCACCACATAGCGTGCCCAGATTACCCAGGCGATCAGCGGTCGGAACAGCGTATCGCGCACCCAGCGAAACCCCTTGTTCACCACACGGTTCGGCAGGTCATACCAATGTTCCTTGGCAGAGTGCGCAATCGCGTGGGCCATATGGTTGGGCAGGATCAGAAAGCATTCGATCAGCGAGGCGATCAATACCGCTATCACCGTGAAGGGGATGTCGCGGATCAACTCTCCGAAACGGCCACCAATCGCAGTCAGGCCGAAAAAGGCGATAACCGTGGTCAGCGTCGCAGCAAAGACCGGCATCGCCATGCGACGTGCGGCGCGTTCGGCGGCCACCATTGGCGGCTCACCCAGCCGTCGCGCGCGAAAATCGGCATGTTCACCCACAACGATGGCGTCATCCACGACGATACCCAGAGTGATAATCAGGCCGAACAACGACACCATGTTGATCGACAGGCCGCCAATATACATGAACGCAATCGCCGCCGACATTGCCACCGGGATACCCGCGGCAACCCAAAAGGCAATCCGCGCATTCAGAAACAGAAACAGCAGGCAGACCACAAGACCCAGCCCAACCAGCCCGTTATCGACCAGAATATCCAGCCGGTCGGTGATCGCTTGCGCCCGTGTCCGGATCAGCTCGGCCTTTACGCCCTCGGGCAGGCTGGCTTGCATCTGCGAGACGACATCTTCGACCGTGTGTTGAATTTCAATCGCGTCCCCCAGATTTGACCGATCCACACGAACGGACATTGCCGGATTCTTGCCAACAAAATAGCTACGATTTCTGGTGACACCTTCAATCTGGATCTGCGCCACGTCACCGATCAACAGCTTTGAGCCATCGGTGAAATTGCGCAGCGTAATCCCTTCGATCTCTTCCGGGCTGCGCTTTTCGGTGCCGGTGCGAATGCGCGCATTGGCCCCTGTCACATCGCCCGCCGGATTGGCGTTGACCTCGGCTGCGATGGCCAATGCGATCTCGGACAGGGTGATGTCATTGGCGATCAACTGCGCGGTGGGCACCTCGACCACGATGCGCGGCGCGGCAAGGCCCCGGATCGTGGTGCGGGTCACGCCAACAGCGAACAAACGGTTGATCAGCTCATCGGTGAACTTGGCCAGCTGTTCAGGATCGACAGGGCCGGTGACGACAACATCCGTGACGCGATCGCGCCAGGCACCGCGTCGGATGGTCGGCTCATCAGCGTCGTCTGGCAAGTTGGTGACACTGTCGACCGCTGTTCTGACCTCTTCGACCGCGCGAGACATATCCCAGTTCGGCTCGAACTCCATCCGGATCTGGGCTGTGCCCTCGCGCGAAGTCGAAGAGGTGCTGGACACGCCTTCAACGGCCAGAAGGGCCGGCTCCAACAACTGAACGATGCCATTATCAACATCTTCAGGGCCAGCTCCATCCCAGCTAACGCTGACATCCACCCGTTCAAGGATCACATCGGGAAAGAACTGCGCCCGCATATTCGGGATGGCCGCCGCGCCCAGCACCAGCATAACTAGCAGCAGCAGGTTGGCGACCGTCCTGTGGCGCGTGAAATAGCTGAGTATCCCCCCAGCCGCGCCGGGAATTTCGCGCATCATCGCGCCTAACCTCCGGCTCGGTTTTCGATGCTGCGCACCAACGACGCGGGAACCTTGGCTTCGCCCAGTTGGCCCAGCACGCGGGCTTTGACATCTTGAGGCAATGCATCACTGGCTTCGACCTGCGCCACCAGCTGGGCACGCTGTTCCTCGGACAGCTCGACCATATCCGTCTGGCCCCCTGCGTTGGCCTCATCCCGCAGCGGCCTGACCCGGACACCGGCCCCAAGCAGAGGCGTTCGACCAACGACAACCTCGCGACTTTCCAACCCCCGCCCGCGCAGCAGCACCTCATCCCCCTGACGGCGGATCAACTGCACTGGTAGAACCTCAAGCCGGTCATCCTTGCCCAGAATCAGAACCGTCCCTGCTGAATCCAGAACCGAAGACGGCAAGCGCACCACGTTCTCAAGCGGCTGTTCCTGAACCGAGACTGTCACGAAATCACCGGGCTTGAATCCCGAAGTATCCTCGAGCAAGGCATAAAGCAGGCGACCGGTTTGCCCTTCTCCGGCCGAGCCGCTATCGCGGCTTATGCGGCCCTGCGCCGCAAGATCTGCTCCTGTAACCTCTAGCGATACAGTGACCGGGGAATTGATCAGATCCCCTTCAGCATCCAGCAGGCGCACGAATTGCGCGGTCGAGACGCGAAAGGCCACCTCAAGTGCTTTAGGATCAACCAATTCGGCCAGTTTTTCGTTGGCCGAGACCAGGCGACCCTCAACCAAAGTTACGTCGGTCAATGTGCCCCCGAACCGGGCATGGATGGTCATGTCTTCCAAATCACGTTCGGCGGCGGCCAGTGCAATACGGGCACGCGACAGCAACGTCGTCGCCTGATCGACGCGCGATTCCGCCTGTGCCAGCGCGATCCTCCGGGCCAAAACAGATTGCTGTGCCGATGCCTCGGCCAGTTCCGCCTCTTCCACGGATGCCGCCGCGCCCACTCCCCGGCTTTTCAAGTCTTTTTGACGCTGCAGGGCACGGCCCCGCAATTCGGCCTGCGCCTCGGCCGAGTTCAGCTCATCCTGCGCCAGCAGCAGGGACCGTTCGGCATCGCGTTCCTCAAACTGAGCATCCAGCAGGTCCGACTTGGCGCGGTCCAGCGCCGATTGTGCATCCGCCGGATCAAGCTCGACCAGAACCTCTCCTGCAGTGACAGCACCGCCATCTTCGAAATCTTCGGACAAGGCAATCACACGGCCACCAAGCGCTGCACGCAGTTCCAGGCGGCGGCGGCTTTGCACCTCGCCAAATGCTTCAAGATAAGGCGTTACGGTTTCCACTTCGGCATGCCGGACAGTAACCGCAAAAATGCGCTCCCGCGCCTGCGGAGCGGCATCCTCGCGCGTCAGAACATCCTGCACTGCACCCACGATCATCTGAACCGCCACAAACAAGAGTGCCAACGTCAAGGACGTCAGGAAAACTCCGGCAAGGCTCTGCCTCAGAAAGCGCATTTACTATCACCCCGTTCGCATCAGGCTGGCATTTCAGAAGGTAGCTTTGCCCCGAAAAATGCCAAGCCACAAAGCGGTAATACACATTTGAACGTGTAACCAGCTTACTTCCGTCGCAGATGTTCGTCCAATCTGGGCATAATTTCCACGAAATTGCAGGGCCGGTGACGATAATCGAACTGTTTTAGCAATATTCCATCCCAGGCATCCTTGCAGGCACCGGGGCTGCCGGGCAATGCAAACAGATAGGTGCCCCCGGCGACGCCACCTGTGGCGCGCGACTGGACGGCAGAGGTGCCGATCTTTTGCATCGACAGGATTGTAAAAACCGTACCGAATGCGTCGATTTCCTTCTCGTAGACATCCCGATGCGCCTCGACTGTAACGTCGCGCCCTGTCAGGCCGGTACCCCCGGTCGAGATGACGGCATCTATTTCAGGATCTGCGATCCACACGCGCAGCTGTTCTGTAATCTGGGCGCGCTCATCCGGAAGGATCTTGCGGTCCGCGACCAAATGGCCCGCCGCCTGAATCCGATCCACCAAAGTCTGTCCCGATCGGTCCTCGGGCAGCGTCCGCGTATCCGAGACAGTGAGGACGGCGATCCGAACTGGAATGAATTTTTTGCTTTCGTCGATGCGTGACATATGACGTCAGGCCCTTTCCATAATCGCAAGCCGAATGGCGAGCGCCGTAAAAATCCCTCCGGTCACCCAGCCCATGAAACGCGAGGCACGCGGGTTCGAGACCAAGACTCGGCCCGCGCCACCGGCAAACATGCCGACCATCCCGTTCACCACAAAGCCGCCCACCGCGATGATAAGGCCAAGGGTCAGGAACTGCGGCAAGATTGGCCCCAAGGTCGGGTCCACAAACTGCGGGATGAAGGCCAGCACGAACAGGATGACCTTTGGATTGGTGAGATTGACCAGCAGCCCATCACGAAACGCAAGTTTCCCGCTATGTGCCGGTGCCTCGGCCGGCACAGCACCGTTTTGGATCGAACGCCAGGCCAGATAAAGCAGATAGGCCACCCCCAACCAACGGATCACATCAAACAGCCAGGGCAGCGTCGATACCGCCGCGCCAAACCCAAGCCCAGCCAGCAGGACATGCACCATCGACCCTGCAGAAATACCGGCGCTGGCCGCAAGCGCGGGCCGTGCGCCTTTGCGCAGGCCCTGCCCAAAGCAGAACATCATATCAGCTCCGGGTGTGAGGTTCAGAGCGAGCGCAGCCGGTATAAACGCCAGAAGGGTCACAGTTTCGATCATCAATGCAGCTCAAACCAATTTGGTCTGGGCCCCAGATTGGCCACCTGGGTGCGCCCGATTGCCCCGCGATACCCCCAGCTGTCATGGATATGGCCATGCAGAGAAAGCTGCGGCTGCACCCGCTCGATCGCGTCGCGCACCGCGACCGAACCGACAGCGCCGCCCATCGACGTGACATCGCCATGCCCTTTGGGCGGAGAATGCGTAATCAGAATATCGGCAGCGTCGCACCGATCCAGCAACTCGGCGGCCTCGGCCTCGGTCAGATCGCAGGACCAACCGCCAAAAGGCGTCACGGGCACACCATATCCCAGACCAAACAGGCGTACCCCGTCCACAGTCATCCCGGTGCCGTGCAGCACGTGGGCACCTTCGGGCACAGCCGCTGTCAGCTCTTGGACGCTTTCGGCATTGCCGGGGGTTAGGACCAGAGGGGCCGAAATGCCTGCAAGCATCTCCATCGCCTGATCCAGCCCTTGCCGCATATTGCAGAAATCACCAGCACCGATCACCAGATCTGCCTCGGCGCTGGCGGCAACCAATTCGACCGCCCGGCTGCGCGCCATATGCAGGTCGGAAAAGGCCAGGATGCGCATCACTTGCCCTCCAGCCAGGCCTTCAACTCCAACAGATCTGCCCAGGCCTGCCGTTTCATTGGCTGTTGCCGCAGCAAGTAAGCAGGGTGAAACATCGGGATGACCGGCAGCCCCCAAGCCTGATCCCACTGGCCGCGCAACCGAGTTATACCGCGTTTGCCCAGCACCGCCTGACAGCTGATATTGCCCATCACGACCAGAACCTCGGGCTTGGCCAATGCGACGTGGCGCTCCAGAAACGGCTTCATCATGCCGATCTCTTCGGGCTTGGGATCCCGGTTCTGCGGGGGCCGCCAGGGCAGGACATTGGTGATATAGACGTTTTCGGCACGGTTCAGCTCAATCGCGGACAACATCCTGTCCAGCAACTGCCCGGCCCGGCCAACAAAGGGCTTGCCCTCGCGATCTTCATCCCGGCCCGGAGCTTCGCCTATAATCATCACCCGCGCACCCGGCGTCCCGTCGGCAAACACCAACTGGCGCGCGCCACGTTTCAACTCGCAATGATCAAACGCATCCATCGCAGCGCGCAACTGGTCCAGCGAACCAGCTGTCTTGGCGACTGAATCGGCAATCGCCAACGCATCGACCGGCTTGGGCTTTTCCGGCGCCGTTTGTACCGCTGTGGGCTTTTTGGATTTGGGCGCTGTGTCGGGCAACGTATAGCGGTTCACCGGGATATCCCCGATCGCATCCGTCGCGCCCAGTTCAATCTGCCAGTCCAGCAGAGCCCGCGCTGTGTGAAAGTCCAAAGCCGATTCCATAACACTCAATCTAACCTCCTTTTGACCGAGGGAAAGCGAATTGGCCTTGATTGCGCGCTCGGTCGCACCGACCATTGGGGCAATCATGCTGATCCTGTTTCGATTCCTCTCAATTTGGGCGCTTCTGGCCTTGGTCAGCGGGCCTATTTCGGCGCAGCTGTTTGATCGAAACGATCAGTGCCGCGCGGGGCAGTTCGCCTGTGGCAGTCGGTGCTGTTCCGGTGGGCAAAGATGCAGTTTCGACAATCATTGCATCCCGCTGGGCGGCACCTATTGCGGCGGCGGCCGCAGCTGCGGCCCGTTCGAGCGCTGCGTGGCAGGCGGTCTACGCTGCGCACCCAAAGGAGCCAACGCATGCACCACGCGTCTGGACTGCCCCGGCGACAGCTTTTGCAACGCGCGCGGGGAATGCCAGCGAAACACCCCCGAATTCGACCCGGATTCAGCCACCAGCGGCAGCCCCATCACCTGTGACGACGGCTTGACCTGTGCGGCCGGATCATCCTGCCTGCCAGGCGGAGGATGCGCACAGCCCGGTTGGTTCTTGTGCGAGAAAACCGGATCACAATGCCGCCCTGGATTCAAATGTTCGAACCACCAAGGATGTGTGCCGGTTAAGGCGATCGACTGCGGCTATGGCAAATGGTGCAAACCCGGCGAACAGTGCTTGCCCGAGGGTGGGTGTGAGAAACTGCCCTAACGCCTTGATCCCAAGGTTGCCTTGCGCGGCGCGGCTTTCTATAAGCGGGCCGATTGTCAGACAGGAGTCCGCCCATGCGTTTCGCCCATCGTCACCTTCTTGGCATCGAGCACCTGTCCCAATCCGATATTACTGCCATTCTTGATCTGGCCGAGACCTATGTCGAGATGAACCGGCAACCGAACAAGCACTCGGATGTGCTGGCGGGGCTGACGCAAATCAACATGTTCTTTGAGAACTCGACCCGTACTCAGGCCAGTTTCGAACTGGCAGGCAAGCGGCTGGGTGCGGATGTGATGAATATGGCAATGCAGGCCAGCTCGATCAAAAAAGGCGAGACGTTGATCGACACGGCGATGACGCTGAACGCGATGCATCCTGACCTTCTGGTGGTGCGGCACCCGCATTCCGGCGCGGTTGATCTGTTGGCGCAGAAGGTGAATTGCGCCGTACTGAACGCAGGCGACGGGCGGCATGAGCACCCAACACAGGCGCTGCTGGATGCGTTGACCATTCGCCGCGCCAAGGGTCGCCTGCACCGGTTGAACATCGCGATCTGCGGCGACGTCGCCCATTCCCGCGTGGCGCGGTCGAACTTGATCCTGCTCGGCAAGATGGAAAACCGCATTCGACTGATCGGCCCACCAACGCTGGTCCCCAGCCAATTTGCCGAGTTTGGAGCCGAGATCTATGACGATATGAACGAAGGCCTTCAAGACGTCGATGTCGTGATGATGCTGCGCCTTCAGAGAGAGCGGATGGATGGCGGGTTCATCCCCTCGGAACGTGAATACTATCATCGCTACGGGCTGGATGCCGCCAAACTGGCGCAGGCCAAACCCGATGCCATTGTAATGCATCCCGGCCCAATGAACCGCGGGGTCGAGATTGACGGAACGCTAGCCGATGATATCAACCGCTCGGTCATTCAGGAGCAGGTTGAGATGGGTGTCGCCGTCCGCATGGCTGCGATGGAACTGCTGGCCCGCAATCTGCGCGAGGCCGCATGAGCGATCTGGCCGTTGCATCCCATGAACACGGCGTTATCCGCCTGTTCGCACTCGACATGCGCCCGGAAGAGGCCAAGTTTCTGCGCGAACCCGGAGCCGTCGATCAGATTCTAGGGGTAGCGGGGCTGGATCCCGAACAGGTTGACGTCTTTCCGGTCTCGGACCTCGAAGACCTTGGCCTCTATGGCTATCTGACCGAGGGCTGCGACGTGTCCGCAGATCAGCTGGACCACACAGCTCTGGATGCGATTGACGGCTGGGTTCTGGTGGTCCGCAGCGCCGCATTTCGCGGTCGTGCAGCCGCTTTGCGCCCCGACCGCAGGCTGCGCCTGATCGGCCTCTACACCGAAGAAGCAACAAGCTGGGCAGGTGGCCGGATTGAGACGGAAAGCGCGAAACCGTATTCGGCGCCGCAATCCGCACCGCAAAATGACAGACCGCGTCGCATGGGCTCTGCGGTTCTGGCGCTGCTGATCCTTCTGGTTATCGGAGGTGCCCTATGGCTGATCCTGTGACTTTCCCACCCGACAAAGGGGCCTATATCCGCACCAACACGTGGATGGCAGCCGCGGCTATGGCAGGGGCCATGATCATCCTTTGGCTGATCGGTAATCCCTATGTGTGGACCGGCGCGCCTGCGGGCCTTGCTGCAATCGGCATTCGTGCGTGGTATCTGGCCTCAGACGAGCTGACAGCCGCATGGGAAATGACAGACACTACTCTGACCGGCCCTGGCCCGCGCAAAGTGGCGCTGAACCAGATCGAGGCTGTCAAAACCATGGGTAGCTTTGTTCAAATCGTCACAAAAGGCGGGGACAAGCACCTGATCAAGTATCAGGCAGATCCCGCCGCTACCAAAACCGCTATTGAAAGGGCCATGGCATGAGCAATCTGATCTTCACCAACGCCCGCCTGATCGACCCCGAAACTGGCGCGGACGCACCGGGATGGGTGCATGTGGCTGATGGCCGTATCATAGCCAAGGGCGAAGGTGCGGCCCCGTCGATTGACGCGCAGGTCATCGACTGCGGCGGGCATTGCCTGGCACCGGGCATCGTCGATCTCGGCGTCAAGGTTTGCGAGCCGGGCGAGCGGCACAAGGAAAGCTATAAATCCGCAGGCCTGGCGGCGGCGGCAGGGGGTGTGACCACGATCGTGACGCGCCCCGATACCTTACCCGCCGTGGACACGCCGGAAACGCTGGAATTTGCGACCCGGCGCGCACAGGCGGATGCCCCGGTCAACGTGCTGCCCATGGCGGCCCTGACCAAAGGGCGCGAAGGGCGCGAGATGACCGAGATCGGATTTCTGCTGGATGCCGGTGCCGTCGCCTTTACCGACTGTGATCATGTCATTGCAGATACCAAAGTGTTCACCCGCGCGCTGACCTATGCGAAATCCTGCGGTGCGCTGGTGATCGCCCACCCTCAGGAACCGGGGCTGAGCGCTGGCGCCGCCGCCACCAGCGGCAAATTCGCCGCCTTGCGCGGATTGCCCGCCGTTTCCCCAATGGCCGAGCGTATGGGGCTGGACCGCGACATTGCGTTGCTGGAAATGACCGGTGCGGCCTATCACGCCGATCAGATTACCACCGCCCGCGCCCTGCCCGCGCTGGAACGGGCCAAGCGGAACGGGCTGGACATCACTGCTGGCACCTCGATCCACCATCTGACGCTGAATGAGCTGGACGTGGCCGACTATCGCACCTTCTTCAAGGTCAAACCTCCGCTGCGGTCGGAAGATGACCGGCAGGCTGTCATCGAAGCGGTGCGGGCAGGTCTGATCGACACGATCAGTTCCATGCACACGCCACAGGACGAAGAAAGCAAACGCCTCCCGTTTGAAGAGGCGGCCTCGGGCGCGGTGGCGCTGGAGACGTTGCTGCCTGCGGCTTTGCGCCTGTACCATGCTGATCAACTGGACTTGCCGACTCTGTTCCGCGCGATGGCTCTGAACCCGGCTAAACGACTGGGTCTGGACAGCGGTCGCCTGTCTGAGGGCGCACCGGCCGATCTGGTTCTGTTCGACCCGGATGTACCCTTTGTGCTGGACCGGTTCACGCTTAGATCCAAATCGCAGAATACGCCATTTGACGGCCAGAGGATGCAAGGTAAGGTCACCGCAACCTTTGTGGCAGGCCAAGAAGTATACCGGAGACCCTGATGCCCCTGATCGACAGTACGATGACCCAGCTGATCCTCTGGGCCGCGATTGGATACCTGATGGGGTCGATCCCCTTTGGCATGATCATCGCCAAGGTGATGGGACTGGGAAATCTGCGCGATATCGGGTCGGGCAATATTGGGGCGACCAATGTACTTCGCACCGGCAACAAGGCCGCCGCCGCGCTAACTCTGATCTTTGACGCCGGTAAAGGGGCCGCTGCCGTCTTGCTCGCCCGTGCCATGGCCGGAGAAGACGCCGTACAGGTCGCCGCATTGGCCGCGTTTCTGGGCCACTGTTTTCCAGTTTGGTTGGGCTTCAAAGGTGGCAAGGGTGTCGCGACCTTTCTGGGCCTCTGGCTAGCGCTTGACTGGGGCGTGGGCATTGCCTGCTGCATAACCTGGCTGGTGGCCGCTGCCATCTGGCGGATTTCGTCGCTTGGGGCCCTTGCAGCAGCGTCCCTGTCTACAACCTGGGTCATGGTTTTGAGTGACGGGTCGACGTTTATTCTGGGAATCGTCCTGACATTGCTTGTGTACTGGCGCCATGCCGCCAATATTTCGCGCATCAAAGCTGGCACTGAACCCAGGATCGGGTCCAAGACCTGATATCCGCCTGAGTTAATTGGTTCTTGATCGAATCATTTCTATCTGTAATTTCTGTCATTACAGAAATTACTGGATACAACCATGCACCTTACTGAATCCATGCGCGATTTTATCCTCCATTGGGGGGAAATGGGTACCAAGTGGGGTGTGAACCGCTCGGTCGCGCAAATCCACGCGCTATTGCACATCTCGCCCGAACCGATGACTGCAGATGAGATCTGTGAAACGCTCGGACTGGCCCGCTCGAACGTCTCGACCGGGCTGAAGGAACTGCAAGGCTGGAAGCTGATCAAAGCCAGCCGAAACCTGGGTGACCGGCGCGATCACTTTCATTCGATCCGGGACATGTTTGACCTGACCAAAGCTGTGGTCGAAGGCCGCCGCGAACGTGAATATGCGCCCACTCTGGCCGCGCTGCGTATCGTTGCCCAAGAGGCTCAGATTGACGGCACCTCGCCCAAAGTGCGCCAGCGGATTGATGAGACGCTAGAGACCATGCAGATGTTCGACGACTGGTATGTCGATGTGAACCGTCTACCTCGCCGCGTTCAACTGGCAATCGTCAAACTTGGCGGACGCATCGCCCGGCTGCTGCCCAAGGGACAAGGGGACAAGTCGCCCTAAAAATTTTACCCTCAAATTTCTTTCAATACAGAAATCTCAGAATATGATGTAATAAGGAGCATGACATGATCCAGCCCAAACGCCCGCCCGAACGCGCCCCGAAAGGCATCCAATGGGCCGACCTGGTTCCCCTGAACCGCTGGGACAAGATCAAGGAACTGATGCTGCCGCTGCCTTGGCTGCTGCTTTCTCTGACGCTCTACAGTACTGCCCTCTGGCCACTTGGTGCTATGGCCAGCTTTCTGTTCTTTCTGTGCGCCCTGCGCCTGAACCACGAAGCGATCCATGGCAATCTCGGGCTGTCGCGGCGGCAGGATTCCTTGGTGATGCATGTGCTCAGCGCGCTTATGTTGGGTTCTAATCACGCTTTCTGCCAATGCCACCTGCTGCATCACAAACACGCCATGGGTCCGGGCGATTGCGAGGGGAATTGCGGGCACATGACCCTGGCGCAGGTCTTGGTATACGGACCCCGGTTTCCCTTCGACATCAACCGTGCGGCCTGGCGGGTCGCCAACACCAAGGCCCGTCGTCGCATCCTGATCGACTGGGGGCTGGTGCTTGCCGTGATCGCCGCTGCTGTGCTGAGCGGATCGCAAACCCTGCTGCTGCACGTGGCTGCGATGAGCACAGCCCAATGCCTTGCCGCCCTGTTTGCGGTCTGGATAACCCATCAGGGCACGCATGACAGTGGCGTTGCCGCGCGCAGTCAGCGCGGGGTGCTGGCGCGGCTGGCCTATCTGATGTTCTACCACCGCGAACACCATCTGTTCCCGAAGGTTCCTGTCAGCCGGTTGCCCGTTCTCGCGGATCGGCTGGAACGTTCGGTTGCAGGATATGCCGCAAGTCGCAAGCCGGTCATCGGCTGGCTGGAACCCCGCCGGTTCCGGGTAGAACCCTAATCCTTACTGATACGCGCACCCAAGGATCCTGAGCGGAAATGCACAGGATCCGTTTGCCAGCACACAATCACCTTTAGTTGTTTTGAACGTGATCAATACGCTGCCCACTTCGGGGTCGTGGCGGCCAATTACCGACCGCACGGAACAAAACAATCAGAGTTGCCCAGACTCAATTACGGAATCCCCCGGCAGCTCGATTCACGAAAGGTGAAAACAATGAACAAGATCAAATCCCTTATCGGCGGCGTCGCGCTGTCTGTTGCCATCGCTAGCTCAACCCTGGCTGCAGGCGTCGAACTGAACGCAAGTTCGACCGGTCTGGCGCTACAGGGCTATGACCCGGTCGCTTACTTCACCGCTGGCGAAGCCACCAAGGGCGATTACCGCATCACTGCGCTGCACAACGAAGCCTTGTACCGCTTTGCCTCGGAAGAAAACAAAGTCGCGTTTGAAGAAAACCCCGAAGCCTACCTGCCCGCCTATGGTGGCTATTGCGCATTCGGCACCGCGATGGGCTTCAAGTTTGACGGCGACCCGAACTACTGGAGAATCGTCGACAACAAGCTGTACCTGAATCTGTCCGCAGATATTCAGGAACGCTGGGAAGGCGACATCCCCGGCTTTAACGAGCGCGCCGACACCAACTGGAAAGATATCGCCGACAAGAGCCCTTCGGAATTGCAGGCGCAATAATCCGCCCAAGAAAAACACCGGATCGGCGGCAGTTCACCCTGCCGCCGATTACCATTTGAAACCGCCATTTTTCACCCTAGTTGTTCAAGCAGGAACGAGCCCAAAAAAAACGTGGGCCAGTGCCCCGAAGCGGCGGCACAGAAATCAGGTACGGAAACAGCCAAAAGACAGCGATCCGGTCGTCAGACCGGGCCCTGGCAATACCACGTACAAATGAGCAGCAAAGGTTTGCTGAAGACCAATTCGAAAGAAAGGTTAACAGAATGACAGGAAGATTTTTTATTGCGGCCTTTATCGCCTCTATTGCGGCCGGAGGCGCCTCGGCGCAATCCTCGGGCAACTGGACGGGCTTTTACGGCGGCCTTCAGGTCGGCTATGCCGATATCGACACCAATGTTTCGGGCGTCGACGGTGATGGCGCGATTGGTGGTATCGTGTTGGGATATGATTATGATCTGGGGGATTGGGTTGTCGGTGGCGGCTTTGACTATGACTGGACCAGCATTGAACTGACCCCCGGCGTCGAGGTCGAAGACGTTTGGCGCCTCAAAGCACGCGCCGGATACAAAGTGACTCCGGTGGGGCTGCTATATGGTATCGGGGGCTATGCCGAGGCGAGTACGGACAATCTTGGCAGTGACGATGGTTGGTTCATCGGCGCTGGGTATGAACAGATTGTCGCCCCCAATGTCAGCGTTGGAGGCGAAATCCTGTATCACGAATTCAACGATTTCGATTCGACCGGAATTGATGTGGACGCGACCACAATCCAGGCCCGCGCCACCTACCGGTTCTAAGAAAACAGTGACGGAACCCGGCACAAACGCCGGGTTCCTTTCATTTACAGTTCAAGAACTGTGCTGCCTGTGGTTTGGCGCGCCTCAAGTGCGCGATGGGCCTCGGCCACCTGATCCAGCGGGAACCTCTGATCAATGTGGATTTTGACCTCGCCGCCTTCGACCTTGTTGAACAGGCGCCGCGCCATGGCCTGACAGACCGCGTGGTCCGAAATATGTGTGAAGAGCGTTGGCCGCGTTATCTTGAGCGATCCTTTCTTGGCCAGAATACCGATATCAATCAGAGGCACCGGGCCCGAGGCATTGCCGAACGAGATCATCATGCCAAGCGGTTTCAGGCTGTCGAGCGATCCGTCAAACGTGTCCGACCCGATGGAATCCATCACCGCGTCTACGCCTTTGCCTTTGGTGATCTGCGCGACACGCTCGGCAAAGTTCTCGGTCCGGTAATTGATGCAATGCGAGGCACCGTTGAACTGCGCCAGACTGCATTTTTCATCGGTTCCGGCAGTACCGATCAACGTGATCCCCTCGGATTTGGCCCATTGGCAGGCAATCAAGCCAACACCCCCGGCAGCTGCATGAAACAACACGGTATCCCCGCGTTTTAGCGGTGTGGTGCGATGAAACAGATATTCGACTGTCATCCCCTTGAGCATCATCGCGGCCGCCGCATCAAAAGAAATTCCATCCGGAAGCGGGCACACCTGTGCGGCGGGCATGACCCGTGCCTCGCAATAGGCTCCGGGCGGAGAGGCAGCATAGGCCGCGCGCTGCCCGGATTCCAGATGCGTTACACCTTCCCCGACGGCTTCGATCACGCCAGCGGCCTCCATGCCCAAAGCCTGCGGCAGATCCAGCGGATACAGCCCAGTGCGCTGATATACATCAATGAAATTCAGCCCGCAGGCATGATGACGAATACGAACCTCACCGGGGCCGGGTTCACCAAGTGGGCGATCTTCGATCTTCAGAACCTCGGGGCCGCCGTGTTCATGGATGACGACGGTTCGTGCCGTTTTCTGCATGTTGTCCTCCTCTAGCCTCAGGCCAAGCTAACATGCCTGTGACGCAGGGCAATCGACACGATTACGCGAGGCGCAACCCAAACGCGAAAATTTGTGCTATACTATGCCCAAGGCGTTGCTGGCTGGTCCGGCCAAAAGCAACAAGTCGCCGGATTGACCCCGCTGCGCAACATCGCAATGCAGGAGGGGACGGCAATGGACAAAACGATTGGCAATCCGATCACCTGGGCGGCACGGAACATAGGTGCAACCGGGGATCACCTAGCTGAAAACATCAGCCATATCGGCAGCGCGGATACACGGCACCTGCCAGTGGTTCGTACGCTGACGATGGATGATCTTTGGGCCTGCCTGAGGGCAGGATACAGCGATTTTCTGGATACAAGGGCCGATGCGATATTCGTGGTGCTCATCTATCCGATCGCAGGTTTTCTGATGTTCGGAATTGGGCTGAACACAAACATGGTTCCACTGCTGGCACCGCTGGTTGGTGGTTTTGCGCTTGTGGGTCCGTTAGCCGCCCTTGGCCTGTACGAAATCAGCCGCAAACGAGAACAAGGTGGCGAGGCTGGATGGCTGGATGCGTTTGGCGTGTTCCGGTCCCCTTCCCTGGGTGCAATTCTGGCTTTGGCGTTTTACATGGTCATGCTGTTTCTGGTCTGGCTGATGGTCGCGCAGAGCATCTATGTTCAGACACTCGGCCCTGACCTGCCCGCGTCGCTGGGTGCCTTTCTAACCCAAGTGTTCACCACCGCCGCTGGATGGACCATGATCTTGTTCGGGCATGCTGTTGGGTTTCTGTTTGCCCTCGTCGCCCTGGCAATCAGCGTCGTCAGCTTTCCGCTGCTGCTGGACCGCAAAGTGGGCGTTCCGGTCGCCGTGGTGACATCCGTACGGGTGTTGCGTCGCAATCCGGGCGTCATCCTGAGCTGGGGATTCATCGTTGCCGCGCTGCTGGTCATCGGAGCGATCCCGATGTTGCTGGGCCTGATCGTCGTGATGCCGGTACTGGGCCACGCCACCTGGCATCTCTATCGGTGTGCTGTGGCCTGAAACATAGCTTTATCCCGCAACTTTCAGAACAATCTTGCCAATATGGCCAGAGCTTTCCATCCGGGCATGGGCCGCCGCCGCATCAGCCAGATCAAACTCACTATCCATGACAGGGGCAACTTTTCCCGCCTCGAGCAAAGGCCAGACCGCTTCGTGCAGATCCGAAGCAATTTTTGCCTTGGCCAGATCGCTTTGCGGGCGCAGGGTACTGCCAGTCAAGGTCAGCCGTTTGACCATCATAAGCGCAAAATTCAGCTCGACCACGGGCCCCTGAAGGAAGGCTATCTGCACCAGCCGACCATCCTCGGCCAGCGCCTTGACGTTGCGTGGGATATAGTCGCCGCCCACCATGTCCAGTATCAGGTTCGCCCCGCCCTCGGCCCGCATCGCGGCTACGAAATCCGCGTCACGGTAGTTGATCGCCTGTTCGGCACCCAGCTTTTCACAGGCCTCACATTTTTCAGCCGAGCCTGCAGTAGCAAAAACCCGCGCTCCAAAGGCGTTCGCCAGCTGAATCGCCGTTGTGCCGATACCACTGGAACCACCATGCACCAGAAACCGCTCACCGGCCTTCAGGCTGCCGCGCATAAAGACGTTGGACCAGACGGTAAAGAAGGTCTCGGGCAGGCAGGCGGCTTCTTTTAGGCCCATCCCCGCTGGCACCGGCAAACAATGCGCCGCAGGTGTGGCCACATATTCGGCATAGCCGCCGCCCGGCAGCAAGGCACAGACCTGATCGCCAACGGATAGGTCTTCGACCCCCGCCCCGATGGCCACGACCTCACCCGCGGCCTCAAGACCCGGCAGATCACTGGCACCCGGAGGTGGATTATAGGCACCGGCGCGCTGCAGAGCGTCCGGGCGGTTCACCCCCGCATAGGCGACTTTGAGGATCACTTGACCGGCCAAAGCTTGGGGCATCGGGCGTTCTGTCAGTTGCAGAACATCCGGACCGCCGGGTTCGGCGATTTCAACGGCGCGCATCATCTGAGTCATGGGTAGATCTCCTTTGGCCAATGCCTAGCAGGCTGAAACGTCAAGGCCCAGTAGCAAGAGGACTACTTGCGCGGTGTCAGGAATCCGGGAAGCGTGCCGTGGGTTTTAGCCGGAGCTTTAACCTGCCCGGCCAACCAATTCGGAACAGCAAGAAACGGTCTGAACAGAGGATTGTCCCTCACCTGCCCCTTAAGCTTTTCGAACTGCATGACATTGTCGATACGACGGTCCAGAAACTCCCACGTTTTCTGATTCCCGGGCGAATCATCCCCCAACCAGAACAACAGGGTCGAGGAATAGACCCCCGACAATGTCGCCCGCTTGGTGTACCAGTTCACGTCGTCCGAAGTATCTCCCAACGTGTCCCAGATCAGATCACAGGTTTGCCATACTGCCCTTGCGCCATCAGCCGCGTGGCTTGGCAGCGAAAACATGGTCATACCCCGGCGCACGAGTTCCTTATCCGGCACGGCCTGCAGCCGGAACCGGACGGCAGCAGCGATCCGGTCACGGAATTTGATATCGCCCAAATCCTCAGTTTTAAGGCGATCTGCCATCACCGCGTCCCCGCGCGCATGAAATGCCAACGCCAGGTCAACGGCACCACGCGGACAAATCGCCCGCACCAGAACGTCATCCATTCCACATTCTTCAATCGCCGCGCGAAAGCTGGTTTCCGACCAGCCATCGAAGGGAACATGTGTCAGCATCGCATCCAAAAGCTGCTGCTTGGCGTCTTCATAGGTGGTGGTCATGGCGGTTCTCCGGTTATCAGGACCAGTACTAGACAAGATAGAGGCGCTTTGCTATACGGCCAATTCCTGCAATTTCCTTGCAACTCTATCTAGAAAGGTGGTGACAACCACATGCAGGTTAGTGTTCGCGACAATAACGTCGATCAGGCGCTTCGTGCCCTGAAGAAAAAGCTGCAGCGCGAAGGCGTGTTCCGCGAAATGAAGCTTAAGCAACATTTCGAGAAACCGTCCGAGAAAAAAGCGCGCGAGAAAGCTGAAGCGATCCGCCGTGCCCGTAAACTGGCACGTAAGAAAGCACAGCGCGAAGGTTTGCTCTAAGCACCTTCCTCGTCCAGTTTTGGATGACACTATTTGACGACCCCCGAGGCATCGCCCGGGGGTTTGTCGTTTTCAGGGTGACGTTGCGCGCTTTTTCGCGACTGGCTGACGCAACCCCGCGTCAATGCGCGATAAATCGCGAACTCAGATTCAACTTCCGGTGGCGATCTGCCCACCAACCGCGAGCGGCACGATTGTGTCTTCTCGTCGCCAAGTTCTCGCCACTAATGTCCCGCCAAAATAACGCAATCTATTGGAGGCAGAATCATGTCAACGGCCAGCGATCTAGAGCGGCAGATGCTCGCATTGATCAATGCAGAGCGGGCAAAGGCGGGCTTACAACCGGTCAAGCTTGAGCTTCGGCTGAACGCAGCGGCGGAAGATCACAGCGAGTGGATGCTGAACGTCGATAGGTTCAGCCATACCGGCGCCG
Organism: Ruegeria sp. CDSA241; assembly: GCF_059611265.1. Lineage (NCBI taxonomy): Bacteria > Pseudomonadati > Pseudomonadota > Alphaproteobacteria > Rhodobacterales > Roseobacteraceae > Ruegeria > Ruegeria sp. CDSA241. The sequence goes on from NZ_JBXWPF010000001.1 coordinate 326,337, forward strand.
GAGGTTCGCGACCATCGGACAGAATGGAAGATGCGGGCTTCGAATTCTCCGGAAGCTGGCGTGCGACTGAAAACATCGCATGGCAGAGTGTCCGCGGTGCGCCGGGGCTGTCGGATGACGTTCAGGATCTGCACAACAGCCTGATGAACAGTTCCGGCCATCGCGCGAATATTCTGGACGCCAACGTGACCGTTATCGGAATTGGGATTGAGGTCGGAAACTATGACGGCTGGAACGCCATCATGGTGACCCAGAACTTTGCACGGACCTCTGCGCCTTTGCAGCTTGATACCAGCAGTTCGGGTGGTTCCGGTGGTTCCACACCTCCACCGCCCTCGGGGCAGTTGGACGTCAGGGCTGGCAAGATCGGCACTGCTGCGGATGACTGGTTCGTTTTGAAATCCGGACAGTCTGGCCTTTTGGATGGGCGCGGCGGTGATGATACCCTGGTTGGTGGCGGCGGCCGAGATAAGCTGCTTGGCCGCTCCGGCGACGACACCCTGAACGGCGAAGGCGGAAATGACACTCTGGTTGGCGGAGCTGATAATGACGACCTGAATGGGGGTGATGGCAAAGACCTTCTGAAAGGCGGCTATGGCATTGACCAGCTGGACGGCGGCGCCGGAAACGATGTGCTTAAAGGCGGGCAGGACAACGACATTCTTATCGGTGGCGCTGGCAACGATAAATTGCTTGGTGGCAATGGAGCAGATGTCATGACCGGTGGCACCGGAGTGGATCAATTCTACTTCACCAAGGGCGCGGATACTGTGACGGATTTCACCGACGAGGATATCGTCAACCTCCGGCAGGCCAAGTCTATCGTTGGGTATAACGATCTGATGAAGAACCACATTTCGCAATCCGGAAATGACGTCATCATCGATGCCGGTAACGGCCACACCCTGACACTAGAAGATACCTTGTTATCGGACCTGGCCAGAGACGACTTTGTGTTCTGAAGGCCGGACAAGCGAAAACTAAAGCCACGCCCCCGGAATCCGGGGGCGTTTTTCGTGATCAGTAAATCTTGGGCACGTACAGCTCGTCCGGCAAAACACGCCGTTCGTATTCCGGATTATATTTGCGATCCGGGAGATCAACTTTTTCCTGCGGTACATCCGTATAGGGGATCTTGGTCAGAAGATGCTCAATACAGTTCAGGCGCTCACGCTTTTTGTCGTTGCCTTCGACGATGTACCAGGGCGCCTCTCGGATGTTGGTACGGAACAGCATGTCCTCTTTGGCTTTGGTATAGGCCTCCCAGCGGATACGGGATTCCAGATCCATTGGGGACAGTTTCCACTGTTTCATAGGATCGTGAATCCGCATAAGGAATCGCAGCTGCTGTTCCTCATCCGTGATCGAGAACCAGTATTTCAGCAAGATGATCCCGGATCGAACCAACATCCGTTCGAATTCGGGAACGTCCTGAAAGAACTGATCAACCTGATCTTTGCTGGCAAACCCCATCACCCTTTCGACCCCGGCACGGTTATACCAGGACCGATCGAACAGAACGATCTCACCGGCGGCGGGCAGATGCGGGACGTAACGCTGGAAATACCACTGGCTCTGCTCACGACGACTGGGCGCCGGCAGAGCAACCACCCGGGCAACACGCGGATTCAGGCGCTGCGTAATCCGCTTAATCACCCCACCCTTGCCAGCACTGTCCCGGCCTTCAAACAGGATACAGACCTTGGCACCGGTATGTTGCACCCAGTCCTGCACCTTGATCAGTTCAGCCTGAAGTCGCAGCAAGTTACGGAAATAGACCTTGCGATCCAGCATGTCGGGATGCTGATCCTTGTAGATCTTCCGCACTTCCACCGACAGCATGGGCTCGCTGAATTCGATCTCAAAATCTTCGTCCAGCGCGTCTTCCAACTCGGCTTCGAGCCAGTCTTTTGGTGCATGGTTAAATTCGTCGGTCAAGGTCTGCTCCTTATCAATTAACGGGTCAGGACCCTATCAGGCGCGTGTAACCGCCTGATGTCATCACAGAGGTAGATGAAAGCCTTTTTCTAAGCTTATCTGCCGGGGTCAGCAAGATCACTGCCCCAGGAATTCGGAAACTTGGCATTTCCGCTCGGCTGGATCATTCAATCGCCAGAGCCACCCCTACTTCAGCTTGTATGAAGCCTGTTAACATGACTTGCCAGCCCGAGTGTTCTGAGGGCATCAAAGCACAGGTCATTTCAGAGAGGGGCCGTGGCGCATTTCATATCTGTTCTGCCGGTTGTTTGGCCCTGGTTTATCCTGATCGCCGCGCAGATATGCGCTGTTTCAGGGAAATGGTCTTTGGGGTTCGTTCTGCTGACCTGTTTTGGCCTGATTGCTCTGACCTTGGGTCTGGTCACGCCCTTTGCCGCAGCTATTGCGTCAGCAGGTCTTACCGGAGCGTTGATGCTACGCGGTTTGAACGGTGCGTTTTCCTTTGTTGGACATATCGCCTTGATCCTGTGGTGCCTGGCCATGGGCGCACATCTGGTTCCGGGCTTTCATAACCTACTGGTACTGGACCGGGTTCATGCCGGTCCGGGCAGCACCGATTTCACGATGTACCTGAACCTGGACAAGCCTCTGATCCTGTTCGCCGTCCTTCTGGCCTGGCCACGCATGAATGATGGAGTAGCGTATATACGCAAATCGCCGCTGGCGGTCGGGCTGGTCGCATTGCCGGCCCTGTTTCTACTGGGCCTCTCAGTCGGTGCCATCCGGCCAGAGTTCACCCTTCCCCATTGGTGGATGATCTTTGCACTTTCCAACCTGTTTCTGACCTGCCTCACGGAAGAGGCCTTTTTCCGTGGCTATCTGCAATCAGCACTTTCCGAACGCCTGGGGGCTGCTGCGGGGATTGCTGCGACCAGCCTGCTTTTCGGGCTTGCACATTTTGCAGGTGGACCTGCATTGGTTGTCTTTGCAGCCCTTCTTGGCGCGGCATGTAGCCTGGGATATTACGCGACAGGACGGCTTTGGGTTCCGGTTCTGATGCATTTCGCCTTTAACGCGGCGCATCTGGTGATTTTCACCTATCCCGGCCCAGCCTAGGTTAAACCGGCAACGCCGTCGTCTTGAACACAGTCCGAAGCGCGAATGAACTTTGCATCTGCGCCACGCCTGGAAGTCGAGACAGATATTGGCGATGGATGCGGGCGAAATCCTCGGTGTTTTCGGCAACGACCTTCAGGATGTAATCCGCAGTTCCTGCCATCAGGTGGCATTCCAAAACATCCGGGATCCGCGCAACAGCTTTTTCGAAGGCCTCCAGTACTTCCTCGGCCTGGCCCTGCAAGGTGATCTCGACAAACACCGTTGTTGGCACATTCATCTTGCGCGCGTCCAACAAGGCAACGTAGTTGCGGATATAGCCATCGGCCTCAAGCCTCTGTACCCGCCTATGGCAGGCCGAAGGCGACAAATTCACCTGCTCGGACAATTCAGCATTCGACATACGACCATTCCGCTGCAAGGCAGCCAAAATCTTTCTATCTGTCGTATCAAGGCTCATCCACGCAATTCCTTTGCGGGTTTTACCCATTGTAGCGAAGATTTTCCCGAAGAAAAGCCGGAATGCGGGCAGAGTTTCACAGAAATTGCACCCGAAACCGCCCATTATTTAGGCAGTTTAGGAACGGAGAGACCTAATGAAAATCGGTTGCCCCAAAGAAATCAAGCCGCAGGAATTCCGTGTCGGCATGACGCCCAACGCCGCACAAGAGGCGGTGTCTCGTGGCCATGACGTGATAATCGAAAACGGAGCTGGCATTGGCGCCGGGTTTGACAACGATGATTACGTCGCCGCAGGTGCCCGCATCGTGGACAGTGCAGAAGAAGTTTTTGCCACCGCAGAGATGATTGTCAAAGTCAAAGAACCCCAGGCGGGCGAACGCAAGATGCTGCGTGAAGGGCAGCTTTTGTTCACCTACCTGCATCTGGCCCCGGATCCGGATCAGACCCATGACCTGCTGGAATCGGGCTGTACGGCTATCGCCTATGAGACAGTGACCGATGCAAATGGAGGTCTGCCCCTGCTTGCACCCATGTCCGAGGTTGCGGGCCGTCTGGCACCACAGGTCGGATCCTGGACGCTGCAAAAGGCGAATGGCGGCCGCGGAGTGCTGATGGGTGGCGTCCCCGGCGTTGGTCCAGCAAAAGTTGTGGTTATCGGTGGGGGCGTCGTCGGTACCCATGCCGCCAAGATCGCTGCAGGTATGGGCGCGGATGTGACGGTACTGGACCGGTCTCTGCCCCGGCTGCGTTATCTGGACGACGTGTTCGGCGGTCAGTTCAAGAACCAGTATTCAACTGCAGGTGCGACCGCGGAGTTGATCCAGACAGCCGACATGGTGATTGGCGCTGTGCTGATTCCGGGTGCTGCAGCGCCGAAACTGGTGACGCGCGCGCAGCTGTCCACCATGAAACCCGGCGCGGTTCTTGTGGATGTTGCCATCGACCAGGGCGGCTGTTTTGAAACCTCAAAGGCCACAACCCATGCGGACCCGATCTATGAAGTTGACGGCGTCATGCATTACTGCGTGGCCAACATGCCCGGCGCGGTTGCAAGAACATCAACAATAGCACTGGGCAACGCCACAATGCCGTTCATGCTAGCACTGGCGGATAAAGGATGGAAACAGGCCTGTCAGGATGATCCGCACCTGCTGGCTGGCTTGAACGTTCACGCCGGCCAACTCACCTATTATGCGGTTGGCAAAGCGCTTGGGATTGACGTGGTATCCCCCAACGTCGTCATCAAATCCTGACGGAAGCCTCCAACCCCTGAAGCGTTGGGCATAGCGCCGCCTCTTCGAAGCGGCGTGACCTGTTCACAGCGTTGAACGGGGCACCAAAAACAACGACGCCGCGCGATTAGCGCGGCGCCGGGCCCAACCGGAGGAGGGTATTTCAATGCCCGAGCGACGGGCGGGAGCATCATCCCTGTTTCTGGATCTCGACCGAATGCGGGTATGGTATCGAAACGCCTTTTGCATCAAACGCTTCTTTGACTGCTTTGGTCATTTCAAATTTGACATCCCAATAATCGACAGCGGCACACCACAAGCGCACCGTCAGATCGACCGAGCTGTCCCCCAGATTTGTGACCCGCACCCAGGGCTCGGGATCGCCGTGGATGCGCCCGTCAGCCATTGCGAGGTCCAGAATGATTTTCATCGCCTCATCCGCGCTATCGCCATAGTCGATACCAAACACCAAATCTACACGACGCGTCTCGTGTGCCGAGTAGTTGGTGATAACTGACCCCCAAGCCTGGCCATTGGGTACAATGATCTGCACATTGTCGGGGGTCACGAGTTCGGTCGTGAACAGATTCAGATCTTTGACAGTTCCGGCTGTTCCGCCGATGTCGACATATTGGCCAAGCTTATACGGCCGGAAGACAACCAACATCACGCCTGCTGCCAGATCACTAAGTGTACCCTGCAGCGCCAGGCCAATGGCCAGCGAAGCAGCGCCCAAAATGGCAACGATACTGGTTGCTTCGATCCCGAAGATGCCCAGAACAGCCACAATTACCATGGCCAGAATGGCCCATTTGATCATGCTGGCGGCAAAATTGCCCAGCGTCGGATCAATATGGGGCGTTTTGTTGATACGGCGGCGAACAACCCCAGCGATCATTCCTGCCGCAATCCAGCCCAATATCAGAACAATCAGAGCCTTGCCCGCACTCATCAAGATTGGCACATAGCCGTTTGCCATATCCATGGCTTGATTTGCCATTTCCATCGTCTGCTCCAATTCGGGTTTCCTTCTGCTTTCAGATCGTTAACTGAATCCCACCTATCTGGTGGGCTCCTCTTCTGCCGTAACTGCAGGAGTCACTTTTTCAGTGCGTCGCGGATTTCCATCAGGATGTCCAGCTCGCTTGGCCCGGCTGGCGCTTCTTCTTCCGCCGGTGCTTCCTCTTCTGCCGCCTCTTTGACCCGGTTCACCATTTTGACCAGCATGAAAACCACCCAGGCGATGATCAGAAAGTTGATGATCGCCATTATGAACGCACCATATGCAAAAACAGAAGCACCGGTTTCCCGCGCCGCTTCCAGGCTCGCCCCTTCGGCGACATCACCGGCCAGAACGGAGTAGTTGTTGGTGAAATCAACCCCACCCGTAAACAGGCCAATCAATGGATTGATCAGATCACCAACAAGCGACGTAACAATTGCGGTAAATGCGGCTCCAATGATGATACCCACCGCCATATCCATGACATTGCCTTTGGCAATGAATGTCTTGAACTCCTGGAACATAACTTCCCTCTTTCCCTGTTGTCATTTTTATGCGCCTAAACGCACGGCAACTGTGCGCTAATTGCACTATAAAATGTATGTTTTTATGGGAAATCGTAACTATTTTTCCCCAATCGGCTTATTCAGGAGACCCCATGACACATTTTGCGTCTTATTCCATTACAGACAAATGGCCCGCCAAAGACCCTTCGGTCATTCAGCTCTATTCTTATCCGACGCCTAATGGCGTCAAAGCCTCGATCATGCTTGAGGAAACCGGCCTGCCCTACGAGGCACATCTGGTCACGCTTGCGGATGCGGATGTCAAAAGCTCCGAGTTCCTGTCGCTGAACCCAAACAACAAAATCCCTGCAATCATTGACCCGAACGGTCCTGATGGACATCCCCTGGGCCTGTTTGAAAGCGGTGCGATCCTGTTGTATCTGGCCGAGAAGTCAGGGAAATTCATGGGCCAGACACAAAGCGACGGACATCGCATTACCCAATGGCTCATGTTCCAGATGGGTGGAATTGGTCCCATGCTTGGGCAACTTGGCTTTTTCCACAAATTCGCCGGGAAAGAGATCGAAGATCCGCGCCCCCGTGAGCGCTATCTCAACGAGGCAAAGCGGCTGTTGAATGTCGTGAACAATCAACTTGATGGCCAGGAATGGATCGCCGGGGATTACTCGATCGCCGACATTGCAATCGTCCCCTGGCTGCGCGGGTTGGATTTTTATGGTGCCCGAGACATTGTTGGCTGGGATGAGTACTCAAATCTCCAATCTTATCTTGATCGGTTTCTTGCGCGTCCCGCCGTTCAGCGCGGGCTGCAGATTCCTTCCCCAGGTTAACACGTGTGGGGTGAGGCAATACCTCACCCCATCCATTTAGCTTGGAAGCTTACCCGTCAAAACATACCGCAGCACATCCACCACCTGCGAGGGATGTTCAGCAACAGCCAGGGCAGCTGCATCAACCTCTTTCAACGCGTGCTGATGATCTGGCCCGTGCACTACGATGATCGACTTGCCCAAAGCCGCCGCATATCCCGCGTCAAAGGCTGCGTTCCATTGCTTGTATTGATCGCCAAAGCGGACGACCACGACATCCGCGTCTGAAATGCCCTTGCGGGTTCGGATCGCATTGACCATCGCACCCTTGTGGTCATGCCAATACTTGTTTGGCTCGGACCCCAAAATTGCAACGCCGCAATCGTCGCTGGCTTCGTGAACCGTGACAGGGCTGTTGAACGAAATGTCCAACCCTTTCGCCCCGTCAATGATCTGCTCGCGCCAGTCGGTGTGTATCTCTCCGGACAGGTAGACGTTCAGGCCCATTGATTTCTCCTTTGATTTTATTGGCGACCCTAAAGACAAAATGGACCTGACCCAAGGGGGGGGCTCAGAAAGCCAGCCGCCAAAACACCGGCTGCCCGTTGGGAACTGCCTTACGGGCCGCGCTGCGCTGCTTGCTTCCCAGAAACCCCGGCATCTCGGATGTTGGCTCGAACCCGAAACTGCGGGGCAAACGGGTATAGATCGACCGAGGCGGCAACCGTCCCCAGGTGATCCCTTTCAGCTGCGCGCCCGGTTCTGGCTGGTGCATCCAGACTTCGCGAATGGCGAATTCGTCGCGCAGCAGCACCAACACTGCCAACATCATGACCTCGGCCCATATTTTCGCGCATTTCTGCTGCAGCGCCTGCTCGTATTCACGCGTCAAACGCAACTCACGCGACCGGGGCGCCCGGCATTGCAGTCGACGCCGGGCATGGCCGACAAAGCGCAACCAGTCGGACTGAATTTCTTCAATCAGACAATAGCCACTTGTTAAATCTATATCCAAGCGGCACCAGGCCAGAGTCGGACGGCCATGCGTGCGTACCGGGTGCCAACAGCTTTGGAACGCACCCGCCGCCGCGCGCTGTTCGAATTTCCACAACAGCTCGGCATGCTCGGTCGGGAAGCCCAACTGCACCACAAGGTTATGCGCCTTGCGCGTGGTTTGTTCATCAGACCAGCGCTCAAAGCTCAGGCAGAAATCCAGCCATTCGGACTGATAGACCGCTTCTAAACCATGGAACGCCGCAGGGCTTAGCCCCTTCAGACGCACGGCGCGATCCGCATGGGCCACGGCCAGCACATCGTGCCGCCGCAAAACCCCGCCGCACCGCGCGATCATGGGTTTCAGCAAAGGACGCGCCAGCAAACGGGACAGCCCCGATTGCTTTAGATCCGAAACCGACATTTCGGCCTCCATCGACTGGCACAGCAACCAGGGGCTTTGCCGATCGGTATAATAGTAGAATGGCATCTCTTCCGGCAGAATCTGCCGGATCATCGAGATGTCTTGGCGTTTCATGACAACTCTCCAACGGGAAACAGGCCCGCCGGTCAGTTGGCGGGCAATCAGGGTTTGGGCATTGCTTTTGCGAGGCTGGGATCTGGCATCTGGCAGACTCCGGATTGTGATTGCATCAGGGGGCTGGACTTACGGCCAGGGGGTGATTCCACTCAACCACTGGATTTTCAGGACGCAGGGACGTTGCAGCACGGCAACACTGGCGTCTGAGAAACGAGAAAAGCGCGCCGAAGGGCGCGCTTTGCATTTGGATTACGGTCGCGTTAGCCGCGCAGAACGCCGCCCGTTGCCTTGGAAACCTTGGCGATGATCTTCTCGGCCACCGCTTCGATGTCTTTTTCTTTCAGGGTCACATCTGTTGGCTGCAGCCGAACGGTGATGGCCAGAGATTTCTTGCCCTCACCCAGGCTGCCGCCAATGAATTCATCAAAGACGCGCACATCCTCGATCAGCGCCTTGTCGGCCCCGGCAGCGGCATTCACCAGCGTCAGTGCCTCGACGCCTTCATCGACGACAAAGGCAAAGTCACGCTCGACCGCCTGCAGATCGCGCAGCTCCAGCGCCGCGCGGGTCGCCCCGGATTTACGCGGAAGAGGCACCTCATCCGGCCAGATAGTGAAAGCCACCGCCGGGCCCTTGATGTCCATCGCCTGCAACACACGCGGATGCAACTCGCCGAAAACACCCAGTACCTTTTTCGGACCCAGACAAATTTTGCCGTGCCGGCCCGGATGCCACCAGGCGTCGCCCTCGCGTAGGATCTGAACCTTGGCGGGTGCGCCGATGGCGGCCAAAACGGCCTCGGCATCTGCCTTGGCGTCGAACACATCCGCCGGGCGTGTGGCGCTATGCACATCCTTGGGGCCGTCGCGACCGACCAGCAGGCCGGTAATCTGGATTTTCTGATCGCCTGGCTCGCCGTCGTGAAAAACTGGGCCAACTTCAAACAGCGCCACATCTGCATAGCCGCGCGCCTGATTGCGGGCCGCCGCTTGCAACAGCCCCGGCAGCAGATCGGGGCGCATATGGCTCATCTCGGACGAAATCGGGTTTTCCAACTGCGTCGCTTCATCGCCACCGCCAAACAGCGCTGCGGATGTCTGATCAATGAATGTATAGCTGACGCATTCGTTATAACCCAATGCGGCACAGGTGCGGCGCGCCATCGACTGGCGGCGCTGAGTGGGAGTCATAACCGGTTTCGGAATGCCATCAGTGACCCTCGGCAGCGGCTTGCCCTGAAGCTTGGTCAGGGAGGCAATTCGTGCGACCTCTTCCACCAGATCAGCCTCGCCCATGACATCGGGGCGCCAGCTGGGGACATGGGCCATCTCGCCTTCAAGGCGGAAACCCAGACGGGTCAGGGTCTGGCGCTGCTCGCTTTCGGGAATGACCATCCCGACCAGCGATTGCACCCGGGCCGAGTCCAACTTGTAGGATCGCGCATGGTTTGGTGCTCTGCCTGCCTCAACTACTTTAGAGACCTCGCCACCGCAGATATCCAGGATCATCTGCGTTGCATGTTCCAATCCTTCCAGCGTGTATTCCGGGTCGACGCCGCGCTCGAATCGGTACCGCGCATCCGAGTTGATTTTCAACGCCCGGCCTGTCAGTGCAATTTGCACATGATCCCAGAACGCGCTTTCGAGGAAGACGTTCACGGTATCCTCGGTACAGCCGGTTTCTTCGCCGCCCATGATCCCTGCAATGGATTCCGGGCCGTTGTCGTCCGAAATCACCATCATGCCCGGTTGCAGCGTGTATTCCTTTTCGTCCAGCGCCACCAGCTTTTCGCCGCCCTTGGCCCTATGTACGCGCAGGTTGCCCTGAACCTTGTCCGCATCAAAGACATGCAGCGGACGGTTTTGGTCGAAGGTCATATAGTTGGTGATATCCACCAAGGCCGAGATCGGACGCAGGCCGATCGCCTTCAACTGATCCTGCAGCCACTGCGGGCTGGGGCCGTTCTTGACATCTTTGATCAGACGTCCGGTGAAATGCGGTGCTCCGTCCAGCGTGTCATCATCAATCGTCACCTTGATCGGGCTGACGAAATCGCCCGGCACCGGCACATAGTCGCGCTCTTTCAGCGTGCCGACCCCGCGTGCCGCCAGATCGCGCGCGATCCCGGCGACGCCCAACGCATCGGGGCGGTTCGGGGTGATTGCAATCTCGATCATCGGATCGACCTTTGCGGGATCATTCTCGGCCAGCCAGTCAACGAACTGATCGCCGACCTCACCCGAGGGCAGCTCGATGATGCCGTCATGCTCTTCCGACAGCTCCAGCTCGCGCTCCGAGGCCATCATGCCAAAGCTCTCGACACCGCGGATCTTGCCGACGCTGATGGTGATGTCCAGGCCCGGAATATACATGCCCGGTTTGCAGACCACGACGGTGATGCCTTCGCGCGCATTGGGCGCGCCGCAGATGATCTGCAGATCACCCTCATCCGTCGCAACCGTACAGACCCGCAGCTTGTCGGCATCAGGGTGCTGTTCGGCATAGGTCACTTTTCCCAGCGTAAAACCCGCCAGTCGGTCCGCCGGATTGACGATCTCTTCGACTTCGAGCCCCAGATCGGTCAGCGTTTCGGCGATCTCATCGACCGACGCGTCAGTGTCCAGGTGATCCTTGAGCCAGGAAAGGGTGAATTTCATCGGTCGTATTCCGCATAATCTTGGGTCAGCCCGCGTGTAACGGATATTCAGACAAGGGGAAAGAGGCCGTGTGCCACATGATCGCCTACTGTGCGGCAACTGTGTTGGCGACGCTGTCCGATCCGGCAAACACCGCCAAAATCCGCGCGATGTTTTCGCTCATATTCTCCCCCACATGCGGGGATCGGAACGCTTCGACAAAGGCATCACCGGTTTTGTAGGTCTTTGTCCCCGCCGCGCCGTAATCGACAGTGATTTCCCCTTCCAGCACATAGGCCATCAGCGGAGCATTATGCCGGTGACTACCGGTCACCTGACCCGGCTGCATGGTGATGATGGCCATGGTGATCTGCGGCATGCCGTCCGGGTATTCCAGTGGCTCTCCGATCACGGACTTGTCCGTTTGCACCAACACATCAACAGGCGGATAGGCGTCGCGCGCCAGGGCAGAGGTTGCGGTCAGGATCGCGGCGGTCACCAGCAGGGGTTTCATCGGGCAAGGCTCCTTGGTCAGATGGCCTGCGCAGATGACCCCGGATGTAGGGGGCTGTCAAACGGGTCAGGGATAGGCTGGTGTGCGCCCGGCCAGCTCATCCAACTGCCAGCCGATCCAGCCATGCGGGATGAAATGCCCGCCCGGATGCGTGTCCAACGTGACCTGCCCCTCCGCGCAATCGGTCCACTCCACGCGGCTGAGGGTCAGGAAAGGCTTCACGCTCCAATCGCCACGCGGGGTTGCACCGTTGCAATCGAACTTCGCCTTCCACAACGCCACCGGATAGGTCGTGTCCCCGCCCGGCCCCAAGGGAAAATCCATCACCGTGTCATCCAACCCATGCACATGTCGCACCTGACGCGGGGCCTGCGGGCAGTCCTCGGTCTGGCGAATGCTGCCAGCCACAGCCAGCAGGGCCGCAATATCATTGCCGGATTGACAGACATAGCGCCACGCCATCGCGCCGCCATAGGAATAGCCCGAGACATAGATGCGATCCGGGTCGATGGGATAGCGCGCCGCCACATCCTCTAGCACCCGATCCGCAAAGGGGACGTCATCAGTGTCGGACGTCCAGAAATCCCAGCTTTTGCCGCGCCCGTTCGGGGCCACCAGCAGCACGCCGCGCAGTTTGGTGGCCCCTGCGATCCTTTCGTGGTTGACCACCACATCCCCCTGCCGCGCCCAACCATGGAAGTGCAGCAATACCGGCAGAAGGGTTTCGCCGTCCCAGCCATCGGGTTCAAGCACATGATAGGAACGGTCGCCCAGCGGGCAGGCTGTGTCGCCGTGGCAGCCATTTGCTACAGCTTGGAGCGGGATCAGGAAAAACAGGCAGGTCAGAATCCGGAACATAACTCGGAGCCTACCCGGCCAGCGCACGAAGTCACGTCACAACCCCGTGGGAGGCTGAAACAAGCCGCGCTATCGCCAGACCGTGGGGTGGCGATCCTTGGGCTGTGGAGGGCAGTTTATCTTAGCCAAATCCGTGCGCTGTTCGAGCGTTGCGCTAGCTGAGACAAATCGCCAGCCCGTGCGGGCGGTCTGGCGATGGCGCGGCGGCCTATCGGCCTTTGCTCCGCACCAGTTTTTTGCAATTCAAAGCCTGAACTAGACAGAGGAGACTACTTCGATTTTTGTTTTGCGTATTCATCAATGAGTTTTTTACCCATATCTTTTTGCCTTTGCGCCTCTTTCATTTGGTTCATTTTATTTGAAAAAATCGAAAAAGACGCCCAAAGGCCGGGCAGTAGAGCAAGCCCTACAATTGGTAATGCCCACGCAAAAACCGATCCGAAGAAACGGATAGCCAAATATTGAAGAAAGTTTCCCGCAACAATTATTCCAACCATCCACAAAAAAGGGAGCATTGGCTACACGGCGGCGCCACCATTCGATGTATCGAGCCAGATATACGCCTAGTGGATACACCTACCGAGACAAACCACCATGCAGGTTCGGCATATCCAGCGCTGCAAACCCGTAGTGCCGCAACCACCGAAGATCGCTATCAAAGAACGCCCGCAAATCCGGAATGCCGTATTTCAACATCGCCAGACGGTCGATCCCAATCCCGAACGCAAAGCCCTGATAGACGTCCGGATCAATTCCACCGGCGGCGATCACCTTGGGGTGGACCATGCCCGAGCCCAGAATCTCCATCCAGTCGTCGCCCTCGCCGATCTTGAGCTGACCGTTATCCCAGGAACAGCGGATATCGACCTCTGCCGACGGTTCGGTAAAGGGGAAGTGCGAGGCGCGGAAACGAAGTTCGACATCGTCGACCTCGAAGAACGCTTTCACGAACTCTTCCAGAACCCATTTCAGGTTCGCCATCGAGATGTCCTTGTCGATGGCAAGACCTTCGACCTGATGGAACATCGGCGTGTGGGTCTGATCATAGTCAGCGCGATAAACGCCGCCCGGACAAATGATGCGGATCGGCGCACCCTGCAGCTCCATTGAGCGGATCTGGACCGGCGAAGTATGGGTGCGCAGCACATGCGGCGGGCGCTCGTCGCCCTCGGCACGGTGCATATAGAACGTGTCCATCTCGGCCCGCGCGGGGTGGTGGCCGGGGATGTTTAGCGCGTCGAAATTGTGCCAATCGGTCTCAATCCGCGGCCCTTCGGCCACCGAGAAACCCAGTTCGGCAAAGATCGCGGTCAGCTCCTCGGTCGCCTGGCTGACCGGGTGGATCGAGCCTTGGCGGCGCGCGCGGGTCGGCAGGGTAACGTCCAGCCATTCGGTCCGTAGACGTTCGTCCAGCGCGGCATCGGCAAGACCGGCTTTCTTGGCGGCTAGGGCCGAGTTGATCTCATCCTTCAGGGCGTTCAGCGCGGGGCCTGCGACCTGACGTTCCTCGGGGGTCATCTTGCCCAGCTCGCGCATCTTCAGCGCAACTTCACCTTTTTTGCCCACGGCGGCGACGCGGATCGCCTCAAGCGCGTTCTCATCGCCCGCCTCGGCGATCTGCCCCAGATATTTTGCCTTAAGATCGTCCATGACGCCCTCTGAATTTGGTCGCCAACCTGCTATCGGCCCCGCCCCGCGAATGCAAGCGGGACCCGGTGGGTCAATAGCTGTATTCGGGATAAATTCGGGTCAGATCGCCGTTCCAGTCACCATTGTAGTGTTCCAGCAACTCATCCGCCGGAACCTTGCCGGTATCGAGGCTTTCCTTCAGCGCGTTCAGGAAATGCGTCTCATCGGGAACCAGACCACCTGCGCCGGGATAGGCCCGGGCCTTGAGACCACTTTCCGAGATCGCAACCACTTCGCGGGCAAGATCATGCATGTTGATGTCGCCAACCCGCGCCTGCAGGCCATTGACGGCTGCCTGAACGCGCAGTTCCTCGCGCGTTTCAGCATCCCAGCCCTTGACCAGATCCCAGGCCGCATCCAGCGCGCCCTGATCATAGGTCAGGCCAACCCAGAAGGCAGGCAGCGCACACAGACGCCGCCACGGGCCACCATCTGCGCCGCGCATCTCCATGAATTTCTTGATCCGCGCCTCGGGGAAGGCGGTGGTCAGGTGATCGGCCCAATCGGACAGGGTAGGTGTTTCACCCGGCAGCGCGGGCAGTTTGCCCTGCAGGAAATCGCGGAAGGACATGCCCAGCGCGTTGATATACTGGCCATCGCGATAGACAAAGTACATCGGCACATCCAACGCGTATTGCACGTAGCGCTCGAACCCAAAGCCCTCTTCGAACACGAAGGGCAGCATGCCGGTGCGCGCATCGTCCAGGTGCCGCCAGATATGGCTGCGCCAGCTTTTCTGGCCGTTGGGCTTACCCTCAAAAAATGGCGAATTGGCGAACAGCGCAGTCGCCACAGGCTGCAAAGCCAGCGCCACGCGCAGTTTCTGCACCATGTCTGCCTCGGACCCAAAGTCGATATTGACCTGAACCGTGCAAGTGCGCCGCATCATGGCGCGGCCCATGGAGCCTACTTTTTCCATGTAATCGTTCATCAGCCGATAACGGCCTTTGGGCATCAGAGGCATCTGCTCATGGGTCCAGATCGGGGCCGCGCCCAGACCTATAAAGCCCACGCCGATTTCATCAGCGATATCCTTAACCTCGCGCAGGTGGGTGTTCACCTCGTCGCAGGTCTCGTGGATCGTCTCCAACGGCGCGCCCGACAGCTCTAGTGCACCGCCCGGTTCAAGGCTGACATTGGCGCCGTCTTTTTCCAGGCCGATCAGGTGGCCCGCTTCGCGCACCTCGGCCCAGCCGTGCCGGTCGCGCAGCCCTTCAAGCACCGCCACAATCGACCGCGTGCCTTCGAATGGCAGCGGTTTCAGTGAGTCTTTACAATAGCCGAACTTTTCATGTTCGGTTCCGATACGCCAATCGGCTTTGGGCTTGCAGCCCGCTTCCAGATATTCGGCAAGTTGCTCGTGGCGTTCGATCGGTCCGCCGCCGGACTGGGGGATGGACATGAACCGTGCTCCGATCCTGATGTGTCTGTCTTGTTGGTCAGTCGTGGTCGCAAACGAGGGCGGTGTCAATGCAACCGCATATGCGCAGGGCGCATCGACTGACGCTCCCAAATTACTACGGGATGTACGGCCCCACCGTTCAATTCCGACAACATATGTTCTGTTTTCAACCCCGGCAGCGCCGAGAACACGTCAAACAGCGCTTCGGCCCCTTCGGCATTCACAGGAATGTGAAGCGTCGGCTGGCCAGGCTGTTCCAACACCCAATGCGCCGGATTCGAGGATGGATCCAACGCCAACCGTTCGATTTCCCGCGTCGCTACCATGCCACCGTCCAGCGGGCCAAAATAGCATATCTGGCCTTCGTCGATGGTCACAACTCCGGGGCCACCGACGCCGGTGCGAAACCTGGCGCGCTGAACCCCGATCACGGCCAGTGCAACCGACACCGCCACCAAAACCCAGCCCAACCAGCCCAGCAACCCACCCGGGCCGCTGATCCAGCTGAGGCCAACCAACAGAATGACACCGGCAACCAGCACTTCGCGCCAGCGCCACAGGGCCAGTTTCGCTTCGGGTCGGATGAAACTCATGCGGTATCCTCTGGGTTTATGAACAGGATGAGCGAGTACTGCCCCGCGGATTGAAAACCGATACCGATATAAGCACGCGCAGCGGAATCGGAAGCCGCAAACAAAACCGCGCGTTTCGCACCCGTACGGCGCGCCTCCTCCAGATGCAGCGCGACGGCCAGACGCGCATATCCACGGCCGCGCATTTCACGAGGT
This sequence comes from Ruegeria sp. CDSA241, assembly GCF_059611265.1. Lineage (NCBI taxonomy): Bacteria > Pseudomonadati > Pseudomonadota > Alphaproteobacteria > Rhodobacterales > Roseobacteraceae > Ruegeria > Ruegeria sp. CDSA241. The sequence goes on from NZ_JBXWPF010000001.1 coordinate 342,845, forward strand.
GTAAAGACCCCACCAATCTGCACGACTTCTTGCAAGCACGCGTTAAAACCAGTCATGGCGACAGGCCGATCGTCGACCAGCAACACACGATGAGAATCACGTGCGGTATAGGCGTCGCAATCCAAGCCAGACTGTTTTTGCGCTCGTGACGAATTGAATTCCATTGCTTCGATCAGGTAGTCAGACCGCCACCTTTCGACGATTTCACGATCAAACGCACCTAAAGGCACCAATTCTGCGCTTGTGGCATCCGGAATAGCAAGCTGTTCCAAATCCAGCGTGAAACCCGGTTCATCGCTGTTCAGCGTTGCCGGCCGATCCTCCCACCCCGCAAGACGCATGATCCGGCGGGCCTGTGTTGCCTCAGCCGCCATTCCGAACAAGGCACGCCCCCGGATCAGATCAATCGCAGCGGCCAGTTCTTCATCTGTGCAATCGGGACATTGCGGTAAAACCATGCCCTCATTCGTGATGGAGAACGCCGCACGGGGATCGTCGCCCAACACCCAGATATTAACGGCACGTCGGTCCGTGCCCCGCAATCCAAAATCACGCAGATTGGCCAAGGGGAACATCGACGTCTGAATGTGGCGCATTAGAAACTGGTCGATCTTCGGTACATCCGCCTCCTGCGCGAGACGCCAAATCATGACCAGTCCCCCAGCGCCTGCTGCCACATGGTCAGAGCCGCAACGGCTGCAGTATCCGCGCGCAGGATACGCGGGCCAAGACTGACGACATGGGCATAGGGTAAGGCGGTCAGCCGGGTACGTTCACGTTGGGAAAAGCCGCCCTCGGGTCCGATAAGGATCGCCCATGGCAACCCCTTTTCATGCGCCGCCAGGCGCAGGGCCGAGCCGACCTCGGCCTCGTTACAAAACATCAGTTGACGCCCCTCGGGCCAGCCATCCAGAACTCGGTCCAGCCGCTGCAGATCGGCGACCTCGGGCACGAAGGTACCGCCGCATTGCTCGGCGGCCTCGACCGCGTGGGCTTGCAAGCGGTCCTGACGGATACGTTCGGAATTGGTGAATTCTGTCTGCACCGGCATGATCCGCGCCGCACCCATTTCCGCCGCCTTTTCAACGATGAAATCGGTGCGTGCCTTTTTGATCGGGGCGAACAGGAACCACAGGTCAGGTGGCCGTTGCAGCGGTTTGGTCTGTTCGACACAGGTCAGTACACCGCCACGCTTTCCCGCTTCGGCCACTTCGGCCTGCCATTCTCCGTCCTGTCCGTTAAACAAGGCAACCTGCCCCCCCACAGCCAGGCGCATGACACCGAACAGGTAATGTGCCTGCTCGCGCGTCAATTCTACCGATTGCCCCGGACCCAAAGGGTGCTCTACATACAGTCTGATCTTTGCACTCATGAGACCTTACATATGCAAGGCAATGCGCCAACACCAGACGGTCAGGTCGCTGATGCGGTCAGCGGCAACTGGGTCGACACCTATGCGCCGGAATTCTCGCGCCCTTACCTGCGGCTGAGCCGGGCTGATCGGCCTATCGGCACATGGCTGCTGCTGATCCCCTGCTGGTGGGGACTGACGCTGGCCATCCTCAGCGACGGCACCCCGCGGTGGGAGGACCTCTGGATCGCCATCGGTTGTGCCATCGGTGCCTTTTTGATGCGCGGCGCGGGCTGCACTTGGAATGACATTTCGGACCGCGACTTTGATGCAAAAGTGGAACGGACCCGGTCGCGCCCGATCCCTTCTGGGCAGGTCAGTGTTCGGCAGGCCGCGATCTGGATGGTGCTGCAATGCCTGCTGGCATTGTTGGTTCTGCTGAGTTTCAACCAGGCCGCCATCGCCATGGGCGTGCTGTCCCTGTTGCCCGTCGCTGTCTACCCCTTCGCCAAAAGGTTCACCTGGTGGCCACAGGTATTTCTGGGACTGGCCTTCAACTGGGGCATCCTGCTGACCTGGGCCGCGCATACCGGAACGGTCGGCGGGCCGGCGATCACTCTGTACCTGGGTGGCATCGCCTGGACGCTGTTCTATGATACGATCTATGCGCATCAGGACGCCGAAGATGACGAGCTGATCGGTATCAAATCCACCGCCCGCCTGTTCGGCGCAGATACCGCGCGGTGGTTGAAGTATTTTCTGGCCGCAACCGTATCCCTGATGGCGCTGGCCATTATCGACGCCATGACAGGGCAGGAGCCGATTACAGCCATGTTCGTTGCACTGGCGGGACCTTGGGCAATGGGGTGGCATATGACGTGGCAACTGCGCGGGCTGGACACCGAAGACAACGCCAAATTGCTGCAGCTTTTCCGGGCCAACCGGGATACCGGCCTTATTCCGCTGATCTTCCTTTGCATTGCTGGGTTGCTCTGATTGCACCTCGGCGCGGGCCTCTGTAAGAGTCCTGCTCAATAACTTCAGGAGTCGTCTGCCCGCACATGCGCCTGCCCTATTTCCTAGCTGCCTCCCTGATATTCCTCGTTTCGGCCAGCCTATCGCTTGTGGCCGCAGGATATGCGGTAACCAAAGTTGAAGAAGCGTCGGAACTCGCCGTGCGGCGTGCGCTTGACCTAAAAGGGCATGACTGGGCCGAAGTCGAATCCGATGGCCTGCGCGTTGTCCTGACCGGCATAGCCATTGACGAAGCAACGCGGTTCAATGCGCTGACCGCAGCCGGGACCGAGGTTGATACCTCACGCGTTATTGACGACATGCAGGTCGCCCCCACCCGGCAACTGGCAGCACCGCGCTTTTCCGCTGAAATTTTGCGAAACGACAGCGGTATTTCGATTATTGGTCTGATACCCGCAAGCCAAGACCGCAGCGAGCTGATCGAAAGGTTGCGCCGGATGGACGGCGACACCGTTTCGGACCTGATGGAAACGGCGGATTACCCTATACCCGAAGGCTGGGACGACGCGTTGAACTATGCGCTCGAAGCGTTGACCCGCCTGCCGCGTGCCAAAATATCGGCCAGCCCCGGTTTGGTGAAAATCACCGCCATTGCAGACAGCCTGCGGGAAAAAGAACGACTGGAACAGAGCCTGACCCGCGCTGCACCTCCCAGTTTGCGAATCGGGTTGTCGATCTCGGCTCCGCGCCCCGTAATCACCCCCTTTACACTGCGCTACCTGATTGATGCCAACGGCGGCCAGTTCGATGCCTGCTCGGCCCAGAATGAAAAAGCGCGGGATGCCATCGTCGCTGCTGCCAAAGAAGCAGGCCTTGCTGGTCCGTTTAACTGTACAATCGGTTTGGGCGTGCCCTCACCCCGTTGGCCCGAAGCGGCAACGCTCAGCATTCGCGCCCTGTCCAAGATTGGTCAGGGTTCGGTCACGATTTCGGATGCGGATATCACGCTGGTGGCGGCGCAAGGAACAGAGGCTGGGGTCTTTGACCGTGTGGTGGGCGAGCTGGAAAATGCGCTGCCCGAGGTTTTCGCCCTGCACGCCGTCCTGCCCGAACCCGAAACCGCCGAATCCACCGGCCCCCCCGAGTTCTCGACCACGCGCAGCCCCGAAGGGCTGGTCCAAATGCGCGGTCGTCTGAGCAATGAGACATCGCGCGACATGGCCGACAGTTTTGCCCGCGCGGCATTTGGATCGGAACAGGTTTATACCGCCACCCGCATCGCCTCCGACTTACCCGCAGACTGGCCGGTGCGTGTTCTGGCGGGGCTGGAAGCGTTGTCTCTGCTGCATAACGGCGCTCTGACTGTTACCCCTGACGACGTTTCTCTCAGCGGGGTCAGCTACGACCCGGACGCCAAAGCCCGTATCGCCGGATTGCTGTCGGAAAAGCTTGGGGATGCCAAAGGTTTCACCCTTTCGATCACCTATCAAGAGCCGCCGAAACCCGCAGACAGCCTGCCCGACCCAGAGCTGTGCGAAGACCAGCTTGCTGAGGTTCAGGCCAGCAGCAAAATCGCATTCGAACCGGGATCGGCCACGGTTGCCGCGGATTCACGCGATACCGTCAATCAGATCGCCGAGATTCTGCGCGAATGCGGCCCCATCCGGATTGAAATTCAGGGCCATACAGATAGTCAGGGCCGCGAAGAGATGAACCAGCAACTCAGCCAGGCGCGGGCTCAGTCGATCCTGAATGAGTTGCGCGGACGCCGCATCCCAACGTCAAGCTACTCGGCCGTGGGATATGGTGAAACGCAACCGATCGCAGACAACGATACCGAGGCAGGCCGAGAAGAAAACCGTCGCATTGAATTTCGCCTGATCCGGCCTGAACCCATTGCCAATTCCGAGACTGGGCTTGAGGCGCTGGAGGCCGAGACAGAGACGTCAGAAGACGCCGCAGATACCGGCGCAGGGGATCAGTAAGTGAACAGAATCGAATTCATCATTGCCACCGCCATCATCCTGTTCGCAGCCTTCTGCATGGGGTGGTTCGCCAACTGGCTGGCCCATCGTCTGTCTCGTGTTCGCCAAAGCGACGTCGCCGATCTGGATCGCATGAGCCAGGAATTGCATGAGGCCGAAGAAACCCGCGATCAGGCCATCACCTATCTGCAACAGCGTGAGGCCGAGCTAACCAATCAGCTCACCCAGACCGAGGCGGAACTGGGCGCTGCCATGGACGGGTTGCGCGCCGCGCGGCAGGAGGCCGAAGAATTACGCGGCCGGATCAACAACGCGGACTAAGAGAACCAGAGGAATCGGCAACTTGCGACACCCGAAAATATAGGGCCCCGTTGTGTGTTTCAGACACCTGCCAAACCGGGCCCGAAAATCCCTTCAGCTTGATGCAGCTTGGGCACAGTTCAATTCATGATCATGTCTCAGAGGTTGTTTCTGCCTCGTCCAGAACCTTGCGCGCGACACGAAAGCATTCCAGCGCCTGCGGCACGCCACAATAGATGCCGATCACGTGAATAATGGCCCGGATTTCTTCTTTGTTGACGCCGTTGCTGATGGCGCCGCGACAGTGGAGTTCCCATTCGTGCATCTTGCCCAGCGCGCCGATCATGGACAGGTTCATCATTGACCGGGTCTTGGCGTCAATCACATCGTCGCCCCAGCCGAAACCCCAGCACCAAGCGGTCATTGCCTCTTGAAACGGCCGGGTAAAATCGTCGGCGGCGGCCAGGTTTTTCTCAACATATTCCGCGCCCAGGGTGCTTTTGCGTTGCTCCAGCCCTCTGAGGAACAGATCTTCGTCGAAAGTCTCGGCCATCTTGGTCTCCGGTAATCGTCACAATGAAGCGGTGTGCTGAAGCACTCTACGCCTCTTACAGGTACTATCAACGCTTGCACTTTACACCGGATAAGAAAATGCGACGGATTTTCTAGCCCCTTGGCACGAGGATCATTCCACTGCCCCGCGCATCCAGTCTTGAAGACAGGCAATTATATGTACTGACATCGCTTCACCAGCGGGCTGCGATTGTGCAAGCGGTTCAAGACGTCGCGGCTATTTGAGACACCCAAAAGTAAACGGGCCGCCGTCTTAATGAGACAGCGGCCCTTACTGACTGAATGTCGGGGTTTGGTCTCGCCCCCTCGAATACCACTTAAAAATGGACAGACTAACAAAAACTTTCGACTTCTTCGAGACCAACCCGATTTCTCAATCGGTGTGCATCCTTAATGCCTGATCTTTGAGAGCGCGACAGTGAACTAGTTCACATTAAATAAATTTATCTTCAATTCTTCCAATCAAAGAACCCGGGGCCGGCCTTTGTCAGTAGTTTTTCGGCCATTGCGCGCGCCATTTCTGCACCATCACCAATCACGCCAGTGGCGTCTTCGGCGATAGAATCAGACCCGTCCGGGCGCAGGACTTCTCCGCGCAGGCGCAGAATGCCACCGCTGATATCAGCCAGCCCGGCAATCGGAGTCTCGCAGGACCCGTCAAGCGCGGCCAGCAAGGCGCGCTCGGCCAAAAGTCGATACCCGGTTTCGCTATGATGAATTGCCTCCAACATCCCTGCAGCACGGGGATCGTCACTGCGGCGTTCGATACCGATTGTACCTTGTGCAATAGCGGGCAGCATATCCTCGGGCGAGATAGCAGTTGCGGGAACGTCGTCCATATTCAGGCGCCGGATACCTGCCATCGCCAGAAACGTGCAATCCGCTACGCCATCGGTCAGTTTCTTCAGGCGCGTTTGCACGTTGCCACGGAACTCGACCACATTCAGGTCAGGGCGCCGGTTCAACAGCTGAGCCCGGCGGCGCAAAGACGAGGTGCCAACCACCGCGCCATTGGGCAGGTCATGAATAGAGTTCAGGCTGGGCGAAATAAAAGCGTCGCGCACATCTTCGCGCGGCAGGAACGTGTCCAACACAAGACCCGCGGGCTGTTCGACCGGCATGTCCTTGGTCGAATGCACAGCGATGTCGATATCACCTCGCAGCATCGCTTCTTCGATTTCCTTAGTGAACAGGCCTTTGTTGCCGATCTCTTTCAGCGGGCGGTCAGCGTCGATCATCGCGCGATTGTCGCCGGTAGTCTTGATCACCACGATTTCGAATGCATCTTCGGGCAGATCAAAGGCTGTGCCTAACCGCTGCCGGGTTTCATAGGCTTGCGCCAGCGCCAGGGGCGAACCACGGGTGCCGATTTTCAGCGGTGAGGCGGGTGAAGGCAGGGTCAATGTCATGGACACAGCTTTAGTCGCGTCACATTGCCCTGACAATGGGGGCAGAGCTTGACAAATTGCCGCCGAAGGAAGACCCGTTGCCACAAACCAGACGATTGGGGGCACAGATGGCCGAAACAAAGAAACTGCTGCGGGCATTGGCAGGACAGGTGCAGGATGTGCCTCCGATCTGGATGATGCGCCAGGCCGGACGGTATCTGCCAGAATATCGTGCAACGCGCGCGCAGGCCGGGGATTTCCTGTCTCTGTGCTACAATCCCGAGCTTGCGGCCGAGGTCACATTGCAGCCGATCCGTCGCTATGGGTTCGATGCAGCTATCCTGTTTGCGGATATCCTGCTGGTACCACAGGCGCTGGGTGCGGATCTTTGGTTTGTCACCGGTGAAGGCCCGCGTTTGTCGACCATCACGCAGCAATCCGAGTTTGATGCGCTGAAATCGGTCGAGGATATCCACGAAACACTCTCGCCAGTCTATGAGACAGTGCGCATCCTGTCACAGGAGTTGCCGTCCGAGACAACCTTGATCGGTTTTGCTGGCGCGCCGTGGACAGTGGCGACCTACATGATCGCCGGACGCGGCACCCCGGATCAAGGCCCCGCCCATGCGCTGCGCGAGGGGAATACTGCGCTGTTCGAAGCGCTGCTGGACCGGATCACGCTGGCCACGATCGAATATCTTTCAGCCCAGATCGAGGCAGGCGCCGAGGTAGTCAAGATATTCGACAGCTGGGCCGGATCGCTGAAGGGTGAGGCGTTCCGCAAATATGCGGTCGAGCCGTGCCGCGTAATCACCCAGGCCATCAAGGAACGTCACCCCGGCATCCCGGTGATCGGATTCCCGCGAGAGGCCGGAGATGGCTATATCGGGTTCGCCAAAACCACGGGGGTTGATTGCGTCGCGCTGGACAATTCGGTCTCGCCGGAATGGGGCGCCGAGCATGTCCAGGTGGATGGTTGCGTACAAGGCAATCTGGCGTCGTCGCATATGGTGACCGGCGGTCAAGCGCTGGTGGACGAGACCCGGCGGATTGTCGATGTATTCTCCAAAGGGCCGCATATCTTCAATCTGGGTCATGGCATCACGCCCGATGCCGATCCCGACAACGTTCAGCGTATGATCGACGCAGTGCGCAACCGCTAGGCTTTGGGTCGGGCGTCCAGCTCGGCCAGTATGTCTTGTGTATGATCTCCGCGGCGCGGGCTGGGTCTGGGCTTCCACTCCCGCTCGGAAAACCGCGGCGCGGCGGCGGCCTGTAGCATACCGTCGGGGGCAAGCCAGATCTGGCGTGCTGTGTTCATGGCATGGTTCTGCGCTTCGGACGGGTTGAGCACCGGTGCAACACAGGCGTCACTTGCTGCAAACAGCGCCGCCCAATGATCACGTGGTTTGCCAGCAAAGATTTCAGCCAGCCGCCGGGTCAGCGCGGGCCAGGTGGAAGCATCATATTGCTGCCGAAATTCGGGATCGCCAGACAGGTCCAATATCTGCAGGAACTCGGCATAGAATTTCGGCTCCAGGCACTGCACCGCCACAAATCCACCATCAGAGCAGGCATAGGTTCGGCTCCAATGGGGACCGTCCAGAAGGCTGTGTCCGCGAGTATCTGACAGGTTTCCGGTTTGGCGCAGGCTCATCAGCAGGTTCATCATATGGGCCGAGCCGTCATAAATAGCGGCGTCCACGACCGTGCCCTTTCCTGTGCGTGCCGCATTCAGCAATCCGGCCAGAATGCCCGCGACCAGATACATGGCACCGCCACCGATATCACCCACCAAAGTGGCCGGGGTTTGCGGCGGTTGGTCCGGTTGCGACGCATACCAAAGCGCCCCGGACAGTGCGATATAGTTCAGATCGTGCCCGGCATTCTTGGACAAGGGGCCGTCCTGTCCCCAACCCGTCATACGGCCATAAATCAGCTTTGGGTTCAGATCGCGACAGATATCAGGGCCAAGGCCCAGCTTTTCCATCACACCGGGTCGAAACCCTTCGATCAGTGCATCAGCCGTGGCGATCAGGCGCCGGGCCACATCCAGATCGGCCGGGTCTTTGAGGTTCAGGCTGATCGAGCGCTTACCCCGATCCAGAACTGACTGTTCGGGCATGCCCGGAGTCGCGGCCTGCCCCTTGCGGTGGATGGTGATCACATCTGCACCGAGATCGGCCAACAGCATGGCGGCAAAGGGACCGGGGCCCAGGCCCTCGATTTCGATGATCCGAATTCCACTTAACATACCAGTCCTCCTGCCCGCGCAGGGTTTCGGGGCCAGCCAGGAAATGCAAGCCCGGACTGGAAAGGCCAATTGGAAAGCTGAGCAAAATGTGTGAATTGGGCCTGTTCTGTGGCTGACTCGCAGGGTAGTGTCGCCGCCAGAACGGGGGAGGCGCATGACAACAATTCTGTCCATCAGGGATTTGCGAAAGTCCTATGCCGGAGGTTTTGAGGCGCTAAAGGGCGTGTCTCTGGACATCGAGCAGGGAGAAATCCTGGCTCTTCTTGGTCCCAACGGTGCAGGCAAGACCACGCTGATTTCGACGGTGTGTGGAATAACGACGCCAACCTCAGGAAGCGTGACCGTCGGCGGCCACGATATCCAGACTGATTTTCGCGCAGCACGCCGGATGATCGGTTTGGTTCCGCAGGAGATCGCGCTCGAACCCTTTGAAAAGGTCTGGAACACTGTGCGATTGTCGCGCGGGCTGTTCGGGCTTGGGCAGAACAACGCACGTATCGAAGAAATTCTGCGCAAATTGTCTTTGTGGGAAAAACGCAAAAACGCGATCAAAGAACTATCGGGCGGTATGAAACGTCGGGTTCTGATCGCAAAAGCGCTGGCACACGAGCCGCGTGTTCTGTTTCTGGACGAGCCGACCGCAGGTGTTGATGTCGAACTGCGCAAAGACATGTGGGAAATCGTGGCCGAGTTGAAGCAGGCCGGTGTCACCATCATTCTAACCACCCACTACATCGAAGAGGCCGAGGCCATTGCCGACCGTGTCGGCGTCATCGACAAGGGTGAACTGCTACTGGTTCAGGACAAGGACACTTTGATGGCGCAGATGGGAAAGAAGCAGATCGAAGTCATGCTGACCCAGCCCATTCAAACCGTCCCCGACAGTCTGGCCACACACAATCTCAAACTGAATGGCAAGGGTGACGCGCTGGTTTATACCTACGACACAAATGCCGACCGCACTGGCATCACCACCCTGTTGAACGATGTGGCCGAGGCCGGACTGATTTTACGCGATGTACAAACGCGTCAGTCCAGCCTTGAAGAGATCTTTGTCAATATGGTGTCGGGAGAAGCCACATGAACTGGTCCGCCATTACTGCCATCTACCGGTTCGAAATGGCCCGGTTCTTCCGCACCCTTGCGCAAAGCTTCATATCTCCGGTCCTGTCGACATCGCTGTATTTCGTTGTCTTTGGCACGGCGATTGGCAGCCGGATTCAAGAGGTCGAAGGCGTATCCTATGGCGCGTTCATCGTTCCGGGGCTGGTCATGTTATCTGTTGTGACGCTGTCGATCTCGAACGCCTCTTTCGGGATCTATTTCCCAAAGTTTCTGGGAACGATATATGAGCTTCTTTCGGCGCCGGTGAATTTCATCGAGATCGTCATCGGCTATGTCGGAGCGGCGGCGACAAAGTCGCTGTTTGTGGGTGTCGTGATCCTTGTGACCTCTGCATTCTTTGTGGATTTGCGTATTGAACACCCGCTTGCCATGGTGACATTTCTGGTCCTGACCTGCCTCAGCTTTTCCTTGCTGGGCTTCATCATCGGCATCTGGGCCAGCAATTTCGAGCAGATGTCTTTGGTTCCGCAACTCGTGGTGACACCGCTGATCTTTCTGGGCGGTACCTTTTATTCGATTTCGATGCTGCCCCCGCTGTGGCAGACCATCACCCTGTTCAACCCGGTCGTCTATCTGATCTCGGGCTTTCGCTGGTCGTTTTACGGTCTGGCCGATGTGCCGATCATGTTCAGCCTTTTGGCCATACTGGCGTTTACCGGCGTGTGTCTGGGCATCATCGGATGGATCTTCAAAACTGGCTGGCGCATCCGGAGTTAGGCCGTGGACGGCGTTGCATTTTTGCCCATCACCTTCAGTAAATACGTCCACGCGACCGATAACGGTCAGCCGCTCCCTTGTTTACCGCGTGGGCGCACTCTACATCGGCACCCATGAAGGTCAGCCTGCCGTTTCTCAAAAAACAGCCAACCGTTTCGGTCGTGCGCTTATCGGGTGCAATCGGCATGTCCGGGCGCGGGTCGATGTCTGACACAACTCTGGCACCGGTTCTCGAAAAAGCATTTCGCAAAGGCAAACCTGCCGCCGTCGCGCTTGAAGTCAACTCGCCCGGCGGATCCCCGGTCCAAAGTTCATTGATCGGTGCGCGCATTCAGCGTCTGTCGAAAGAACTGGATGTTCCCGTCTTCGCATTTGTCGAGGATGTGGCAGCTTCGGGTGGCTATTGGTTGGCAGCGGCAGCTGATGAGATTTACGCCGATGACAGTTCGGTACTGGGTTCGATTGGCGTGATCTCTTCGGGGTTCGGCGCACATCTTTTCCTTGAGAGGCAGGGTTTCGAACGGCGAGTGCACACGGCGGGCCATTCGAAATCCATGTTGGATCCCTTTGCCCCGGAAAAACCTGAAGATGTCGCAAGGCTTGAAGGCCTGTTACGCGATATCCACGAGAACTTCACTGCTCATGTCAAAGCACGACGCGGGGCAAAGCTTGAAACGGGTGCTGATCTGTTCACTGGCGAAGTCTGGCTGGCACGCCGCGCGCATGAACTTGGCCTGATCGACGGCATCGGTCATCTCAAACCCAAAATGCAGGACCGGTTTGGCGATAAAGTAAAATTCCGCCGTTACGGGCTGCGCAAGCCATTCTGGTCACGGTTCGGCGCCTCCTTGGCACAGGACGCGGTTGCCGGACTTGAGGAGCGTGCCGCATACGCACGTTTCGGTTTGTAACGTGATTATCAAGATCGTGACCCTCTTTTTGATTGCCATGGGCGTCCTGGCAATGTTCGGCAAACTGCGGTTCCCGGGGCAGAAAAAACTACAATCCGCAAGATGCCCGCGCTGTCATCGGTTCAGGATCGGTAAAGGTCCCTGTGCCTGCGAAAAAGGAGGCCGCGCATGACGGCATGGCTGTTATCCGGTCTCGGTTTGTTGATCCTGTTGCTGGCGGGGGATGCGCTGGTACGCGGTGCCGTGAACCTCAGCCTGCGGATTGGAGTACCGGCGTTGATCGTTAGTTTGACGATCGTGGCATTCGGCACCTCGGCGCCAGAACTTCTGATTGCAATCAGTGCAATTAAGGAAAACGCACCGGGCATCGCCCTGGGTAACGTTGTGGGGTCGAACACGGCCAATATCCTGCTGGTGCTGGGCCTGCCTGCGCTGCTTGCCACGCTGCACACCAGCGAATGTGACAGCCGCAAGAACTATGTGTTCATGTTGCTGGCAACTGTTCTGTTCATCGGCCTTGCCTTCTGCGGCGTGTTCAACCTGTTCAGCGGCGCGATTTTGCTGGCTGCTCTCAGCTTTGTTCTATGGACCGCCTTCAGAGAAGCCCATGCCCATCGCAAGGCCTGTGGCAAAGCCTGCGCCGAGGATGACGATTTTGATGGCCTGGAAGAAGCCGATCCAGACATGCCCTATTGGAAGATTTCAGTCTACCTGGTGCTCGGACTGATAGGCCTGCCGATGGGCGCACATCTTCTGGTCGACAACGCTACAATCATTGCCCGCACTTACGGCGTCAGCGAGACTGTAATCGGACTGACACTTATAGCGGTGGGAACTTCCCTGCCGGAACTGGCGACCACTGTTATGGCTGCACTGCGCCGACAAGCCGATGTCGCATTGGGCAATGTTATCGGGTCCAACATGTTCAATCTGTTGGCCATTGTCGGCATTGCAACCCTGTTTGGGCGCATTCCTGTTGATCCAGAATTCCTGCGATTTGATCTTTGGGTCATGCTGGGCGCATCACTCCTTTTGGTCCCCTTTGTATTTTTCAAACGGGATATCACCCGCGGATGGGGAATTCTGTTGACAAGCCTTTACGCGGTTTACGTTATTTCCTTGTTGGTGTGACACAAAGAGAGGCCGCATGACCCGAGCCCTAGTTACCGGTGCCGGAATTCGCCTTGGTAGGGCAATGGCCCTTTATCTGGCCGGGCGTGGCTACGACGTGGCAGTCCATTACGCCTCCTCTGAACAAGAGGCATCTAAGGTTGTCGCTGAAATCAGGGCCCTGGGCCGCAATGCGGTAGCTCTGCAGGCCGACCTGTTAGAAGAAGCAAGCGTGGCTGCCCTGCTGCCACGCGCATCCGAGGCACTGGGCGGACCCATTACCTGCCTGGTCAACAACGCTTCGATATTTGAATACGACAACATCCACACGGCCACACGGCAAAGCTGGGACCGCCACATGAACAGCAACCTGCGGGCGCCATTCGTTTTGACTCAGGCGATGGCTGAACAGGGTCTGGAACCAGAAACCGATGATGCGGGCGAGCCGCTGGCAACGGGCCTGATTGTTAATATGGTCGACATGCGGGTCCGCAAACTGACGCCCGAATTCATGTCCTACACCGTCGCCAAAATGGGGCTATGGGCGTTGACCCGTACTGCAGCTCAGGCGCTAACCCCGGCGATCCGCGTCAATGCCATCGGACCGGGACCGACGATGCAGGGTCACAGGCAATCCGAAGATCACTTCAAAGCACAGCGCGCCAACACCATTCTGGAACGTGGGTCAAACCCCTCTGACATCACCGCTGCACTTGGGTATTTCCTGGATGCTCATGCGGTCACCGGCCAGATTCTCTGCGTGGATGGCGGACAGCATTTGGGATGGCAGACACCGGATGTTCTGGGCGTGGAATAACGTTTGGTGCTGGAAGTTTTGCACCGCTCTCATTTCTGTTATCAATCCGTTACAAAAATGTCTTTTTTTTCATACACTTGCCATGTGTAGAAATTTTTACTGTTTAAATTCAATAGATTACATATGTGCCTATTTTTTAAGCAAATCAAGGAATCCTTAATGAAACAAGGGAAAATTCAAGCCCAACAAAAGTTATCTGCACAGTTATCCACAGAATACGTGGATTTGTTTTCCCTTGATCTGAAGCGCTCAAGATTGCAGCCATGGTCAAAGAATCACATATTTTGGCCATGACCTCTCAAGACGACACCAACAGCTCTCAGAATGACGCCCAGTCGACAGGATACGCCTGCATCCAGCGATATGCGAAAACGCTCGACAGTTCACCTGGCGTGTACAGGATGCTGGATGCGGACAGCCGAGTTCTTTACGTCGGCAAGGCGCGCAATCTGAAGGCACGGGTGTCGAACTATACAAGACCGGGACACTCTGGCCGGATCGAGCGGATGATTGCGGCCACGGCCTCGATGATGTTCCTGACGACCCGGACCGAGACCGAGGCGCTGCTGCTTGAACAGAACCTGATCAAGCAGCTCAAACCGAAATACAACGTGCTGCTGCGCGACGACAAAAGCTTTCCCAATATTCTGGTGGCAAAGGACCATGTCTTTCCACAGATCAAAAAGCACCGGGGAGCAAAAAAGGAAAAGGGCGCGTATTTCGGCCCCTTCGCCAGCGCGGGTGCCGTGAACCGAACCCTGAACCAGCTGCAAAAGGCCTTCCTGCTGCGCAACTGTTCTGACTCGATGTTCGAAAGCCGCACCCGTCCCTGCCTGCTCTATCAGATCAAGCGGTGTTCTGGGCCTTGTGTCGGGTTGATCTCGGATCGGGATTACCGTGAAAGCGTCAAGGATGCGGAACGATTCCTGTCAGGCCGGTCGACCAAAGTGCAAGAGGAGCTGGCCGAACAGATGATGGCCGCGTCTGAGGCGATGGAGTTTGAACGCGCCGCTGGCCTGCGCGATCGTATCCGGGCGCTGACGCAGGTGCAGACCTCGCAAGGCATTAACCCGCGCGGTGTGGCCGAGGCGGATGTGATCGGCCTGTATATGGACAGTGGGCAGGCTTGCGTTCAGGTGTTCTTCATCCGCGCCAACCAGAACTGGGGCAACAAGGACTTCTATCCCCGCGTCGGGGCAGATGTGTCAGCCGCCGAGGTGATGGAGGCGTTTCTGGGTCAGTTCTACGACAACAAGGAACCACCCCGTCAGTTGATCCTGTCAGATGCCATTGAAAACGCCGATCTGATGCAAGAGGCGCTGACCGAAAAAGCCGGTCGCAAGGTAGAAATCCTTGTGCCCCAGCGTGGTGAGAAACAAGAACTTGTCGCAGGGGCCATACGCAACGCGCGTGAATCCCTGGCCCGGCGGATGTCGGAAAGTGCCACGCAGGCCAAACTGTTGCGCGGGATCGCCGAGGCATTTAATCTGGATGCCCCGCCAAACCGGATCGAAGTCTACGACAACTCCCATATTCAAGGAACAAATGCCGTGGGCGGCATGATCGTGGCCGGCCCCGAAGGTTTCATGAAAAATGCCTATCGCAAGTTCAACATTCGTGGAGATGACCTGACCCCCGGTGACGACTTTGGCATGATGAAAGAGGTGCTGACCCGCCGCTTTACCCGCCTGCAAAAAGAAGACCCCGACCGTGACAAGGGAATGTGGCCCGATCTGCTGCTGATTGACGGTGGCGCCGGGCAAGTGAGCGCCGTCCATGAGATTATGGCGCAGCACGGGGTCGAGGAGATCCCCATGATCGGTGTCGCCAAAGGCGTTGACCGCGACCATGGTAAGGAAGAATTTCACCGCACCGGCCAAAGGCCCTTTGCGCTGAAACGCAACGACCCGGTGCTCTATTTCATTCAGCGCCTAAGAGACGAGGCCCACCGGTTTGCCATCGGCACACATCGAGCCAAGCGTGCCAAGGCCGTGGGGGCCACACCGCTGGATGAAATCCCCGGCGTAGGGGCCGCGCGCAAACGTGCCCTGTTGGCTCATTTCGGCAGCGCCAAAGCAGTTGGCCGGGCCAACCTGGCCGATCTGAAAGCGGTCGAGGGGATTTCGGCCGGCTTGGCGCAAAAAGTCTATGATTTCTTCCACGACAAGGGCTAGGCCCGCCGCCCGCGCCACAGGATGTACAGCCCCGAGGCCACAATCAGCGCGCTGCCGATCCACATGGTCTGGTCTAGTTGCTCGCCGAACAGGAACACGCCCAGACCGATACCGAACAGCAGACGCGTATAGCGGAACGGCGTCACGGCCGAGACCTCTCCAATCCGCATCGCCTTCATAAGCGAGGCATAGGCCATCACACCCATAAGCACCGCACCGGTCAGAAACAGACCGTTGTACAGATCGAGCGGGACGATTGGCACGTCCTCCCACAGGCGATAGGCCAAACCGGCAACGATGATGCTGAGGAAGCCGTAAAAGCCCAAAACCTCGGTCCCCAGTGTCGCCGGGGCCGCGCGGCTGGCCAGATCGCGACCGGCAAAGCCCAACATGCCCAGCACCGCCAGAATGGACAGCGCCGAAAAGCTGTCTCCGGTCGGTTGCAGGATGACTACAACGCCAATCAGACCGATCAGAATCGCGCTCCACCGTCGCCAGCCAACTGTTTCACCAAAGATCAGCGCAGCGCCAGCGACAACGACCAACGGAGTGGCCTGCAAAATCACAGTAGCTGAAGACAAAGGCGTCAGCACAATGGCTAAGACATAGAATAACCGTCCGAATACCTCGAAGAGCACGCGCACTTTCATCGGGCGCGACAGGACATCCGGCTGAAACAGTTGCGTGCCGCGCGCCAGTGCAACCGCCGCAAAGACCAGGGCCCCACCCACCCCGAACAGAACCATCACCTGCCAGATCGGTACGGCACCCGAAGCCGCTTTCAACAGCGCGTCTTCCAGCGCAAACCCCGCCATTGCGGCGATCATCCACAGGCTGCCGGTCAGATTTGACCGGGCATCGGTTTGTATATGAGCTGTCATGAGGTGCCTTCTGTCCCGGATACGTGCGGTGAACCTGACCGCAAATAGAACAAACTCCAAGGGGCATGGACGCACCACGCGCTGCCTGCGGCGCTTTGACCAAGTTCAGGGGACAAGTACGGTTTTTTGACTGTCTATCTTTTCTGTTGGATTTTAGCGATGTAGGGTCCGCTGCATGAAGTGGAACCTGCCCAATATTCTGACCGTCCTGCGTCTGCTGGCAGCCCCGGGGCTGGCCGTGATGTTTTTGTATTTCACCCGGCCCTATGCCGACTGGTTCGCGTTGATCCTGTTTCTGACAGCCGCCTTAACCGACTGGTTCGATGGCTATCTGGCACGAGCGTGGAAGCAGGAAACAAAAATTGGCGCCATGCTGGACCCGATTGCCGATAAGGCGATGGTGGTGATCGCGCTGATGATCTTGGTCGGGTATTCGGCCGAACACTGGACGCCGTGGCTGGTCCTGCCTGCCACTGTGATCCTGTTCCGAGAGGTCTTTGTGTCAGGCCTGCGCGAATATCTGGGTGATACGGCTGGGACGCTGAAAGTTACCAAACTTGCCAAGTGGAAAACCACGGCCCAGATGGTGGCGATAGCCGTCTTGTTTTCACAGGGCATCTTCGAGCATTACTTTGTGATGGCCAGCTTCGGCATGGACCCAACGCTGATCGACCAGATTCTGACCGGGCAGGAAGACGACCTGAACGGCCTGCGCTGGCATCTTGAAGGGATGTTCTGGTCCAGTCGGATCGGCCTGTGGCTGCTGTGGATCGCAGCAGCGCTGACATTGATCACCGGCTATGACTACCTACGTAAAGCCATGCCACACCTGAAGGAGAACTAAGGGATGGATGTGCTGTATTTCGCATGGGTCCGCGAACGGATCGGCCTGCCGAAAGAACGGGTTGAAACCGAGGCGGCCACCGTATCCGATCTGGTCGCAGAACTTAGCGCGCGCGAGGATCGCTATGCAGCGGCCTTTGCGGATCTGTCGGCCTTACGTGTTGCGCTGGATCAGGAATTGTCGGATTTTGACGCCCCGTTGGCGGGCGTTCGTGAGGTTGCCTTTTTCCCACCAATGACAGGTGGCTGAGGTCATGCGCATCGTGGTGCAGGAAGACCCGTTTGACCTAGGTACCGAGGCAAATGACTTTGCGGCGGGCGATGCTGCAAATGGCGCAATCGTGACCTTTACCGGTGTTGTGCGTGATCTGGCCACGGGCGATTTGGACGTGATGGAGATTGAGCATTATCCGGGCATGACCGAACGGGCCTTGACCCAGATTGCGCAAGAAGCAATAGACCGCTGGTCGCTGGGCAATGTGCTGGTGATCCATCGGCATGGCAGGCTCGCTCCGGGGGATCGGATCATGATGGTGGCCACTGCCGCACCGCATCGCAAGGATGCGTTCGAGGCGGCCGAATATCTGATGGACTACCTAAAATCCCGCGCCCCCTTCTGGAAGAAAGAAATCACCACCGCTGGTGCGGAGTGGGTTTCGGCCAAGGACGAAGACGAAGATGCACTGACCCGGTGGTAAACACGGGTCCCTGCATATAAGCCTTTGCAACATGCTGTTCGTATCCGGTGCTCACATGCTTATCATCGCGTGCTGCAAATTTGGATCCGCCAAAACTATGCTGGATAAAGGTGTTGGTTTCAGGCAGCCGCTCAGCTTCGGTCAACTCTAGAACCGTAAGCAAAACATCCCGCATGTGGGCAAAGATGTTGAGACAATCTTCCTCCGCCGAAGCCGCAAAAAAAAATGACTATCGACAGGAAAGCGGTAATCAACTCTGTCAGAATGCCGGTTCCAATTAGATAGTCGTTGAACGGATTTTTGACATCGTAGAAGCCCCTAAAGGTTAGAGTTTCCCATTCGATTTCGACCCTAAGAACAGACGGAAGATGCCGACTGGAACTTGACGGCATATCACCTCAGCTGCATGGACCCAGCAAGCACCAAAACCAGCTTGTTTTGAAGTTCTGGATTACCTGACGTTGCACAAGGCCCTTATCCGGAAACAGGGAATCGTGTTCACGGGATCGATGCGCATGTCCTAGCCTGAATAAAGAAGCACGTTCTCGGGGCTCTTTGGCGCACCCGGCAAACACCGGCCAATAAATTCGGTCACTTTTCGGAGGGGTCACTTTCTGCATAGTCTCGCAGTACTTGAATGTCCGAGAGCAGGGCATGTGTCCGGTCAATTTTAACGCCAAACGGCTTTAGCCGGGAAAAGGCGCGGCTCAGGCTTTCGGGCTTCATGCCCAGGCGCCCGGCAATCAACATCTTGTCATAGGGCAGCTCGACAACACAGTCCCCCATCTCGGCTTCGCAGAGAGTCAGAAGAAATTCTGCCACCCGCTGTGCGCCGGTCTGGGCCTTAAGCTGCTCAAGCTGGGCGACCAGAGAATGCAGATGGGTAAAGGTAGCTGCCAGAATTGACACCCCAATTTCCGGGTCCTCTCGCATAAGGGACAAAAGGACCGGACTTGGAATGTGCATGATCTCACAGGCCGAAACTGCCTCGGCCGAAACCGGATAGGGAACGTTACGCAAGGCGACCGCCTCGCCAAAGCTTTCGCCGCGGGTGAAAACGCTGACAACTGCTTCGGCACCGGTAGGGGACATGCGAAACAGCTTTACCCAGCCCGACAGAACCACATGAATGGCCTGGGCTTTTTCTTCCTGTAGAAAAATCGTCTCTCCGCGATCATATTTCCGCCAAATCGCGTGGCTTAACAGCGTGTCGATATGATGCTCGGGAAAGCTTTTGAGCAATAGTGACTGCTTGGCGATCGCTTTTAGTGCCTCATGCGCCACGAAGCTTTCCCCTCTTTTCTAGTTGCGTACCCGATCAGTACGTCCGTCCTCTCAAGGCTATGCCAAACCTTCGGCTTCCAAGCCAGCCTTTCCTTTCTGCGGCTTGACATTTGTCATGTTGCGTAGCGGGTCCGGCACATAGTCTTGCTGGAAAGCCAGTATTCCCAGGAGTGTTCGAGATGGACTACGAGCGTTTTTTTGGCGAAAGCCTTGAGCATCTGCGCGACGAAGGCAACTACCGCATCTTCATTGATCTACAGCGCCGCTGTGGCGCGTTCCCGAATGCACGCCAGACGGACGGCGCTTTACAGCGCGACGTACGAATTTGGTGTTCCAACGACTATCTGGGAATGGGCCAGCATCCTGACGTAGTCGGGGCAATGCACGATGCACTCGACCGTTGCGGCGCGGGCGCAGGGGGCACACGCAATATCTCGGGCACGACACATGACCACGTTTTGCTGGAACAGGAACTGGCCGACCTCCACGGGAAAGAAGCCGCCCTTCTGTTCACCTCTGGCTATGTGTCGAACTGGGCGGCACTTGGGACGCTGGCTGCGAAGATCCCAAGTCTGATCGTATTCTCGGACGCTTTGAACCATGCCTCCATGATTGAAGGCATCCGCCATTCGCGGGCACAAAAAGTGATCTGGAAGCACAATGATCTGGCGGACCTCGAGGCAAAGCTGGCCGCAGCCGATTCAGATGCGCCCAAGATGATCGCCTTCGAATCTGTCTATTCGATGGATGGGGATATCGCTCCGATCAAAGAGATTTGCGACCTGGCGGATAGATATGGTGCGATGACCTATCTGGACGAGGTCCACGCCGTTGGCCTTTATGGCTCGCGCGGTGGTGGCATCGCCGAACGCGAAGGGTTGATGGATCGCCTGACCGTCATAGAAGGGACGCTGGGCAAGGCCTTCGGCGTGGTTGGTGGTTACATCGCGGCATCCGCTGCCTTGTGTGACTTTGTCCGCAGCTTTGCCAGCGGGTTCATATTTACCACCGCCCTCCCACCCGCAATAGCAGCTGGCGCTGCCGCATCGATCCGACACCTCAAGCAATCCAATACCGAGCGCGATCTGCAGAAAACCCGCGTTGCGCAGGTGCGCGCCAAACTGGACGCCGAAGGCATCCCGCATTTG
This sequence comes from Ruegeria sp. CDSA241, assembly GCF_059611265.1. Lineage (NCBI taxonomy): Bacteria > Pseudomonadati > Pseudomonadota > Alphaproteobacteria > Rhodobacterales > Roseobacteraceae > Ruegeria > Ruegeria sp. CDSA241. The sequence continues at coordinate 363,379 of NZ_JBXWPF010000001.1, forward strand.
CCCAATCCCAGCCACATCATCCCGGTGATGGTAGGTGACCCGGTGAAATGCAAATTCATCTCGGATACGCTGCTGGAAGAATTCGGGATCTATATTCAGCCGATCAACTATCCGACCGTTCCCAAAGGCACCGAACGCCTGAGAATTACCCCCTCTCCGGTTCATACGAACGAAGATATCGACCATCTGGTCGGTGCCTTATCGGCCCTGTGGCAACGGTGTCAGATCGCGCGAATGCCGATGGCCGCACAATAACTGAGGCGTCCCCGCACTTGGAGAACTGCCGCCCCACGGGGGCGGCTTTTTTCATGTCAAAACAGTGAGAGGCCGAAGATCACCATCGCAAATCCGGTCAGTACCATGGTGAAACCGCTCAGCCAGGCCGGGCTGTGCGTCAGGTCCAGATATCGTGCAAGGATAATGCGGGCTTTGGACAGGGCCAGGATCAAAATGCCTGCGCTCAACACCGGTGAGGACAGGGGGAGTATCGTCAGCAGGGCCGAAGCGGTGCTCAGAACCAACAGGCTGAGCCATGCGCGGGTGAGCCGGTTTGGGAGCATCCAGCGGGAGCTTTTTGGATCCGATGAGGTTTGGGTCATGTCCGTCATCCCAACAGGTAGATCACGGGGAACAGCATGATCCAGACGAGATCGACCATGTGCCAAAACTGGGCGCCGGCCTCGATGTTGCGGGGATTGTCCCGCCAGGCGACCAGCAGCAGGATAACAACCCCAGCCAACACATGTGCCGCGTGGAAGCCGGTGAGCAGATAGTAGAACAGGAAGAACGGATGGGTCTCGTAGGTAATTCCTTGTGCAGCCTTGTCCGCGTATTCCACGCCTTTGATAATCAGGAATACAACGCCCAGCGCGGCAGCTGCGATTAACGCCAGGCGGGCAGCAGTCCAGCGCGCAATCTGCCGCCAATGCAAGGCTTGCGCGGCCAGATAGCCAGAGGTGACCAGAACCGCAGTGTTCAGCGCGGCTCCGGTGCCGTGCAGATGCGATTGCGCCTCGGCAAAGCCCGCCGGATCGGTCAGGCGCACGCCCATGAAAGCGATCAGGCCCGCACCAAAGACCAGCAGTTCCGAAATGATCAGAACCCACATCAGTAATTCGCCGGGCAACTCGTCGATAAGGGACGCGTCGCTCATGCGCCGACCAGTTGGCGGTAGATTTGCGGCAGCGCCATGGTCAGGCGTTGCGGGTCCGGGATGACGGCAAAGCCGCCCTGCCCGAACATCCGCGGGAACCAGCTTTTACCTGTCTTGTCGATGGTGACGCCAAAGACCGATTGCCCGGCCCGGCGCGCCTCGCGCACGGCCATGTGGGTGTCTTCAATTCCGTGGCGGCCTTCGTAGTGGTCAAGATCATTGGGTTTGCCATCGGTGATCACCAGTAACAACCGGCGCTTACGCGTTTGGGTCGCCAGATCGGCCGAGCAATGGCGGATCGCGGCACCCAGCCTTGTATAGTGCCCCGGGCGTAACGATGCGATGCGCTGTTCAACCTGGCTGCCCATCACCTCATCAAACCGTTTGCAGCGTTGCACATAGACCCGCTGTCGTTTCAGTGAACTGAAGGCGTGAATGGCGAAATCGTCACCACAGGCGTTCAGGCCCCAGGCCAGCGCTGCCAGCGCCTCGCGTTCGATGTCGATCACGGCGCGGCCAGTCACGGCACTTTCGGTCGAGCGGCTGATATCCAGCAGGATAGAAACCGCCAGATCGCGCGCCTCGGGGCGGGATTGTTGCCAGATGCGTTCGGTACCTTCACCGTTGGCACAGCGGTCAACCTGCGCCCGAACGGCGGCTTCTATGTCCAGTTGATCGCCGTCCAGATGGCCTCGGGTCATCACCCGGCCCGGGCGCAGCGCTTCGAACTGGCGTTTGACGGCGCGGATACGGCGGGCGGTTGCGGGGTCTTTTCCAAACTCGGCGGCATCCTCACGAATATCGGCGTCCGAGGTTAGAACGTTGACGTGATCGGGCAGGTATTGCCCAGTGCGCACGTCCCATTCCGGATAGAGAATACGGCCCGACAGACGTTCGCGATTCACATCCTCGGGTGCCAGGTCCAGATGCAATTTCAGCTTGGTCGGTGGCGCCTTGGAAATCTGGCCCAAACCGATCTCATCCTGATCATCGGCGGCCTTTTTGGCATTGTCGGGATCATCGTCATCAATGCGACGGTTGATGTTCAGAAACTCGGCCCAGCTGAGGATCGCCTCGAATTTATGAAGGATAAAACTGTCACTGCGTTCAGCCTGGTCGGATTTGCGCCGCCGGGCACGGTGGGTTTTCTCACCCGATTCCTCGGGCGGGCCTTCGGTATCGGGGTTTTCGACATCGTTATGCTCTGAAAAACCAACTGCGCGTAATTCCGGCCAAAGAGGGACAGGGCGGAAATGTTGATATCCGCGTGGGGCAGTCGGGTCATCGTCAAATGACATGAATTGCCTGGCCTTCGAGGATAAAGGCGCGGGGTCGCCCAGCCGATGGCGGATCAGTTCTTCAACCGCTGTTTCCACGGGCGGGAGACCGGATTTGTTGCGGTCATGCAGAACACCTTTGCAAAGCTCGGTGTAAAGCGGTCGCAAGCCGGGGGCGTTGTCCAAGGTTGCATTAACCATGGTTTGTGCAGCGCTCAGCGCGTGCAGATCGGCGCGCAACGGATCATCTTCAACGATCCGGGTTCCCGCATGGGCCGCTGCGGCGGCCAGCCAAACATACAGCGCTCCGTTCGCCTCGCGCGCGGGAAACACCGCCAGACGGTCCGGGAGGCGCAGCACTTCGCCATCGAACGAAGCGCGCGGCATCAGTTCAACTTCGGTACCCAACCGACGGCGCCAGCTTAGGCGATGGTGTGAAACCTCGGGCGAGACCGGGCGCAATTCAACGCCCGGGCTGCCCCCAAGCCCGCGAAAAAGGACTGCCAGCCGCCCCGCGACCTCAGAAAGGTCGACCGCGGCTCCAACATGCACCTGGGGTGCATCGAGACGGCTGGCAAGGGAGTGCCACAGTTTCCCGATCGTTTCTTCGGGTTCCCATGGCTCAAAATCGATCCTGACCATCGGCCGGCCTCACCCAAAGACAGCCGTGACAAGATCGAGGAGCCCGCGTTTGATGTCCTCGTCATCTGTCAGAGGTTCTATCATGGCGGCAAGGATCGCGCGGTCGGTGGACATGCCCTGCGCGATCAGCGTGGCGGCATAGACGACCAGACGGGTGGAAACGCCCTCTTCAAGATCCTGCCCCCTGAGCCCGCGCAGTTTACCTGCCAAGCGGATCAGTGGCTTGCAGCGTTCCAGCGCCAGCCCGCTTTCTTTAGCGACCACCTTTGCCTCCATCTCGGGCGACGGAAAGTCGAACTCCAGTGAGATGAACCGCTGCCGGGTCGAGGGTTTCAAGGTTTTCAGGATATTCTGATATCCGGGGTTATATGAGGCGACCAGCATGAAACCAGGCGCCGCCACAAGCTCCTCACCGGTGCGGTCGATCGGCAGGATGCGCCTGTCGTCAGTCAGCGGGTGCAGCACGACGGTCACGTCCTTGCGCGCCTCGACTACTTCATCCAGATAGCAGATCGCGCCTTCGCGCACCGCGCGGGTCAGGGGCCCATCGACCCAGATCGTTTCCCCGCCTTTCAGCAGGTAGCGCCCGATCAGGTCCGCAGCGGCAAGGTCATCGTGACAGGCCACTGTGTAAAGCGGGCGGCCAAGGCTGGCGGCCATATGCGCCACAAACCGGGTCTTGCCGCAACCTGTCGGGCCTTTCAGCAGGACCGGCAGGTTGTTGGTATAGGCAGCAGCGAACACGTCACATTCATCACCCTGCGGCAGGTAGAAGGGGGCGTCAGCCGCCCCCGTTCTCAGTTTCATGGAGCCATCCATATCCATCACTCCGCTGGGGTTTCGGCCGCGCCGGATTCAATGATCTCTTTCCGGGGAACCCAGATCGAGTAGATGAACAGCAGCGCACCCAAGACCACGACGATGCCAGAGCCAAGGCGCATCCAATAGAAGATCGCGACCTGATCCTGCACATCCATGAAGTAGTCTCCGACCACCCGCTGCATGTGCGTCTGCACTGTTCCAGCAAAGGTCAGCACAAAGGTCATGAAAACCATACCGCTGGACATCAGCCAGAAGCTGCCCATGTTCAGAACCTGATTATAAGGATCGCGGTTCTTCAGGATCGGCATTGCATAGCTGAAGATTGCCAGGTTGAGGCAGACATACGCACCATAGAACGCCAGGTGTCCGTGAGCCGCAGTGATCTGCGTACCGTGGGTATAGTAGTTCACTCCGTGCAGAGTGTGCAGGAAGCCCCAGACACCGGCACCGAAGAAGGCCAATGTGGCACAGCCCAGCGACCACAGCAGCGCCGCTTTGTTCGGGTGGTCCCGACGGCCCTTCCAGACCATCACAAAGGCAAAGGCCATCATCGCAAAGAAGGGGATCACTTCGAGGCTTGAGAAGATCGAGCCGATCCACTGCCAGTACCCTGGTGTGCCTATCCAATAGTAATGGTGACCTGTACCAAGGATACCCGAAAACAACGCGGCGGCGACAATGACATAGAGCCATTTCTCGACAACCTCACGGTCTACCCCAGTCAGCTTCAGCATCAGATAGGCCAAGATCGAGGCCATGATCAGTTCCCAGACACCTTCGACCCACAGGTGGACAACATACCACCAGTATTGCTTGTCCAAGGACAGGTTGCCCGGGTTGTAGAAGGCAAACAGGAACAGCAGCGCCAGACCCCAAAGACCCAGCAACAAGATGTTGGTGATCGCGGTCTTCTTGCCCTTCAAAACGGTCATCGACACGTTGTACAGGAAGATCAGTGCGGCCACGACGATGCCGGCCTTGACCCATTTGGGTTGCTCAAGGAACTCGCGCCCTTCTTTACCCAGCAGCCAGTTGCCTTCAAACAGGTTGAACGTATAGGTCAAGACCACGCCCAGTGTACCGACCACCAGAATGATCAGCTGCAGATAGGCCAGCATGGGCGAATGGATCTCACGCTCGGCCTCTTCCGGGATCAGAAAATAGGCCGCACCAAAGAACCCGAGGATCAGCCACACGATCAGCGAGTTGGTGTGCAGCATCCGCACGATGTTGAACGGCAAAAGCTCGCTCAGGAAATTAGGTGATACATAGATAAAGCCGGCCAGAAGGCCGCCCAGAACCTGTATCGCGAATAGGGCCATTGCCACCGCAAAGTAGGCATAGGCGATTTTTTGGGATTCGTATTTCATTGCTCCGTTCCCTTCTCAGCCCGCCTCGTTGGGCGGCCAGTCCTGAGCGTCGATATTGTCCGTCCAGATCAAAAAGTTGGTCAGATCACGGATGTCTTCGTCGCTGAGGTTGAAATTGGGCATCTGACGACGACCGGGAATGTCTGTCGGCTGCGCCTCCATCCAGCCTTTGAGGGCTTCAAAGGCCGATTCCGGGTCGTCCAGCACGCCCCAACGTGTCATCACATTGCCAACCTCGGGTGCAAAGTATGCACCTTCGCCAAGGATGGTATGACAGTTGATGCAGGCGTGTTTTTCCCAGACGTGCTTGCCCCTGATAACACTTTCATCGAGCTTTGCTGCGTTCTCAGAGTTCACGATATACCAGTGAGAATGGGCCGACAGAGCCAGAAAGATGAGGATAAAGAACAGTGACCCGCCATAGAATATATTGCGTGCCATGCTCTTGGTCATGACTTCTCGCATTGCGCTCTCCTTTGCGCAGATTAGCTAGTCTGGCCAAAATGACGGGATGGGCATGGTATATCCTTAACGAAAGTCAAGACTTGCAAAAGGAAATGAAATCACGCTGACCGTTGCACCTTGGGACCCGTCAGCGCGGGCCACATCGCGATCAGGAAAAGCGCAAAGGCGCTGACCCACAACCCGTCCGACAGCAGCATCGCAACCATGTAACCTGCATTCAGATCTGCCCCTATCCACCGCGACAGGGCCGCCACCGCCATCAGACCATAGGCCACCGCCATTGGGCCGGGTGCCACCAGCGCGCGACCACTGTGGCCAAGCGCGGCGCGGCTCATGACCGCTAGGGTCATGCCGCCGACGCATCCGATGCCCAGGATGTGTAGGGCTGCGATCTCGTTTCCGAAACCCAGCACTGACAGCCCCCAGAGGATCAGTCCCAGCGCCAGCATTGCAAGCCCAAGATACAGTGCCAATAAGATCGGCTCCCGCGCAGCCCAGCCCGCGCGCCAGCGGGCCATGCGCGAAACCTGTGCCACCCCTAGAACCAGCGCCATCGATCCAGCCACAGCACCTGACCCCAGCACCAGAACGATTGGTGGCAGGGTCAGGGCAACCGCCATCGCTGATTTATCCAGAATTGGCACAGATATTGGCCAGTTCGCCTCGGGAACGCCCGCGCGTCTCATGGCGTTTCGGGTAAAGGCCGGGGTGATCCGCCCGCCAAGAATGGCAATCATCGCGCAGAGCGCCAGCAACCCCGCGCGCAGCCCAGTATGCATTGTGTCATCCGTCATCCCGGTCCATTCAAGATGCGTGAACAGATCAGCAATCCAGATAAAGCTGAGCAACAGCAGAAAGAGCATGTTCTGAGGTTTCGGCTTCCGGATGAGCTGGGTTGCAATCTTGACCGCCAGAATCGGTACAAAGGCCAGGTCGACCACCGCCACAAGCGCCGCAGGCAGCATCCCCGAAAACCACATCGCCATCCGACCAGCCAACCACAATCCGGCGGCCAACGTTATGAACTGCGCACGCGCATCTGGTGCGCCGGTCCAATTTGGCACTGCGGTCAGAAAGAACCCGCCCAGCGCGGCTGTTGCATAGCCGAAGATCATCTCATGCGCGTGCCACATGGGCGGGGCCATGCCATAATCCGGCACTGCATATGGCACCGTCAGCCACAGCCCCCAAACCACTCCGACAAAGAGGCCATAGAGGCCGGCGGACAGAAAGAATACACGAAACCCTTCACCAAACACGCGGGTGATGATTGCGGGCATGGCTGCTCTCCTTGGTGTTTTCCAAGCCCTAGCAAGCCGCCCGGCTGCGCGACTTAACAAAAATCAAACCGGCCGAAAAAGTGTGCCAAAGATACAGATTTTCCCAGCCGGAAAATTGACGTTTTTCCCTGCCCGCCACCTGAATTGCGCGGCTGGTGTTGACTTTCGTCAAGGAGCACCCTTGCGCGATGCCCCACGCTTGGACCGCCTCACCAGCAAATGGAGAGTGATCATGTCACTTGGAATCAGCTATACCAAAACGGGCCGCGTCTTCGGGGTCGGTTTGGCGATGTTGCTGGGCAGTGTCGCTGCACCAGCTTTCGCCGAAGAGCCAACTTTGAACGAAGAAGCGTTTGAAGCGTCCAAACAACTTTACTTTGAACAATGCGCGGGGTGCCACGGTGTCTTGCGTAAAGGCGCCACTGGCAAGAATCTTGAACCGCATTGGAAGAAAACCGCAGCTGACGGCGCCGTGACCGAAGGCGGCACACTTGCGCTTGGGCAAGAGCGGCTTGAGAAGATCATCGCCTGGGGCACCGAAGGCGGGATGAACAACTTCTCGGACATCATGTCCGAGCAGGAAATCAAAGACATGGCGACTTACATCATGATGGAGCCGCCCAAACCACCTGAAATGTCGCTGGACCAGATGATGGCGACCCGCAAGGTATATGTTGAAGAAGAGGACTACCCAACCGAGCCGATGCATGGTCGCAACTGGGAAAACTTCTTTGTTGTTATCGAGCGCGACGTCGGCAAAGTCGCTGTTATCGATGGCGACACCAAAGAGGTGCTGACACATATTCCGACCGGCTATGCGGTGCACGTTCTGAAAGCATCCGAACACCATTCGCTGGAAGAGCCGGAACAGCCCGGTCGCTTCTGGTACACCATGGGCCGCGACGGCAAGATGACCAAGATCGACCTCTGGCAGACGCCGGACAAGATGTTGGTTTCCGAAGTCAAGATCGCGTATGACGCGCGCGACGTAGCCGTTTCCGGTGACGGTAAATATGTCATCGGCGGGGGCTACTGGCCGCCGCACTTTGCAATCGTTGACGCCCAGACGATGGAGCCGGTCAAGGTTGTATCGACCCGCGGCGTGAACGTGGACGGGGACTATGTGGAAGAGGCTCGCGTGGCCGCTATCTACACAACTCCGAATGAGCCAACCTGGATCGTTGCCGTCAAAGAGCTGGGGCAACTGTGGCAAGTAGATTATACTGATCTAGACAATCTGCGGATCGACAAAATCGACAGCGCCAAGTTCCTGCATGACGGGTTCTTCGATCCGACGGGCCGGTATTTCCAGATCGCTGCAAACGCATCGAACAAGATGGTGGTTGTAGATACCGAGACCCACAAGCTTGAGGCGATGATCGACACGGCCGCGTTGCCGCATCCCGGTCCGGGCGCTAACTGGATTGACCCGAATTGCGGGCCGGTAGCTGGCACAACCCACCTTGGTGTCGGCACAGTGACGGTCTGGGGCAACGACCCCGAGAACCGCCCCGATGATGCCTGGAAGATCTGCTACGAAGTGGAAACAGACGGCCCGGGCCTGTTCGTCCGTACACATCCGGAATCGGACTATATCTGGGCTGACCAGACCAAACACCCGGAACCGGAAGTGCAGCAATCTGTGCAGGTCATCTCGAAAGAGACCGGCGAGATCGTGAAAACCATCCAGATCACCGAAGACGAAGGCAGCGCCGCTGTTCACTTTGAATTCAACGCGGATGGAACCGAGGTCTGGGTGTCCAAGTGGAACCTGTCGGATTCAAAAGAACCCAACGGTCAGATCGTGATCTTTGACGCCAAGACATTGGAAGAGATCGGTCGCATCGAAGGACTGTACGCCCCGACCGGCAAGTTCAACGTCTACAACCGGTCGAACCACGTCACCTGACGGGTTTCGATCAACTCGGAGCAGGGCGGGCCCCTCGCCCGCCCTGTCCTTGTTTCATCCATCAGCCGAATGCGCAGGCCTGACACGCCGCGCCAGTCAACACAGCCAAAACGGAGCCCGGACATGACCTCCGATCCAGATAAGAAACCACCGATCTGGCGTCGGTATTTCCTGTGGGGAATGCCTGTGGCCGGTATTGCCGCTGCCTTTGCCGCCGGGATCGTCTTTTGGGGTGGGTTCAACACCGCCATGGAAGCCACCAACACCAAAGAGTTCTGTATCTCGTGCCACGAGATGCGCGATTTCGTCTATGAAGAATACACCGGGACCATCCACGATGTGAACCGATCGGGGGTCGGGGCGGTCTGTTCCGACTGTCACGTACCCAAGGACTGGACCCACAAGATGATCCGCAAGATCAAGGCGTCCAAAGAACTATATGGCAAGGTGGTTGGCTCGATCAGTACACCCGAGAAGTTCGAAGCTAAGCGTATCCATCTGGCGATGAATGAATGGGAAAGGATGAAGGCCACAGATTCGCGCGAGTGCCGCAACTGCCACGACTTTGAATCGATGATGCCCGAGTTCCAGCGCCCCCGCGCGCGCCAGCAACATTTGAACGCAATGGAGACAGGCCAGACCTGTATCGACTGCCACAAAGGGATTGCGCATTCGAACATCCGCGACAGGGCCACAGATGAATATCTGGAACAGATTGAAGCCCCGAATCCTGATTTCATCCGTGCAATTCCGCCAGAATACCTGGCCAGTCTCGACCGTGTAGAAGCCAAGGAGGCGGCTGAGGCCGAAGCCGAAAAATCGGCCAAGACAGCACAACAAGAGGCGGTGCAAGCCCAGATCGCAGCCGCTGTGGACGCTGCAGTCGCCGAAGAGCGCGCCAAATCAAGCGGTGAAGAATCTACAGCCCCGGCAGGCGGTGGCAGCGATATCGGAGGCGATATCGACTGGACCAGCATCGCAAGCGCGGATCTGAAGTTGTTTTATCCCGGTCAGGCTTCGTTTGAATGGGTTCAGAATGGCAAGTTCCACGGCGGCGCCCGGCCACTGACAAAAGGTGGCGACCAATGTTCGACTTGTCATGCCAAGGAATTGGACATGATTGGAAACAAGATCGTCGCAGGCGGCGAGCTGGAACCAACCCCGATCCCTGGAAAACGAGGTGTAATCGACGCAACTGTTCAGGCGGCCCATGATGCCGAAAACCTCTATATCCGCTTGCAATGGCCGGATGCAGGCCACAATCCTGCACCATTTGTGGATGGCGGTAAGATGGACCCGGACAACCAGATCAAGGTCGCCATGATGATCACCGGAACCGGGATCGAAATGGGGGATCAGGTGGGCTGCTGGGCCTCGTGCCACGCGGACAACACCTATATGCCGTTTGATCCGGGTGCAGATGCGATTGTCGCCAATGGCGATGTTGCAGGCCGCCTGGCCGCTCAGGACACTGTGACCAAATATATCAGCGAAAGCCGCACCGAGGTCGAAGTCAAAGGCCGGCGCGGGAAAGCTCTGGGTGGCTGGGACAAATTGCAGGCCGAAGCGCAGATCGCGCAATATCTGGATGACGGCACCTATCTGGATCTGATGCGCGTCTATGCCGATGGCAGCGCCAGCAACGGCTATCTTCTGGAACAGCGCATAGTCAATGATGGCGAAATCGCCGCCTCGGCCAACTTGTCGGGTGGTATTTGGACCGTCACGTTCTCGCGGCCCTTAAACTCGGGCGCACCGGGTGATGTGCCATTGGAACCGGGCAAGACCTATACGGTCGGCTTTGCAATCCACGATGACTTTGCCGCGGCACGATTCCACCACGTGACGCTGAACACAAGCTTCGCGCTGGACGACGACAGTGCCAATATCAACGTGGTCGGACAATGACTGATGGGGCCGGGTAAACCGGCCCCAATGTATTTGGTATGGAGACTTGGACGATGAAGATCCGCCTACTTCTTCCTGCATTTCTGGCTTTGGCGTCACCTGCGGTGGCCGCTGACGAAGACACAGCTGAGATCTGCGCCGAGGCAGAAACCCGCTACGTGGATCTGTTCGGTCAGCCGTCTTCAGATGTGGAAGATGCAGAGGTTGTACTGATGTACAAATACAATTTCTGCCCAGCCCAACTGACGGTCAAAGCGGGGACCACAGTGCGTTGGGTGAACGTAGACAAACGCACCAGCCATAGCGTCCTGCTGAAAGAGGGCAGCAAAGCCGAGAGTGACCGCCTGTTCCCCGAGGAATCTGTTGATCTGACATTTCTTGTTCCCGGCGCCCAGGATTACCTGTGCGGACCACATTGGGAGACACAGAACATGTTCGGAATGGTCACCGTAGAGCCCTGATAAGCGGCAGGCTGAAAGATGCGCGGGCGCAATTCCCGTGCTCCTTAACTTAAGTCAAGGAGGTCGGTTTACCTGTGCGCCAACTTGTTTCCATGACACGCCCGGTTCCCCCAGCAACGTCCCATATTCGCGCATGGAAACGACCAAAACACCGGGTTCCGAAGACATTCAGAACAAGCGAGTTTGCACATGAGCGGTAAGGTTTTTCTGATTGGTGCCGGCCCTGGTGATCCCGAACTGATCACCATGCGCGCCCTGCGTATGCTGCAGGAGGCGGACGTGGTGGTCTATGACCGCCTTGTTTCGGATGAAATTCTGGCCATGCACACCGAGGGCGCGCGGCTGATCGCCGTCGGCAAGGCCCCCAAGTGCCACACTGTTCCTCAGGATCGCATCAACGAAATCCTGCTGGAACACGCACGCGCAGGTCACGTTGTGGCCCGGCTGAAAGGCGGGGATCCGATGATCTTTGGTCGCGGCTCGGAAGAGGCCGCTTTTCTGATGGCACACGGTGTAACGGTCGAATACGCACCGGGCATCACGGCGGCACAAGGCGCATCCTGTTCGACCGGCGTGCCCCTGACCCATCGCGGACTGGCGACCTCGGTTCAATATGTCACCGGGCACAGGCAGTCCGACAAAGTTCTTGATCTGGATTGGAAACGACTGGCGGACCCGGATACGACGCTGGTCGTCTATATGGGCGTGGCCAATATCGGCCAGATCGCCATCGGCTTGATGACCGAGAACCTACCCGGATCCACCCCGGTCCTGGCTGTTGGGCAGGCCACCAGTGCCTCTGAACGCCGCCTTGTATCCCGACTGGACCAGATTGCCGCGGATGTGCGCAAGGCGGATCTGAAGGCCCCTACCTTATTCATTATCGGAAAGGTCGTTTCGCTTTATGCCAATCAGGCCCTGACCGAGATTTTGGAGCGGGCGCATGGGTAGCCTGGCGCATATGGACCGCAAGCAGCCGGGCTGGGCCGCGCATACTGTTCTGACTGCCGTCGTTCTGGTTGCCACTTCCGCTCTGGCCGCTGACGCCATCGACCCAACCGCCCTGAAACGGTTGGTCCACCAGGATTGCGGCTCGTGCCACGGATTGTCCCTGAAAGGCGGGCTTGGTCCTGATCTGCGACCGGGAACTCTGGAACATTACGAGGCGGACGTCCTGACGGGGGTCATACTGGACGGCATCCCCGACACGGCTATGCCCCCCTGGCGCCCCCTGATCAGCGAAGAAGAGGCCGAATGGATCGCCCGATACCTGCTGGAACAGGAGGCAAAATGAAACAACTTGCCCTTGGCATCGTTGCCCTAATGATGATGACACCTGCCAATGCAGACCCCACCGCCACCGGAGATCTGGGCCTTGTGATCGAACGGGCAAAAGGGTCGGTCTTATTGGTGGACCAGTCGGACCGGGCCGCATTGGCACGGATCGAAGGGTTGGGCGATCTGTCCCACGCCTCCCTGGTCTATTCACCCGACGAACGCTTTGCCTATGTTTTTGGCCGCGATGGCGGGCTGACCAAGGTTGATATAGTGACCCGTCAGATTGCAAATCGGGTCGTGCAGGCTGGCAATGCCATTGGCGGCGCGATTTCGGATGACGGCCAACTGGTTGCGGTGTCGAACTATGAGCCGGGTGGCGTACGCGTGTTCGACGCGGATACGCTGGAACTGGTTGCCGACATTCCCACCGACAGCAAAACCATAGGTCTTGTCGATGCGCCGGGCCGTCGGTTCGTGTTTTCCATGTGGGACACGGGCGAGACCTGGATTGCTGATTTCGCAAATGGCGCGCCCGAGATCACCAAGATCACCGATATGGGTAAGAACCCCTATGACGCGCTGATCACCGCCAATGGTCGCACTTATATCACCGGTCTGTTTGGTGAGGACGGGCTGACCGCGCTGGACCTATGGGCAGACAATCCAAAACCGATCCGCGTGCTTCCGGGCTATGGGCGCGGACAGGAAGAGATGCCGGTATACAAGATGCCTCATCTTGAGGGCTGGGCACTGACGGATCGCGAATTTGTCCTGCCTGCGGTCGGCCACCATGAGGTTCTTTGGATTGACGCCGAAACCTTGACAGAAACAGGCCGCACCCAAACCCATGGTCAGCCGGTCTTTGCCATGGCGCGCCCGGATGGGCGACAGGTCTGGGTGAATTTTGCCCATCCATTGAACGATACAATTCAGGTCATCGACAGCGTCAGCAAACAGGTCATCCACGAATTCTCTCCGGGCCCTGCCGTCCTGCATATGGAGTTCACGGCACGCGGGCATGAGGTCTGGATCAGTGTCCGCGACGCCAACAAGGTCGTGGTCTACGACACGCATAGCTTTGAAAAGCTGCGCGAGATCGCGGCGGACAGCCCCTCGGGTATCTTTTTCACCGCCCGCGCGCACAGAACAGGGTTGTAACCCATGCAACATATCACTGACCCGATCGACCGTCGCCTGCTGGACGATTTTCAGCGCGAATTTCCGATTATCGACCGCCCGTTTCAGCCAGTGGCCAAGGCGCTGGGGCTGGACGAAGCTGAAGTGCTGAACCGTCTGGCGCGAATGCGTTCGACCGGCCGGATCACCCGGGTCGGGGCCACGATCACTCCGGGCGCGGTGACGGCCAGCACTCTGGCCGCGGTGGCCGCACCCGAGGAGCATCTGGAGGACATTGCCGCCCTGATCGACGCAGAGCCCGGTGTGAACCACAATTATCAACGTGAGGACAAATGGAACCTCTGGTTTGTAGCGACCGGCCCTGATCGCGCGCATGTGGACGCCACTCTGGCCCGGATTGGCCTGCAAACCGGTTTGCAGGTTTTGGACTTGCGTCTGGTTCGGCCGTTCAATGTTGATTTGGGCTTTCGAATGACAGGCAAGCAACGCAACGTACCGGCACCGCGCAAGGTGGACTGTTCCGTTCTGCAAAAGGGTGATCGCTCATTGATGCAGGCGCTTAGTTCCGGCTTACCGCTGGTTTGCGAACCTTACGCAGCACTGGCCGCCTCTTTGGACCGTAAACCAGAGGACGCCAAGACGCGGATCCGGATCTTACACGAGGCTGGAATTGTCTCGCGTCTTGGCGTGATCGTAAGACACCGGGCACTGGGCTGGTCGGCCAATGCGATGGTGGTCTGGGATATGCCAACTGATCAGGTCGATCGTGCCGGGCCTGCGCTGGCAAAATACCCTGGCGTGACACTGTGTTATGAGCGTCGACCCGTTGAAAACATCTGGCCCTACCGCCTGTATTCCATGATCCACGCCCGCTCGCGCAGCGAAGCGCGAAACGTCCTGGCCGGGGCTGCGGCATTGCCTGAGCTGTTTGGCGCGCAGCACAAGGTGTTGTTTTCGACGCGCTGTTTCAAACAGACCGGCGCGCTGATCCAACCCAAGGAGACGGCGGCATGACCCTGGACGAAACTGATCGGGCAATCCTGAACCGAATGCAGGACGACTTACCTCTGACCTCACAACCCTATGCGATGGTGGCCCAAGAACTGGGGATTTCGGAACAGGATCTGTTGGTTCGCCTATCACGGATGAAGGATGATCGGGTCATCACGCGCTTTGGCCCGTTCTTTGACGCAGCCGCGATGGGCGGGGCTTTTTGCCTATGTGCCATGGCCATACCGACAGAGGCATTTGAATCCGTCCTGACCAAAGTCAATGCGCATCCCGAAGTTGCCCATAATTATGAACGTACGCACCGGCTGAACATGTGGTTCGTGTTGGCCACCGAAACGCCCCAAGGGATTGAGGCCTGCGCCGATGCGATCGAACAAGAGACGGGGATCGAAGTTCTCAGATTTCCCAAGTTGCAGGAATTCTTCATTGGCTTCCGGGTGGCGGCATGATCGACGCAAAAGACAGACTGATTATCGAGGTTCTGCAGGGCGGATTGCCCCTGGTGCCTTCGCCCTACGCTCGGGTTGCTGAAAGCCTTGGGATGGACGAACAAGCGCTGCTGTATCGCCTCGCAGAACTTAAGGCGCGCGGCGTTATACGTCGTATCGCCGCAGCCCCGAACCACTACAAACTGGGCATGACTTCGAACGGCATGACAGTCTGGGACGTCGATGACAGTCAAATCGCTGATTTGGGGGCACATATTGGCGGTCTGCCTTTTGTCACCCATTGCTATGAACGTCCACGTGCCCTGCCCGACTGGCCTTACAACCTGTTCGCCATGGTCCATGGCAAAGACAGGGGTGAAGTCGAAGAAAAACGGGCCGAGATTGCCGGTATTCTGGGCAGTGCCTGCCGGGCCAAGGACATCCTGTATTCAACGCGCATCCTGAAAAAGACCGGGCTGCGCCTGAAACCGAAAGGCCAAACGCCATGTTCCGCCTGACTGAATACATGCAGCAACTGGTCACCCCGACCCCCGTGCGCAAGTGCCGCCCCGGCCCGGTTAAGCCGGTGGTCATCTGGAATCTGACCCGGCGCTGCAACCTGAAATGCCGCCATTGCTATACTGTTTCGGCGGATGTCGCGTTCCCGGGTGAGCTCAGCCACGAGCAAGCCATGGTAACCCTTGAGGATCTCGGCCAATTTCGCGTCCCGGCCCTGATCCTCTCGGGGGGGGAACCGCTGGATCGGTTCGATTTCTTTGATATCGCCAACCGGGCGCGCAAGTTGGTGCCGATGCTGGCGCTGTCGACGAATGGCACGCGGATTTACGATGAAACCGCCGATATGATCGCTGATGTCGGCTTTAACTATGTCGGCATATCACTTGACGGAATCGGGGCCACAAACGACTGGTTCCGAGGTGTCGAGGGCGCCTTTTCAGATGCCCTGCGCGGCGTGCGCGAGTGCAAGAAACGCGGCATCAAGGTCGGTTTGCGATTCTGTTTGACCGAGGGCACGCAGCACCATCTGCCCGATCTCCTGCAGTTGTGTGATGATGAGGGGGTCGACAAATTCTACCTGTCTCATCTGGTTTACGCCGGTCGCGGCGACAAGAACAGGGGCGAAGATGCCGAACACCTGCGCACGCGCAAAGGTCTGGATCTGTTATTGGACCGTGCGTGGGAGGCAGCCTCGGGCGGGCGCCCGCTGGATATCGTCACCGGCAATAACGATGCCGACGCCGGATATTTTCTGAACTGGGTCAGGACGCATTTTGATGCCGAAAAGACCTCGCATATACGTGCGCATTTGGCGGCCTGGGGCGGGAACTCCAGCGGGTTGGGGGTGGCCAATATCGACAATCTTGGTCGGGTCCATCCCGACACCTACTGGTCAGATTACACGGTCGGGAATGTGAAAACGACGCCGTTTTCCGAGTTGTGGACCGGGGACGACAAGATGCTGGCCATGCTGCGCACTCGCCCGCGTCCGTTGAAAGGGCGCTGTGGAGTTTGTCAGCTCAGGGATGTTTGCGGTGGCAACACGCGCATCCGGGCCCTGCAACTGACGGGCGATCCCTGGGCCGAGGACCCGGCCTGTTACCTGTCAAACGATGAAATTGGCGTGGATAAAGCGGGCAAACGCCTGCAGGTCACACCTTTCCGGGGGAAAAGCCATGATCCGGCGCATCAGTTCTTTTAGGGCTCGGACGCTTGGAACACTGTGTGCGCTTCTGCTGACCAGCGCCGCATGGGCCGACGCCCAGTCCGACTATGCCGAACATTGCGCGTCCTGCCATGGTGACACCCGGCTGGGCGGAGTTGGTCCGGCCTTGATACCCGAAACGCTAAAACGCATGCGCGGGCCGCGGGTTGCCGCCGTGATCGCCGAAGGGCGCACCGCCACCCAGATGCCCGCCTTTGCGCATAATCTGAACACCCTGCAGATCGAGGAGTTGGCAGGTTGGTTGAAATCCCCGCTCGAGACCGTCCCGGACTGGGCCGAGGCGGACATCATGGCCAGCCGTACGCTGGACGCAGACTATGTCGAGATTGATGCGCCCGTTTGGTCCAGTGATCCGATGAACATCACGTTGGTGGTGGAAACCGGAGACCACCATGTCAGCGTTCTGGACGGTGACACATTTGAGGTTTTGGACAGATTTGAAACTCCTTTTGCCGTTCATGGCGGCCCAAAGTTCAGCCCCGATGGGCGTTACGTGTTCATCATGTCCCGCGATGGCTGGGTCCAGAAATATGACATCTGGGCGTTGCAACAAGTGGGTCGCGTGCGGGCGGGACTAAACAGCCGCAACATTGCCATGTCAGGCGATGGCAAATGGCTGGCGGTGGCGAATTACCTACCCAACAGCCTGACCCTTTTGTCCACCCGGGATCTTTCGGTGGCAAAAGTGATCGAGATTAAAAGCAGGAAAGGTAATCCCAGCCGCGTTTCGGCCGTTTATCAAGCTCCGCCACGGGAAAGCTTTGTCCTGGCCTTGAAGGATGTGCCAGAGATTTGGGAGGTCTTCTATGGCGCCAATCCACCCCAATCCGGGTTGGGACACGATTTTCGTATCGAAGGGCAGTTCAAGAACCCTAACCCTTTCCCAGTACGCAAGATCACTACGCCCGACTATCTGGACGATTTCTTTTTCGACCAGACTTATGAATACGTCATGGGCGCATCTCGCGACGGCAACGGCGGTCAGGTGATTGATCTGGTCATTGGCCAAAAAGTGGCTGACCTGGATCTGCCCGGCATGCCGCATCTGGGTTCCGGGATTACCTGGCGGCGCGGCGATACAACTGTGATGGCAACGCCGCACCTGACTGATGGCACCGTCTCGGTGATCGACATGGAGACATGGGAAACGGTCAAGCGGATCAAGACCGAAGGGCCGGGGTTTTTCATGCGCAGCCATGAAAACTCGCCATATGTCTGGGCCGATGTTTTCTTTGGGCCCAACAAGGATGTGATGCATGTGATCGACAAGCAAACCCTTGAGATCGTACGGACCCTGCGCCCAGCGCCGGGCAAAACCGTGGCCCATGTGGAATTCACCAAGGACGGAAGCCATGCGTTGGTTTCGATCTGGGAAGATGACGGCGCGGTGATCATCTATGATGCAAAAACACTGGAAGAGTTCCGCCGTCTGCCGATGCGCAAACCTTCGGGAAAGTACAATGTCTGGAACAAAATCACCTTCTCGGAAGGAACCAGCCACTGAGGGCAAATGGCCGGTGTGGAAACTGGCCATATTGCTGTATCCAGCGTCTGCGCTGACCGTGGCCATAAACCTTTTTCTGGCTGGCCTGATCGCCAACAGCGCCGGATTCGGAGTGATTGAGCCTGTCACCGCCATCCTGTGGTCAATCCCATTGGGTGTACCTGCCTGCTGGTTTGCAGGGCGCTGGGTACGCAGTTTGATGGACGAAGCAGACGGCTAGGTCGGATTCTCCAAAGGCCTAACCGAAGTCAAGTATCTGCTTTCGGGAATCTCTTAGGACTTGGGAAAGATCACCGAGTTGGATTCTCCATGCCCGCCCAAAATCCTTTGCACATTTCAGCTGTTTGCGCGTCCCGCGCAGCTTGTGCGGTGGCAGGTATAATCCTTCTGCTTTTGCAGCTGCTTAGCCCGGCGCTGGCGAGTCCCGGGCAAAGCATGTGGGTTGAGATCTGCTCGGAGGGCGGCGCGGTCTGGGTCGAGGTTGATCTTGAAAAAGGCGATGCAGACCCGACCGCACCTTGCCCCAAATGCGCCGATTGCGCGCTGTGCGCCGTGACCGGTACCGCACCTCTGCCCATGCCGCTGGAAGTGACGCAACGGGGAAGGGTTCAATTCTTTTCTTGCCAAAACAACAGGTCCTTCGAGCTAAATGGCTCTGACCAGCTGTGGCCAGAAACCCGGGGTCCTCCCCCTGCACCAGAATCTAAAACCGAACGCGCCCCGCGCGCGTCCATGGCGTCCACCCCAATCATCGGAGGTGTGCCGTGGTCGTAAGTCGCGCAATCCATTTCCTGCTGGCCTTTTTTCTGTCCTGCCTGATGGCGATCAGCGCACATGCCGACAGCCTTGCCAGCTTTCTGCCAGAACTTGAGCCCGCGGACCTGATCCCCGGCGCCGAGGCATTTGGCCCGATCAGAAAAGACATTCCGGTTGCGCCGATCCTGAAAGGGGGCAAAACGATTGCCTGGGCCTTTCTGACCTCGGATTTCGTGGGCACCACAGGCTATTCCGGCAAACCCATTCACGTCGTTGCAGCGATCGACAATGATGCGGTGCTTACTGGCGTTAAGCTGGTCAAGCATTCGGAACCCATCGTACTGATCGGGATTCCGAACGCACGCATGGTCGAACTGACCGAAGGCTACGCCGGCCTGGACCTTAGGGTTGAGGCTGAAACAGGCGGTGAGGGCCATGACCTCGACATTATCTCGGGCGCGACTGTCACAATCATGGTGATCGACGACAGTCTCGTGCGTGGCGGCATCAAGGTAGCGCGGGCGTTGGGGTTGGGTGGCTTGTCACCGCTGCAGGCCGACGGGCCAAAGCGCGAAGTCGATATGGCACAAGAGGCCACTTATGACTGGACAACGCTTTCGGGTGACGGCTCGGTCCGACGCCTGACACTGGATGTCGGTCAGGTCAACGCTGCGTTCGAGGCCACCGGCGACCAGCGCGCCATCAGGCGCCGTGAACGGGGCGCGCCCGACGACACCTTCATCGACATGCATCTGGCGTTGGTTTCGGTCCCGTCGATCGGCAAGTCACTGCTGGGCGAGGCCGAGTATCAAAACCTGACCGAGTGGCTGGGCGAGGGCGAGCAAGCCATCCTGGTGCTGGGTCGTGGCGCCTATAGCTTCAAGGGGTCAGGCTATGTACGTGGCGGGATTTTCGACCGTATTCAGCTGATTCAAGGTGATAATTCGGTACGCTTCTTTGATAAACAGCAAGAGCGTCTGGGCAGAGTTGCGGCCGCCGATGCGCCCAGTTTCACCGAGTTGGATATCTTCAAAATCCCCGCTGAGGCAGAGTTTGATCCGGCCGAACCCTTCCGCCTGCAACTGTTGGTGCAACGCGCCGTCGGTGCGGTTGAAAAGACGTTCCTGACCTTCGATTTGGGCTACAAACTGCCTGAGCAGTACCTGTTGCCAGTCGTAGCCCCCACCGTTGTGGATGACGCCACAGGTGAAGCCGCCGCCAAAGCCGCTCTTTGGAAACGTATCTGGAAGGATCGCACAGTCGAGATTGCCGGTCTGGGCGTCATGCTGCTGATACTGACGGCGACCTTCTTTTTCCAGTTCCATGCCACGATGAACGCGCGGGTCTTTTACTGGTTCCGCATCGGCTATCTGACAATGACCCTGTTCTTCATCGGCTGGTACGCGAATGCCCAGTTGAGCGTGGTGAACCTGATGGCGCTGGCGGGCAGTTTGCGCACGGGTTTCTCATGGGATGCCTTCCTACTGGACCCGCTGGTGTTCATCCAATGGTTCGCCGTGGCAGCCGCCCTGTTGTTCTGGGGACGCGGTGCCTATTGCGGCTGGCTGTGCCCGTTTGGCGCGCTGCAAGAACTGACCAACAAGATCGCGCGGGCTTTTCGCGTGCCGCAATGGACCCTGCCCTGGGGCCTGAATGAACGGCTGTGGCCCGCGAAATACATGATCTTCTTGGGTCTCTTCGGCCTCAGCTTTGTCTCCATCCCGCTGGCCGAGAAGTATGCCGAGATCGAGCCTTTCAAGACCGCGATCATTCTGAAATTCATGCGCGACTGGCCGTTTGTGGTTTTTGCGCTGACCCTGTTGGGGATCGGCCTGTTCGTTGAGCGGTTCTACTGCCGCTATCTCTGCCCGTTGGGCGGAGCACTGGCGATCCCGGCCCGCATGCGCATGTTCGACTGGCTACGCCGTTACAAGGACTGCGGCACCCCCTGTCAGACCTGTGCCAATGAATGCCCCGTTCAGGCGATCCACCCCACAGGTGAGATCAATCCGAACGAGTGCGTCACCTGCCTGCATTGTCAGGTGCTCTACCAGTCCGAGGACAAATGTCCCGTCGTTATCCGCCAACTGAAACGGCGGGCCAAGACAGGGTCGGTCGATCTCAAGACCCCACTCGGACAACCACCGGCGAACCATCCAAACGCCAAACCGAAAACCGTTTCCTAAAAGGAGGAACGATCATGTCGGAACATGACAACAAACTAACCGTCACACGCCGCGGTATGCTGGGGGCGACCGCCACTGGCGCCGTGCTAGCCGGAACCGGTCTGGGATCAACCCTGATGACCGCAAAACAGGCCAGCGCCGCGGCCAATGCCAATCTCGAACCTGGTGAGTTGGACGAATACTACGGTTTCTGGTCCTCGGGTCAGACCGGTGAGCTGCGCATTCTGGGCTTCCCGTCCATGCGCGAGCTGATGCGGGTGCCGGTATTCAACCGCTGTTCGGCCACCGGTTGGGGTCAGACCAATGAATCGCTGAAGATCATGACCGATGGCCTGCTGCCTGAAACCAAGGAATTCCTCGCCAAGCGCGGCATGAAAACCTACGATAACGGTGACCTGCACCACCCGCATATGTCGTTCACCGACGGCACATATGATGGCCGTTACCTGTTCATGAACGACAAGGCCAACACCCGCGTCGCCCGCGTACGTTGCGACGTGATGAAATGCGACAAGATCACCGAAATCCCGAACGCCAAGGCGATCCACGGTCTGCGTCCGCAGAAATTCCCGCGCACTGGTTATGTCTTTGCCAATGGCGAAGATGAAACTCCATTGGTCAATGACGGCACTGTGCTGGACGATCCGTCGCAATACGTGAACATCTTCACCGCGCTGGACGGCGACACCATGGAAGTGGCATGGCAGGTGATCGTGTCGGGCAACCTCGATAACACTGACTGCGACTATCAGGGCAAATACGCCTATTCGACCTCGTACAACTCGGAAATGGGGATGAACCTGGCCGAGATGACCGAGAACGAGATGGACCATGTTGTTGTCTTCAACCTCGCGGAAATCGAAGCGGGTATTGAGGCGGGCGACTATCAGGAACTGAAAGGCGTCAAAGTTCTGGACGGCCGTAAGGGTCAGAACAAGAAATACACCCGTTACATCCCGATCCCGAACTCGCCGCACGGCATCAACACTGCGCCTGACGGCAAGCATGTCTGCATCAATGGTAAACTGTCGCCGACCGTATCGATCATGGACGTCACCAAACTGGACGCTCTGTTCGAAAGTGATGCCGATCCACGGTCCTGCATCGTGGGTGAGCCGCAGCTGGGTCTTGGCCCGCTTCACACTGCTTATGACGGCCAGGGCAACGCGTTTACCACGCTATTCCTGGACAGTCAGATCGTGAAGTGGAACCTCGACAAGGCAATCGAGGCTTACGGCGGCGCCGATGTTGACCCGATCATCTCGAAAGTCGATGTGCATTATCAGCCGGGCCATAACTCGACCACCATGGGTGAAACCAAGGAGGCTGATGGCAAGTGGCTGATTTCGATGAACAAGTTCTCGAAAGACAGGTTCTTGAACACGGGTCCACTTAAGCCTGAGAACGAGCAGCTGATCGATATCTCAACCAACGAGATGAAGGTGGTTCACGACGGGCCGACCTTTGCCGAGCCGCATGACTCGATCATGGTGCGCGCTGACATCGTCAACCCGGTCAACGTCTGGGACCGTAACGACATCACCTGGGAGGACGCCCGCAAACAGGCTGAGGCCGATGGCATCGATCTGGAAGACGGCGCCGAAGAACCAATCCGGGACGGCAACAAGGTGCGGGTCTACATGACTTCGCAGGCCCCGACCTTCAGCCTTGAGAAGTTCACCGTCAAACAGGGTGATGAGGTGACGGTTTACATCACCAACCTGGATGACGTGGACGATGTGACCCACGGCTTCTGCCTGGGCAACTACGGCATCGCGATGGAAGTGGCACCGATGGCGACCGCTTCGGTCACCTTCACCGCCGACCGTCCGGGCGTGCACTGGTTCTATTGCCAGTGGTTCTGCCACGCGCTGCACATGGAAATGCGCGGCCGGATGCTGGTCGAGCCGCAGGGAGCATAACCCATGCGTTGGCCCCTGCTCATACCGCTCCTGCTCGGCTCGCCCCTTTGGGCGGCGGATTGGGATGTGCCCAACCGGGCGGGGGCCATCAATGAAACACTGGCGCAGGCGGCGGATGGAGACACCCTTCGCCTGAGCCCCGGTGTCTACTCTGAGACATTGGTTCTGGACCGGCCCGTCATTATTGACGGGCAGGGGCAGGCCGCCATTGACGGACAAGGCGTCGGCAGCGTCATCACCGTGACCGGACCGGGCGTGACCGTACGCGGTCTGACAGTGATTGGTTCGGGCTCGAGCCATGATGGGATCGACAGTGGCATTCAGCTGGTCAAAACGGCCCATGCGCCGGTGATCGAAGGCAATGTGTTGCTGGGCAATCTCTATGGCATCGACATCCACGGCGCCAAGGACAGCGTCGTGCGCGGCAACCGGATCGAAGGGCGTCAGGACAAGCGGATGAATGACCGCGGCAACGGCGTCTATGTCTGGAATGCACCGGGTGCGCGGGTCGAAGGCAATGATATCCGGTACGGGCGCGATGGGATCTTTGTGAACTCGTCCAAGAAGAACACCTTTACTGGAAACCTGTTCCGCGACCTGCGGTTCGCGGTGCACTACATGTATGCCGACGACTCGGTGGTCAGCGATAACGTCTCGATCGGCAATGATCTGGGCTATGCGGTGATGTTCACGACCAATGTCAAAGTCACCGGCAATGTGTCGATTGATGATCGCGAACATGGTGTGATGCTGAACTACGCCAACAAGAGCGTGATTTCCGGGAACGTCGTTAAGGGTGCAAAGGAGAAATGCACCTTCCTGTATAACTCGAACAAGAACGAATTCACCGACAACTGGTTCGAGGGTTGCGGCATCGGCATTCACTTCACTGCTGGGTCAGAACGTAACCGTATCGTCGGCAACGCCTTTGTCGGAAACCGGACTCAGGTGAAATACGTTTCGACCAAGTGGGTCGAGTGGTCTGAAGACGGGCGCGGCAATTACTGGTCCGATTTCGCCGCCTATGATGTGGATGGCAACGGCGTCGCTGATGCCCCTTATCGCCCCAATGACTCGATGGACCATGTGCTGTGGACCCAACCCGCAGCCAAGCTGCTGCTCGGCTCCCCTGCCGTGCAGCTGGTGCGCTGGTCGCAATCAGCCTTCCCGGCACTATTGCCGGGGGGTGTGATGGACAGCAATCCATTGATGCGAGCCCCTGAACCCTCAGCTATGAAAAAGGTGCCTCATGACGGATAAGGCCCTAACGATAAACAACGTCTGTAAGGACCGAGGCAAAACCCGCGTTCTTGACGACATCACCCTGTCTCTTGCCCCTGGTCAGCGCGTGGCGCTACTGGGCCATAACGGCGCCGGCAAATCGACCCTGATCAAATCCATCCTTGGCCTGATCTCGATTGAGGGCGGAGCCATTCGGATCGGAAACGCCACTCCTGGCAGTGCGCAGGCGCGACGGGATACGGCGTATTTGCCCGAAGCGGTGTCCTTCCACCCGGCGCTTACGGGCCGGGAACAGCTGACTCTGTTCGCGCAGCTCTCGGGATCCAAGGCCGATGTGCCCGGCCTGCTGGAACGTGTTGGCCTCAGCGACGCGCTGGACCGACGGATCGGGACCTACTCCAAGGGGATGCGGCAACGTCTGGGATTGGCGCAAGTGCTGCTGGGCCAGCCGAAAGTGGCATTGCTGGACGAGCCGACGAGCGGACTGGACCCGATTTCTCGGCAGGATCTGTACGCCATCATCGACGAACTGGCCGCAAAAGGCACCGCCGTCCTGATCGCATCGCATGCCCTGACTGAGGTCGAGGCCCGCACAGACCGGATCGCAATCATGCGCGGGGGCCGGATGGTGGCCGATGACACGTTAAACAACCTTTCGGCGCTGGCGGGTCTGCCAATCCGCCTGAAGGTGCGCGCCAGCTCTAACCCTGACGCCTTGGCCGCCAAACTGGGCGGCAGCCGGATCAATGGCGCGTCCGTTGAGTTGCTCTGCACCGTCGACGACAAGATGGAGGCCCTGCGCCGGATCGCCGGCTTGGGCGATGCGGTGGCAGATGTGGAAGTGACACCTCCCAAGCTGGAAGATCTCTATCGCTACTATGCACAGGAGAAGAGGCCATGACCCGCTGCCTCGCCATCACCCGCACTGAAATGTTGATCCTGCGCCGCAACCGCTGGCTGCTGATGGCAACACTGATCATGGTGTTATTCGCGCTGGCACTTACCTTTGCAGGCAGTGCACCCACAGGCACGCTTGGCGTTGATATGCTGACTGTCTCGGTTGCCTCGATGACGACGCTGTCGGTCTATCTTGCCCCCCTACTGGCATTGATGATTGCCTTTGACGCCATCGCAGGCGATGTGGATCGGGGCAGCTTATCGCTGCTCTTGTCCTATCCCGCCGGGCGCGGAGAAATCCTGTTGGGAAAATTCACCGCCCATTTGTCGGCGCTTGCCTTTGCGATGACCATCGGTTTTGGCACAGCTGGCGCGGTGGCAGCATGGTTCGGTGGCGCCGGTCCAGAAAGCCTGTTGGCTCTGGTCCGTCTTATCCTCACTTCGATCGTGCTGGGCGCCGTGTTTCTCGCACTGGGATACTTGCTGTCCGCCCTGGCAAAGGGGGCCACGGCGGCAGCAGGTCTGTCGGCCGGGCTCTGGCTGGTTTTTGTCGTCCTCTATGATCTGGGCCTGTTGGGGGCCGTCGTCATGGACAAGGGCGGCACCTTCACTCAATCCGTCTTTCCATGGGTGATGGTGGCCAACCCGGCCGACGCTTTCCGTCTGTGGAATATCGCCGCAACCGAGGGCGTCGCGATGGCATCCGGCATGACCGGCGCAGCGCAGGCTCTGCCCGTCTGGGCCGCCCCGTTGTCTTTGCTGATCTGGCCCCTGCTAGGCCTTGCACTTGCCCGGCTCGCGTTCCGAAGGGTCGAGCCATGAAGCGTCTTTTCCTGATTGCTCTACTCGCCCTGACTGCCTGTAAGGAAGAACAGATTGCCGCGCCTGACCCGGTCGATCTGACGCCAGACGCACTCAGCTTTTTTTGCCAGATGAATATTGCTGAACATGGTGGTCCCAAAGGACAGATTCACCTCGACGGCTATCCCACACCACTGTTTTTTGCGCAGGTTCGCGACATGGTTGCCTATCTCAAAAGCCCCGAACGCGAGGCAGCCATTGTTGCAATCTATGTCAGCGATATGGGAACCGCCCCAAGCTGGCATCAACTAGGTCAATCCAACTGGATCAATGCCGAAGGTGCGACTTTCGTCGTCGGGGCCAATGTCGCCGGCGGCATGGGCGCGCGCGAGGTCGTGCCCTTTGCAGACCCGACCGACGCGGACAGCTTCATCATCCTGTACGGAGGGTCCGCTTTGCCCCTGACTGACATACCCGACGCCGAAGTGCTTGGCCCCGTCGATCTGGACCTGAAACTGGAGACACCAGCATGAGCCGTTTGTCCCGACGTCGTTTTCTGATCATGTCTGCGGCATGCGCCGCGCTACCGGCGGTCGCATCTGGCGCACCAGTCGCGCATTGGCGTGGCATCGCGCTGGGGGCCAGGGCTAGCCTTGACCTTGTTGGCCTTTCTGAGGCAGAGGCGGCGCCCCTGCTGTCATCAATCGAGGCTGAACTGAACCGGCTGGAAGATATCTTTAGTCTGTACCGATCGCGATCACAGATTTCAGAGCTGAACCGAAGCGGATTGCTGCAGCAACCAGCCCCCGAACTGTTGAATGTACTGAGCCTGTGTTCGACCCTTCACAGTGCATCAGACGGGGCTTTTGACCCCACAATACAACCCGTCTGGAGGGCGCTGGCCGCGCGCGCCAGCGCATCTGAATTGACTGCCGCCCAAGAAACTGTCGGCTGGCACCGAGTCCGATATGACGCTGATGCGATCCAGCTGCCGGAGCCCGGTGTCTCAGCCTTGACATTGAACGGTATCGCACAAGGCGCAATCACCGATCGCATTGCGGCGCTGTTACGGTCCTTTGGCTTACGCGATGTTCTGGTTAACATGGGAGAAATCGCGGCAATGGGTCAGCGAGGTGACGGGCAAGACTGGCGGGTCGGCCTTGCTGGTCACAATAATCAAGTCCTCAAGAAGATCACTTTGCGAGAACGCTCAGTAGCCACATCATCGGTTGCAGGCACACTCTTGCCGGGCGACCACGGCCATATCCTGAACCCATTCGGCCCAAGCCCAAGCAACCACACTGTTTCCGTTTCCGCACCCAATGCAGCCTTAGCTGACGGTCTGTCCACAGCTCTTTGCGCCGTCCCAAAGGAATGGACCGGTAGAATTCTGCAGAGTTTTCCATTGGCCAGTTTGGAGTTGAGCGGATAATCCGCAGTCTGTTCCAAGGCAGTCAAATCGGCAAATTGGACCTGTCCGCTGAATCAACTTTACCGGTGGTCAACCTTTCGAGCGCCAGCAGCCTCATACCGAACAGTCATCCGAATTCAGAAACACCCCGGTAGTGCCGGCTCTTGCAACACCAACGGTACCGATTTCGGTGGTTTTAGCGGATTTGCCGACAATCCAGGCACCAATGGTCGATCACGAGAGCAAGCTTCGAACCTACCGCGTCCCGCGAGGATTTCGAAGGGCCGGGTCATTGAGTGCTGGAAACGGAACACCCGACCTTCCGATCACGTTATTTCTTGGCGGATGTGGCGGGTAAAGCCTTCAAAACGTGTAAGCCATCACAAAAAACATCATATGAAGATTTGGTGGCGGAGACGAAGGGATTCGAA
Organism: Ruegeria sp. CDSA241; assembly: GCF_059611265.1. Lineage (NCBI taxonomy): Bacteria > Pseudomonadati > Pseudomonadota > Alphaproteobacteria > Rhodobacterales > Roseobacteraceae > Ruegeria > Ruegeria sp. CDSA241. Next base: position 391,414 of record NZ_JBXWPF010000001.1, read on the forward strand.
CCCTCGAGACCCTTCCGGGCCTACTCCCTTAGCAGGGGAGCGCCTTCGACCACTCGGCCACGTCTCCGCTGGCCGGTGTATTCGATAAGCGCCAAGAAATACAAGGGACCTCGTGAAAAAATCTTCAAAAAGTCAAATCCATGATGTCTATGGCTTTCGGGCTTGATCAAAGGCAGCCGCGAAACGTCACCCGCAATGCGTGTCTGCCGGGCCTTCCATAAGGCGATCAGACCCAAGAGACGTCGGCTGGGAAAGCGAGCGACGGCCCAACGAAACACTGATTTGAAAAGGGCCCTGTCCGAAACACCGGCAATGTACAAACAGAGAGTTTCCGAAGCTCCGGGTCAGCCCAATTAGGTGGGAATTTTCTCCAGCTTCATAGAAAACTTGCCAAACACATAGGCATTAAGGCATATTTGCTTAGATTTTTTACAAATAATACAAAGAAATAAATTCCACGAGGCACAGACCGGGCAGCGGGCGCATTGCGCTCTGGAATAACCTTGGGGAAGGGATAATTAGTTTGGTCTGGTTAAGAGTGTTGTGTGTTTCCTGTTGTGTTTTGATACTGCCGTCGCAGATCCTGGCCAACATTGGTACTGTCGTAAGCGTCAAACAAGGCGCAGAAATTACCCGAGCCGGGAATTCCCGGCCACTGCTTGAAGGCATGGAAGTTGCCTCGGGTGATTCCATATCCACAGACAGCAGAGGGGTAGTTCAGCTGATCTTTGTTGACGAAACGAAGATCGCGATAGGGCCTAATGCAAAGATGGCGCTGGATGTGACCATGTTGCGAAACAAGAAGAAGGCCAAGAATTTTGCCGTTCAGGCCTTGGGTGGAAGCTTTCGTTTCATCTCGGGCAACAGCAGAAAACGTGCCTATTCCATCCAGACCCCCACAGCGACAATGGCTGTGCGTGGGACCATATTCGACATGTGGGTTGTGCCTGGCACCCAAAGCTCGATGCTGGTGCTGGAAGGCACCGTGCAGATGTGCGGCCTGAAAGGCGGCTGCAGATCAACTGGACGTCAATGCAGCCTGTTTGCCACCAGTCAAAAAGGCAAGGTGGGCCGCCCGGCCGATCAGGCACAGTACGACGAAGCAGTGAAAAATGGATTTCCGTTCATTCAGTCACAGGAACGGCTTTTGAGTCCGCTGCGCGTGAATATCGAAGGCTGCGCCGGAGAATCAGCACCAGTGCAGCCCATCGAAAAATCCGACGCTCCCGAGCCCCGCCCAGCGCCCCCGCAGCGGCAAGCGGTGAAGGCTTCGGTAGCATCTGCACCCGTTGAGGCGCCCAGTATAGAAGGCGGTGCAGCGCCGGATACGAAACCGAATAGACCTGTTAACTGAGCATCGGCTGATATGGGTAATCGGTAATGTCGGGCAGTGAAAGCGACCACTGTCTTCGGAGGCAACCGTGACGGTTAAGTCGAAAGAACGGAGCACTCGCCGCAGGGGTTTTCGCCTTGTGGGTTTGTGCCTGATCCTGTTTGGATGCTTTGTCAGGGTCATAGATCCGTTTCCCGTGCGCATGACTCGGCTAATATATTTCGACATCCTTCAGCGGATGGCCCCACGCGATTACACCCCCGACCTGCCTATCCGTGTTGTCGACATAGACGAACAGTCACTAGCCAACTGGGGGCAATGGCCGTGGCCGCGCAATCTCATGGCTCAGATGGTTGAAAACCTCGGCCAAAATGGCGCTGCGGTCATCGCTTTTGACATGCTGTTTGTCGAACCCGACCGCTATTCGCCTGCTCGATTATTGGAAGACCCTGCGTTGGCCGAGGTGCTCTCGGTCGATGAAGACGCCCAAAACCTGGACAACGATGTTTTTTTCGGAGCCGAAATCGCCAAATGGCCGGTTGTTCTGGGTGTAGCGGCCCGTGTGGCCGATGATGGTCAGCCCGTCATATCCAAGGCGGGGATCATCGAGATCGGTGAGTCTCCGACCTCAGGACTCGTCCAGGTTCCGCATTGGACTCCTCCTGCTCCGCCACTTTATTCAGATGCAACAGGCATTGGGGGCGTGAATGTCTCACCACTTGGTGGGACCGGTGTGGTCCGCCGGGTCCCGGTACTTTGGGGGGGACCGGATGGCGCCCTGCCAAGCCTGGGAATTGAGGCCCTTCGGGTGGCCTTGGGGGAAACAGTCCTTTTCGCCGAGGGCGCGTCCGATGAATCCGGTGTCATGCTGGCGCTTGAACTGGGCGATTTTCGATTGCCAACAACTCAGAACGGCGAAGTCTGGATCCGGTACAGGCGAGACCGGCCTGAACTGTATGTTTCTGCCAATGACGTTATGACGAATCCGGATGATCCTGCGCTGCGGTCCCGGATCGAAAACCAGATTATTCTTGTTGGCACCTCTGCGGCGGGTCTGTTTGATATGCACCAGACCTCGCTCGGAGAATCCGTGCCCGGCGTCTCGATCCACGCGCAGTTACTTGAACAGGTCCTAACGGGCGAAATGCTCAGCCGATCCGATGTGACCGCTGCGCTTGAGTTGGTCTCATTCGTCTTACTGGGGTTAGTGGTCGTCGCCGTCATGTCCAGCTTTGGTGCGGTCGCATCCTTCATTGCGGGTGGCGTATCTGCAGCCGTAGTTGTGCTGATCAGCTGGATGGCCTTTCAAAATCAACTCGTATTATTTGATGCAACCTTCCCACTTGCTGGTGGGATGGCGAATTTCGGGCTGTTGGCCGGATATCTATTCATTTCGACCGAGCGCGAGAAAAGAGCGATCCGAAAGATTTTTTCTCACTATGTCGCTCCTGAAATTTTGGATGAAATGGAAGGCTCGGACCATCAGTTGGTCCTTGGTGGAGAAACACAAGAGATCACCGTCATGTTCGCCGACATCCGTGGATTTACCCCGTTATCCGAGTCGGTTTCGGCCACGGAGCTCGTCGCCATTCTGAATGAGCTGTTTTCACAGGTCGGAGATCAGATTTTGCACGAGCGAGGCACAATCGACAAATTCATCGGCGACGCAGTCATGGCGTTCTGGAACGCTCCGCTTCCGGTCGAAAATCATCCCTGTCGCGCTGCACGGGCAGCCTTGATGATGCGCGGTGCATTGGCACAGTTCAATAGGTCCGAAATCATGCGCGAACGGCCACCCATTGCGCTGGCCACTGGCTGCGCGACAGGACAGGCCTGTGTGGGCAATATCGGGTCGCGGCGGCGGTTCAATTATACTGTGATCGGAGATGTGGTGAACGTCGCCGCCAGGATCGAACAAAGCTGCCGACATGTCGACTATGACATCCTGGTTTCGAATTCAGTTTACATTCTAGGCAAACAAGAGTTGGCGATGTTGGAAGCTGGGTTTGTGGACCTGAAAGGAAAAAAGAACCTGGAGCCCGTTTACATATTGATTGGCGATCAGGACATGCTCGACAGCGAGGCATTCCAGAACTTACGCGATGCGCATGCTCAACTTTTGTCGGCCATACGTGCGCGTGAACCGCTGGAGCGCACCGATGAGCTGCGCCAAAACTGCATCGACATTGCCAAAGAAATCGAACCCGGTCTTCTGTCCTTTTATCGCGCGCTGTCTGGGCGCACTGCGGATTTTCTGTCCGATGTCCAATCAAACAAGCTGTTGTTCAGTCATCACGCCCGTGAAGGACAAAATCTGGCCTAGCGGACCCAGAGCCATTGCAACTTTCAAGCGAGCATGTGAACCCCATAGAACCGCCCTGAAGCAGGCGCGGAAGTTGGGGAACCATATTGCTAAAGCCAAATCATCCATCCTGAACTTGGCTCCTTACTTCTGGCCTGAAGAAACTGGATCAGCACCTTACTGCACCGAGCTGACCATGTTGGGTGCTCATCGTGAAACAGACGCCATTATGGCCTATGTTCCGACTATTCTGACCTTGTTTGGCGCCCACACGCTTACCGAAGCAATCAAAAATGGCACGTCACCGAAAACGCGTTTTTCGCCCCCAAACACAGACCAGCCTGCGGTCTCCTGGGCATTTGCGGGGTCGGGCTTCTAAGCAACCTGTCCCGCGAGAAAGGGCTGTACGATTTTCTTGAAACAGCCGGATCTCTGCACTCTCTCGGGGTTGAAGTCGAAATGATCCTGGCCGGACCGGCCCACTGGAGCAAGACCTGACCTCGATCAAAGCCGCCGTCGCCAAAGACGAGATCAGATGGGACAGCCCGCTATATGGCGAAAAAAAGCAGCAATTATATGATGAGATTGACGTGTTTCTGTTTCCAACTCGATATAGTTTCGAAGCTCAACCAACTGTAATCTACGATGCCTTCGCGTCGGACACAGCCGTGACCTCTTTCGCGCGCAGAGCTATCGAAGAACAGGTTCAGGTTTGCATTGCGACCGTCGCCGTCGATCAGAGCTTTCACGAAACCGCCACCCAATTCCCCACGGGTTCCTAAGAAAGGCCGATCACGCGACCAACAGAATGACCACACCATTGGAGCATTTGGGCAAATCTATCTAATGTGAGGCCGCATTAGACGAATAGTAATACGCGATGGCCTGCGTCCTATTCTTAACCGATAGTTTTTCGTAAATGTTTGACAGGTGAAATTTCACGGTATTGGTCGATATCTGAAGCTCTTTGGACAACTCGCGGTTGGACATGCCCTTGGCTAGAGCTTCCAGAATCGCGCGCTCTTTCCGCGACAGGCTGTGGATCGGATTCTGTTGCATCTGGCGGACATCGATGAACGGAAACACCATCTTGCCAGCAGCCACGTCCGCGCAGGTTTCCAGCAACGCTTCAACTTCACCAGACCGGGATGAGAACCCCGCAGCTCCTGCCTGCATTGCAAGGCGCGGAACATCTCCGACATCATCGCCGTAAATGACAAAACGGGGCGCGCCTTCCTGTTCTCGCAAAACCTCGATCAATTTGGCCGCGCCAAGAACAGGCAAGCTCCAGGAAATCACACACACCTGGACCGGAACTCTCATGACCGCGCCCAGGAACCCTTCAGCTGTCGCCGATGTGGCAACCAAAGAGAATCGCGGATCACGTTCAAAAATCTCCGACATGGCCGATAAGACCAGCGGATTGTTGTCGGCAAGCATGACGTCAATCGGTAGTTGTGAAGGCTCTGTCATTGATTTTACATCCAAATCCTCAAGAAACTACCCATTCGTATAGGTCAAAACTTGGTATACTTCGGTATTCTTGCCAATACGGATAGGTTTTTCCCCATCCCATTAGAAGTCCTAAAGCAGTAGTAAGTTACGTTGCGCGATGACGCAAGCAAGGCTTTCCTGATCCACAACGAGATGTCTGGGCGTGGTTGACCACCCCAACGATCAAGGAGGATCGCAATGACTTTCCAGATTTATCCAACGCTCGAAATCCCCGAGACGCTGGCCGCAGGCCCCGGGCCGGGCAATACAGACGCGCGCGTTCTACAAGCCTTTTCCAGCGCCGGAGTTGCGGATCACATGCAGGGCGACGTTTTGCGCGGCATGATCGAATGCAAGCACATGCTGCGCGAAATCTGGGGCACCACGAACATATACACCTTTGCGGTCGCAGGCACTGGTTGGAGCGCTTTGGACACCATGTTCTCGGCTGTCATGCCCGGTGACAAGGTTGTTGCGTTCAACAACGGGACCTTTTCGGGCATCGATACACTGACCCTTCGGATCAAGGCAGCGACACCGGACGAACATGCTGCCAACCCCTTGGATCCGCAGGCCGCCAGTGTCACGATCATCGACGTGCCGCATGGTCAGTCGGTGACCGGTGACATGGTCGAAGCCGCACTGGCTGAACACAAGCCCAAATGGGCGTTTATGGCACATTGGGAAACGGGATCAGGACGCATCAATGATTTGCGCGGTTTCTCGGATGCCTGCGAGCACCATGGTGCAATGGGTCTGATCGACGCCGTTTCGTCTTTGGGTGTCGAAGATTTCCGGGTTGATGATTATCCGGGCATCGCGGGCTGGGCCTCTTGTCCGCAAAAGGGCCTGTGCTGCTTGCCGCTTACCTATGCTCCCGTCAGTTTTACCGACGCATATATCGACAGCCTGAAAGCAACGGGTGCCTACAGCTATGTTCACAATCCCATTTTCGAGGCCCGCCACTGGGGCATCGTCGATGGCCAGGATGTTGAAAAAGGCACATATCACCGAACACATTCGGGCTATGCCGTCGCGGCCTTTCATGAATCGTTACGCCTGACCCTGCAGGAGGGGCTAGCGAAGCGCGCGCATGCCTACAAAACGCACGAGGCCGTGCTGCGCGATGCCGTCATTGCGATGGGCTGCGAGGTCACCTCGGACATGTCCAGCCTTGTGGTGCTGAACCTGCCCGCTGAACTTGCAGGCCGCGAAATGGAGCTGGTGCAGAATTGCCGGGCCCGGGGCTTTGGCATCTGGCCAACCCTCAGCGCACCTGTTCAGGTCCGCATCGGCATCCTGAACCAACTGAATCATCAGTCGATCGGCCGCATCGTGCATTTGTTTGCCGAAGCAATCCGCGAGATGGGTGGTTCGGTGAATCTCGAAGCGATCGAAGCGCTTCTGGAAAGCCGCTACGGCACATCTATCGCTGCATAAACGGGAGGAAATGCAGATGGATATCCACGAATATCAGGCGAAAGAACTTCTTTCGAATTTCGGCGTCGAAGTCCCTTCGGGGGCCTTGGCCTACAGCCCCGAGCAAGCTGCCTATCGTGCACGTGAGCTGGGCGGCGACAAGTGGATTGTAAAGGCTCAGGTTCACGCAGGTGGCCGCGGCAAAGCTGGGGGCGTAAAGCTGTGCAATTCGGAAAGCGAAATATACGCAGCCTGTGAGGAGATGTTTGGCCGCAAGCTGGTGACGCATCAGACCGGACCCGATGGCAAAGGCATCTATCGCGTCTACGTCGAATCTGCCGTTCCGATCGATCGGGAAATCTATCTGGGTTTTGTGCTCGACCGCTCAAGCCAACGCGTGATGATCGTCGCCTCGTCCGAGGGCGGAATGGAGATCGAGGATATTTCCGCAGAACGCCCTGAAAGCATTGTCCGCTCCATCGTCGAACCTGCGGTAGGTCTGCAGGAGTTTCAGGCGCGCGAGATTGCCTTCAATCTGGGACTGGAGCCCCGTCTGATCCAAAACATGGTCCGCACCCTCCAAGGGTGTTACGCCGCTTTCAACAAGCTGGACGCGACTATGGTTGAAATCAATCCGCTCGTCATCACCGGCGACGATCGAGTGTTGGCGCTGGACGCCAAGATGAGCTTTGACGACAACGCCTTGTTCCGCCACCCGCAGGTAGCCGAGCTTCGCGACAAAAGCCAGGAAGACCCCCGTGAAAGCCGCGCGGCGGATCGTGGCCTGTCTTATGTCGGGCTGGACGGCAATATCGGCTGCATCGTGAATGGTGCCGGTCTGGCCATGGCGACGATGGACACGATCAAGCTGGCCGGGGGAGAGCCTGCAAACTTCCTCGATATCGGAGGCGGCGCGTCACCAGAACGTGTTGCCAAAGCTTTCCGATTGGTACTGTCCGACAAGAACGTCCAAGCGGTTCTGGTCAACATATTCGCCGGCATCAACCGCTGCGACTGGGTTGCCGAAGGCGTCGTGCAGGCTCTGAAGGAACTGGATATCGACATCCCAGTCATCGTGCGCCTTGCCGGGACGAATGTTGAAGAAGGTCAGAAAATACTCGCCAAGTCCGGCCTGCCGATTATTCGTGCAACAACATTGATGGAAGCTGCCGAACGCGCCGTTGGTGCATGGCAAAACGATTTGACCCAAAACACCAAGATGAGGGCTGTGTAATGAGCATTCTTCTGGACCGCGACACCCGCGTTATTGTTCAGGGCATCACTGGACGTATGGCACGCTTTCACACCAAGGATATGTTGGAATACGGCACCAATGTTGTTGGCGGTGTCGTCCCTGGCAAGGGCGGCGAAATCGTAGAAGGCGTGCCTGTCTTCGACACTGTCAAACAAGCGGTCACGGCCACCGGCGCAGAGGCCAGCCTTGTCTTCGTGCCGCCCCCGTTTGCGGCGGATTCGATCATGGAGGCCGCAGATGCCGGTATCCGTTATTGCGTTTGCATAACCGACGGCATCCCGGCGCAGGACATGATCCGCGTCAAACGCTATATGTATCGCTATCCCAAGGACAATCGCATGGTGCTGACCGGCCCGAACTGTGCTGGAACTATCAGCCCTGGCAAGGCGCTGCTGGGGATTATGCCGGGCCATATCTACCTGCCGGGCAATGTCGGCATCATCGGTCGTTCGGGCACGCTGGGCTATGAAGCCGCGGCGCAGCTGAAGGAGCGTGGCATTGGCGTCTCAACCAGCGTCGGTATCGGTGGCGACCCGATCAACGGCTCGTCCTTCCGCGATATCCTTGAGCGGTTCGAACAGGATGAGGACACCGAGGTCATCGCCATGATCGGCGAAATCGGCGGCCCTCAGGAAGCCGAGGCGGCCGAGTATATCCGAGACCACGTCACCAAACCCGTCGTGGCCTATGTCGCCGGTCTGACCGCACCTAAAGGCAGGACCATGGGTCATGCCGGGGCGATCATCTCGGCATTTGGCGAAAGCGCCTCGGAAAAGGTCGAAATCCTATCGGCGGCGGGTGTGACTGTTGCTGAAAACCCTGCGGTAATTGGCGAGACCATCGCCCGCGTCATGGGAGTGGCTGCGTGATGGTCAAACCTTCGGTCCTTGTCACCCGTCGCTGGCCCGCCGCCGTCGAGGCGCAACTGGCCGAAAACTATAACACCGTACTCAACATCGGGGACAAACCATTGTCCCCGGCCGAGATCCGCGACGCGTTGAAACGCTATGACGCGGTTCTGCCCACGGTCACCGACACGCTCAGCGCCGAGGCACTGGACGTATCTGCGGCGCAAACCAAAATCCTCGCCAATTATGGAGTTGGTTACAGCCATATCTGTGAACCCGCTGCGCGCAGCCTTGGTATGACTGTAACCAATACGCCGGATGTCTTATCCGAATGCACGGCTGATCTGGCCATGACATTGCTGCTGATGGTAGCCCGCCGCGCCGGCCAAGGCGAACGTGAGCTGCGCGCGGGCGGCTGGACCGGCTGGCGTCCGACCCATCTGGTCGGCACCAAGGTCAGCGGCAAGACTCTGGGCATCATCGGTTTTGGCCGCATCGGTCAGGAAATGGCCCGTCGCGCGCACCATGGGTTCGGCATGAATATTCTTGTCCAGAACCGCAGCACTGTCTCGTCCGAGGTATTGAAACAGTTCAACGCAACTCAGGTCGATACCGTGGACGATCTGCTGCCGCACTGCGATTTCGTCTCACTGCACTGCCCGGGTGGGGCCGCAAACCGGCACCTGATCAACGGGCGCAGAATGGATCTGATGAAGCCCAACGCCTTCCTCATCAACACTGCGCGCGGTGAGGTCGTGGATGAGCACGCGCTTGTGCAGTCGCTGATGTTCGACACGATCGGTGGGGCTGCTTTGGACGTGTTCGATGGCGAACCTCGCATTAGCCCGGATCTGTTGCAATGCGACAACCTGGTGATGCTACCCCATCTGGGTAGCGCCACAAAAGAATCGCGCGAGGCCATGGGCTTTCGCGTACTCGACAATCTGGCCGACTTCTTCGCAGGTCGCACCCCGCGGGACCAGGTGATCTGATGCAATCGCTGGCCCGCAATATTCCGTCCATCCCGGACCCTTCGGGCTATGCCGAGGAATTGCGCTCGGAACTGCGGGCGTTGTGGCGGAATATTCTGTCGAAGCGGGCGCCGCATGTGGCGACATGGGCCGAGGCCATGCCGTTGCAACCCATCCCTACAGGGCTCGAGGCAACGCCGTATCTGCAAGCCCTATCGATCTGGTTCCAACTGTTACGCATCATTGATGAAAACGCCCATGTCCGGGACCGGCGCCTTACCGAGACCCTAAGCGGCGCGGAAGCGGTCGAAGGCGGGTTTGCCGAGGTATTGTCTGAACTGAAATTAACGGACAGCCAGACAAAAAAACTGACGGCTGACCTATGCGCCGGTCCCACCCTGACCGCGCACCCGACCGAGGCCAAACGGGTCACCGTTTTGGAAATTCACCGGCGGATCTACCGCAATCTTGTCAGTCTTGAAGTGCAACGATGGACCCCGACCGAACGCACCGAATTGCTGAATGGTCTGGAAGGCGAGATTGATCTTTTGTGGCTGACAGGCGAACTTCGCCTGTCGCGCCCAAGCCTGCGCGACGAGATCGAGTGGGGGTTGCAATTCTTCCGGGATGCAATCTTTGACGCCGTCCCGCAGGTCATGGATCGGTTCGATCAGGCCTGCATGCATGTGTTGGGTCAGACTCTAGGCAAAACACCCAACATTCGCTTTCACAGCTGGATTGGCGGCGACCGGGATGGCAATCCGAATGTCACAACCGAGATGACCGCACTGGCCCTGCAACGCGGCCGTGAAACGGTTCAGGATCTTTATCGTCAGGCCATCGATCAAGCTGCAAGCCGGTTGAGCATCAGCGCGCTCATATTGCCGCTTCCTGAGTCAAACCGTGCACGTGTACAAGAAATTATCGACCGGACTCCGGACGACGATCGCAATCGAAACGAACCGTTCCGGCAGGCTCTCAATGCCATTCGCTATCGGCTGACCGATGGCGGCTATGATCACATCTCACAATTCGTAAGCGATCTTGGGGCACTTGATACGGCTTTATGCGCGGTCAACGCCGACGTCCTGGCACAGAGGCATATCCGTCCGCTGTGCCGTGCCGCTATGGTTTTCGGGTTCCGAACCACAACCCTGGATATTCGTCAGAATTCAACCGTCACGAATGACGTTCTGACGGAACTTTGGTCACAATCCGGACATGCACCGGAATATGGCACGCCCGACTGGTCTACCCGTCTGCGATCAGAGCTGGCAGATCAAAACCTGCCCTATCAAAACCGCGAGGCGCTGAGCGATCAGGCGCAGGAAATGCTGGCGCTTTTAGCGCTTGTTCATAGTGTTCGCTCGGGGCCGGACCCCAAGGCAATTGGGCCATTTATCCTGTCCATGACCCGGTCTGCCGATGATATTCTCGGTGTGTACCTGCTGGCCCGCTATTCCGGTTTCGGGTCCGAGACACTGGATATCTCGGTGGTGCCATTATTCGAAACGATTGCAGATCTTCGCAATGCCCCTGCGATCCTGCTGGACGTTTTGGCAGTACCGCTTGCCCGCCGCAGCCTCAAAACCGATGGAAATGAAATCGAAGTGATGCTGGGGTATTCGGACAGCGGCAAGGATGGCGGGTATTTCTGCTCAACATGGGAGCTGGAGCGCGCCCAACGTCGCATCGTGACGGCACTGGCTTCGCAAGGTTTCAAGGTCACGTTTTTCCATGGACGCGGAGGCTCAGTCAGTCGGGGCGGCGCTCCCACTGGGCGGGCGATTGCTGCGCAACCCAGCGGAACAATTGCCGGGCGCTTGCGCGTAACTGAACAGGGCGAAGTTGTTTCGACCAGATACGCCAACCGCGGAACAGCCGCGGCCCATCTGGAACTGCTCCTCTCAAGCACGTTGCGTCATACCGCCAATCCCGGCGAAACCCTGGCCCGGCCCGAGTTCGACGACGCGTTGGATGCTCTGTCGGAACTGTCACAGACAGCCTATGTCTCGCTTTTGAAGATGCCAGGCTTTCTGGACTATTTCCAGCAGGCCAGCCCGGTCGAGGAATTAGCCCGCCTGAAAATAGGATCTCGTCCGGCACGTCGCTTTGGCGCGGCCAGTCTGGATGATCTGCGCGCCATTCCATGGGTCTTTGCCTGGTCGCAGAACCGCCACCTGATCACGGGCTGGTATGGTTTCGGGGCCGCAATGGCCAGCTTCCGCAAATTTCGTGGCGCGCGCGGTGATGAAGTGCTGCAGGATATGTTTCAGCACTCCCGGCTGTTCCGCCTTGCCGTCGATGAAATTGAGAAATCGCTCTATCAGGCGGATATGGCCATCGCCGCACAATACGGCGAACTAGTGCACGATGAGAACACCCGACAAATCGTCTTTCAGTCAATCAAAGCGGAATACGATAGCGCCTGCAGTGCAGTGCAATTTCTGACGGGAGGACAAACTATCGGACACCGTTTCCCTCGCCTGTGCGAGCGGTTTGATCGCAAACGGGCTGAACTGGCCCGCATTCACGCGCTGCAGGTCGAATTGCTGCGACAAGCTCGATCCGAACCTCAGGCAGGATCGGTTCCTGTTCCCCTGCTGCAATCCATGAACGCTATTTCCGCTGGCCTTGGCTGGACCGGCTAACCCTTTTTTGGAGGTTTCAAAGTGAACGCCCCGCAACGCACACAAGGTTTTTTCACCCAGTCTCTCTCAGCGCGCGACCCAGAGCTGTTCGGCTCGATCACGTCCGAGCTGGGCCGTCAGCG